>NZ_JAZGQL010000004.1:0-307445 GCF_036421995.1 Plantactinospora veratri
CGTGGGGGGGTGGGAGTTGGTGGGGGGGGTGGGTTTTTTGTTGGGGCCCCGGGGGGGGGGGGGGGGGGGGGGGGGGGCCCCCCCGGGGCCCCCCCCCCGACGACCGTTGTGTTGACTGCGACAACCGTCCGTGAGCCCAGAAGGAGGGCGTGGAGATGGCGCTCGTTGCCGGGGTCGACTCGTCGACCCAGTCGTGCAAGGTGGTGATCCGGGACGCCGAGACCGGGGCGCTGGTCCGCAGCGGCCGGGCGGCGCATCCGGACGGGACCGAGGTCGACCCCCGGGCCTGGTGGGACGCGTTGGCCTCGGCGATCGCCGAGGCCGGTGGGCTGGACGACGTGGCGGCGGTGGCCGTCGCCGGTCAGCAGCACGGGATGGTCTGCCTCGACGAGGCGGGTGAGGTGGTCCGGCCCGCGCTGCTCTGGAACGACACCCGGTCGGCGGGGGCGGCGGAGGAACTGGTCGAGGAGCTCGGCGGTGGCGAGGCCGGGCGGCGGGCCTGGGCGGAGGCGGTCGGCAGCGTGCCGGTGGCGAGTTTCACCGCCACCAAGCTGCGCTGGCTGGCCCGGAACGAGCCGGAGAACGCGGCGCGGGTCGCCGCGGTCTGCCTGCCGCACGACTGGCTGACCTGGCGGCTGGGCGGTGCGGCCGGGCTGGACGCGCTGCGTACCGACCGGGGGGACGCGAGCGGGACCGGGTACTGGTCACCGGCGACCGGTGACTACCGGATCGACCTGCTGGAGCGGGCGCTCGGGCGGACGGTGGCGGTGCCGACCGTGCTGGGGCCGGCGGAGGTGGCCGGGCGGTTGCCGAACGGCGCTCTCCTGGGGCCGGGGACCGGGGACAACGCGGCCGCCGCCCTGGGCGTCGGTGCGGTCGCCGGGGACGTGGTCGTCTCGATCGGTACCTCGGGGACGGTGTTCAGCGTCGCGGACACCCCGGCGGCGGACTCGTCCGGCACGGTGGCCGGGTTCGCGGACGCGACCGGACGCTTCCTGCCGCTGGTCTGCACCCTGAACGCGGCCCGGGTGCTGGACGCGGCGGCGGCGATGCTGGGGGTCGGACTCGACGAGCTGGCCAAGCTGGCGTTGAGCACGCCGGCCGGCGCGGACGGGCTGGTGATGGTCCCCTACCTGGAGGGCGAGCGGACGCCGAACCGGCCGCTGGCGACCGGGGCGGTGCACGGGCTGACCCTGCGCACCTCGACGCCGGGGCATCTGGCCCGGGCCGCCGTCGAGGGCATGCTCTGCGCGCTGGCGGACGGGTTGGACGCGCTGCTCGCCGAGGGCGCGACGGCGAACCGGATCATCCTGGTCGGTGGCGGGGCCCGCTCCGAGGCGGTACGCCGGATCGCGCCGGAGGTCTTCGGGTGTCCGGTGCTGGTGCCGGAGCCGGGCGAGTACGTCGCCGACGGAGCGGCCCGGCAGGCCGCCTGGATCGTCCAGGGTGGAGCGGAGCCGCCCGCCTGGTCGACCGGCGAGTCCCAGGAGTACGTCGCGCCCGGCGTCTCCCGGATCCGTGAGCAGTACGCCCGCGCCCGTGACCTGATCCTGGACCGCCCGGCGGGCTAGCGGAGCCACCGCCCCGGCGGTGGCTCCCGCCGCACGTCTCCCACCCCGGTCGACCCACGGTCCGGTAGGCATCCAAGATTGCCTATAGGACCGTGGGTCGATGTTTGGCACACTGCCTGTGGCCGGAGTTTCGGCCCGATCGGGTGGTGAGGGTGGAGGGACTGTCGATGGAGGCGCCGGCGGTCGGCGAGGTGCGGGAGAGGTCCGGAGCGCGGGGGGAGTCCGGGGAGCCGTCGGACGAGTCGGAGTCGCCCCCGGGGACGGCGGAGCCGACGGTGCTGCCGGTGCGGTCCCGGGCGGGGATCGCCGCGCTGCTGGAGTGGCTGCTGCTCGGTGCCGGAATGCTGCTGCTGGCGGTCTATCCCCGGCCGCCGATGATGGGGGACGGGCTGGTCCGCTATCAGGCGCTGCTCCAGTTGCTGGAGCAGCGGCAGATGCCGGAGATGGCGTACTCGTTGATCGGGCCGCTCTTCGCGACTCCGCTGTGGGCGGTCGGCCGCTGGTACGGCGACCCGCAGCCGGTGCTGGCGCAGTACAACCTGCTGCTCTTCGGGTTCGCGCTGCTGGCGGTACACCTGTTGCTGCGCGACCGGATGGATCGCGGGCTGCTGCGGCGGTTCCTCCTGCTGCTGGTCGCCGGGAGCATGGCCGCCGTGCACGTACAGGACTTCTATGGCGAGATGTTCACGGCGACGACCGTCGGGGTGGGACTGCTCGCCGCGACGCTGCCCGGGACGGGCCGGCCGACCCGGCTGGCCGGTTGGGTCGGGGTGGTGCTCGGGGTCGCCAACACCCCCGCGTCGGTGGTGGCGCTCGGTCTCGTCGTCGGACTGCTCTGCCTGCGGGAGCGGCGGCTGCGCTACCTGCTGGTGCTGCTGGCGGCCGGGCTGCTGGTCGCCGGTGAGGCGTGGCTGCGCTTCGGTGACCCGCTGCACCGGGCGTACGCGAACAACGGCGGCGGGCAGACCGTGATGCCGTACTCGGGCGAGCCGGGTTTCTCCTACCCGCTGCTGCTCGGGGTGCTGGCGATCCTCTTCTCGTTCGGCAAGGGGCTGCTCTGGTTCATCCCGGGACTGTTCCTGCCGGTGCGGCGGTGGCTGCCGGAGCGGGCCGGTCGGGGCGTGGCCGGGGTCTGGCTGCTGTGGCTGCTCTTCGTGGCCGGGCTGGTGCTGGTCTACGCCTCCTGGTGGGCCTGGTACGGCGGCCTGTACTGGGGGCCGAGGTTCTTCCTGCTCGCCATCCTGCCGGCCAGCCTGGCCCTGGCCGTACGGCTGGGGGCGGCCGAGGCGGGACCCTGGGCGAACCTGGCCACCCTCGCCGCCGTACTGCTCTCGGTCTGGGGTGCCGTCAACAGCCTGGTCTACGGGCAGCTCTGGCCGTGGACCTGCTACGACAACAACTACTACCTGGAGTCGCTCTGCCACTTCACCCCGGAGTTCAGCCCACTGTGGTATCCGCTGGTGGAGCAGCCGGCCCTGACCGGGTTGCAGCGGGTCGCGCTCGCCGGCCACGCCGTGGTGCTGCTCTGGCTGGTGGCGCCGGTGCTCGGCCGGCTCGCCCGGCAGGCGGGTACGGCACTCCGGGCCGGCCGGTGGGTCTGGTCGCCGCGGAACTGGCACTGGTAGCGCCGATCCGGCTGCCTGTGGTCGGCCGGCGGCGGTCGGGGCGGTGGCGGTCGGGCCGGTCGACGCGCCCGAGAGGTCGACGCGCCCGAGAGGTCGGCGCGGACACTGTGGGTAGTCGGATCGCCGCGAGGTGTGTAGCTTCCTTACGGGCCGGTGAAACTGTCCGAGGAGGCCGCTGATGGAGGAGACCGAACGCATCCGGCGCGCGGCGGTGTGCCGGGACGCATTCGAGCTGTTGCTGACCGGGCAGCCGGAGCCGGCCGCCGCGCAGCTCAAGGGGCTCACGGAGGCGGCACCCGGCGCCCCGTACCGGACCGAGGCGGCGTTCCTCCTCGCCCTGGCGAAGGCGGTGCCGTACACGCACCGGCAGTTGGCCGGCGGCGCGGACGCGCTGCGGATCGCCGCCGAGGGGGACCATCCGATCTACACCCCGGCGGCCAAACTGCTGCTCGCCGGGCACGCCACCCGGGTCGAGGACTACGAGCTGGCGAACCGGTTCTGGAACCAGCTCGCCGGGCCGTACCGGCTCGGGTACAGCGCGGTGGCGTGGTTCCACATCGCCCTCAACCACGAGCGGGCCGGCGAGCCGGACCGGGCCCGGGACGCGATGGCGAAGGCGCGGGCCACCAGCGACCCGCAGTACGCCCCGAAGGCGATGAGCTGGATGATCACGTATTACAACAACCGGGGCCGGCACGACCGGGTGGAGGCGCTGGCCGAGATCGCGTTCGACTTTCCGGACGATCCACTGGGGCTGGACCGCTACATGCAGCGGAACCACCACGCGGTGATCGGCCGGCAGAAGCTGCTCGACCTGGCCGAGCCGGCCGGGGTGCTGGCCGGCGCCCAGATGCTCGCCCAGGCCAACGGCATCGAGGACGAGCCGCTGCCGGTGGCGCTCGCGAACGACCTCCAGTTCCAGCCCACCCCGATGGCCGGGGTCGACCTGCCGTGGTTCGAGCCCTACCTGCGGCACCAGCCCGGCACCGAGGCGCTCTACACCGCCGCGCACCAGGCGCTCGCGTACGCCGACTACGTCTGCACCCAGGCCGCCATCCAGTATCTGGAGCGGAACAACGGGCCGGCGAACAGCTTCCGCAACATGGTGCAGTACCCCACCCGTTTCCCGTGGGGAGCGGTGATGCACGAGAGCATCCGGCAGCGCCTGCTCAACGTGTTGCACGCGCCCGACCACTTCATCCCGACCGACTGGGCGACGGTGCACGACCCGGACTGACCGCGCCCCGGCAGCCGAGCGGGGTACCCGAGCCGGGGCACCGTCTGGAATTCTCGCTGTCGTGCGGAGCGGATCGTGGCGGTGGAATCCGGCGGAGCGGCGGGTGCGGTCGGCGTTCGGCGAGGGAGCCGAGGTCGACCTGCGCGGCACGGCGTACCCGGTCCGGGCGGAGTTGCTGGTCGAGCTGCTCACCGGCGACGCCAACCGGGCCGGCTCCCGGGCCGGGCTGCGGGTGCGGTCGGCCCGGATCGTTGGCCGGCTGGACCTGCGGCACGCCGAGATCACCGTCCCGGTCTCGATCAGTGGCTGCACCTTCACCGACGTACCCGAGCTGACCGAGGCCCGGGCGGTCAACCTCGTCCTCGCCGACTGCACCCTGCCGGGCCTGCGGGCCCGGCTGCTCGAACTGCGCGGAGACCTGGCGCTGCTGCGCTGCGTCGTCACCGGCCCGGTCGACCTGCGGGACGCCCGGGTCGGCGGCACGGTCACCCTGAACGGCTCCCGGCTGGCCGACCGGGCCGGGTCGACCGCCGAGGTCTTCCCGCCGATCGACCCCGGTACGGCGCTGGCGGCGGGCCGGCTGACCGTGACCGGCAACCTGCACGCCCGGCAGGGGTTCGTCGCCGAGGGTCAGGTCTGGCTCGGCGGTGCCCAGGTGGGTGGCAACCTCGATCTCGACGGCGCCACCCTGCGGCATCCGACCGGGGCGGCGCTGAGCGCGGACCGGTTGACGGTGGCCGGCAGCCTCACCGCCCGGTACGGCTTCACCGCCGAGGGCGCCGTACTGCTGATCCACGCCCAGATCGGCAACCAGCTCAACTTCCACCACGGCGCACTCCGGGGGGCGGGGACGTTCGCCCTGCATCTCGGGGGTGCCCGGGCCGGCAGCGTCTGGCTGACCTTCGCCGAGCGGCCGACCGGGCGGGTCCGGCTCTCCGGTCTCCAGGCCGACTCCATCTTCGACGACCCGCGGACCTGGCCGGCGGAGCTGGACCTGATCGGCTGCACCTACCGGCTGTTGATCGCCCGGGCGCCGTCCCCGCCGGACGAGCCGTCGCCGCCGGTGCCGGTCAGCGTCCGGCAACGGCTCGACTGGCTGCGGCGCAGTCCCGAGGGCTACACCCCGCAGCCGTACGAGCAGCTCGCCGAGGTGTACCGGCGAAGTGGCCAGGAGGCGGAGGCCCGCCGGGTACTGCTGGAGCGGCAGCGGCGACGGCGGGCCACCCTGCGGGCTCCGGGGCGGCTCTTCGGCGCCCTGGTCGACGGCCTGGTCGGCTACGGCTACCGCACCTGGCTGGCCGCGATCTGGCTGGTCGCCTTCTGGGCACTGGGGACGCTCAGCTTCGCCCTGGATCCGTCGGTGGCCCGGAACCCGGCCGAGGCGCCGGAGCGGAACGCCGCGCTCCAGGCGCTCGACCTGCTGCTGCCGATCGTCAACCTGGGGCACGACAACGCCTGGAAGCCGGTCGGCGGCACCGAGTACGTCGCCGCGCTGCTGGTGCTGGCCGGTTGGGTGCTCACCACGGCGGTGGTCGCCGGGCTGACCCGTACGCTCGACCGCTGAGCCGGGTGTTGGTGGGCGGAACCGTGGCGCGGCCGGTACGCCGGCCGGAGGAAGATCGTTTACCGGACCCGAATCGATCCGTATCGTAGCGATCACATTCCAACCGTGTGCTTCCGAGATCCCCCTCAGGTCCGGGTGTCCGTGGGCCGCCCGGGCGTGGCCTCATGGAAGGGCGTGCAGGTGTATCAATCCGTTGTGCCGACCCGGCCGCGATCCGCGGCTCGGCTCGGCGTACTCGCCACCGTCCTGGTCAGCATCGCCGCGCTGGTCGCCACCTCGCTCGGCGGCCCGTCCGAGGCGACCGGGCGGCACCGGCCGTTCCCGCTCGACCTGGAACGGGCCGGCATCCCGCAGATCCGCGCGGCGCTGGACGCCCGGCGGATCAGCTCGGAGGAACTCGTCCAGGCCTACCTGGAACGGATCCGGGCGCTGAACACCAACGGCCCGGGCCTGAACGCCGTCCGGGCGGTCACCCGGGACGCGGTCGCCCAGGCGAAGCGGGCCGACCAGGAGCGCCGGCAGGGCCGGGCGAAGGGGCCGATGCACGGCATCCCGGTGCTGATCAAGGACAACATCGACCTGTCGGGGCTGCCCACCACCGCCGGGGCGATGGCGCTGGAGCACTCGTACCCGGCGCGGGACGCCTTCCTGGTCACCCGGTTGAAAGCGGCCGGGGCGATCATCCTCGGCAAGACCAACCTGACCGAGTTCGCCAACTTCACCACCAGCGGGATGCCGTCCGGCTACAGCGGGCTCGGCGGCCAGGTGCTCAACCCGTACGACGTCAGCCAGACCCCCAGCGGCTCCAGCTCGGGTTCCGGCTCGGCCGCGGCGGCGGCGCTGGCCACCGTCACGATCGGTACCGAGACCTCCGGTTCGATCCTCAGCCCGTCGGTGGCTAACTCGCTGGTCGGGGTGAAGCCGACCGTCGGCCTGGTCAGCCGGACCGGGGTGGTGCCGATCGCCGCCAGCCAGGACACCGCCGGCCCGATGACCCGGACCGTCTACGACGCCGCCGCCCTGCTCAGCGCGCTGACCGGGATCGACCCGGAGGACCCGGTCACCGAAACCAGCTCGGGCGTGGTCGGCACCGACTACACCAGGGCGCTCTCGACGACCGCGCTGCGGGGCAGCCGGATCGGTGTCGCCAGCAGCCCGACCGGCAACCAGGGGGTGCTGTTCGCCGAGGCGCTGGACGTGCTGCGGGCCCGGGGCGCCACGGTCGTGCCGGTCACCGTCGACACCGGCGGCCTGCCGCCGAGCATCCTGAACTACGAGTTCAAGCGGGACCTGAACGCCTACCTGGCCCGGCTGCCCCGGCAGGCGCCGATGGACACCCTCGACGACGTGGTGCGGTGGAACCTGGCGCACGCCGAGGAGGGCGCGATCAAGTTCGGCCAGACCCAGCTGGTCGCCTCGAACGAGATCGACCTGACCGATCCGGTGGCGAGGTCGGAGTACGAGACCAACCGGGACGCCGGGATCGCCGGGGCGCGGGAGCGGATCGACTCGGTAATCGCCGCCGAGAACCTGGACGCGATCGCCTTCGTCGGCAGCGGGTCGGCCGGGATCGGCGCCCGGGCCCAGTACCCGTCGGTCGCGGTCCCGATCGGGTACGACCCGGCGAACGGTCGCCCGGTCGGGATCTCCTTCCTGGGTACCGCCTACACCGAGGCCCGCCTGCTCGCCCTGGCGTACGACTACGAGCAGGCGTCGGCCAGGTGGCGCCCGCCGTCACAGGTCAACCCGTCGCTGTTCCGGTGTGCCGACTTCGGCGCCCGCGAACCGAGCTGCGCGCCGTAGCCGGCAGCCGCCGAGGGCGGTGTCGCGGCAGCCCGGCCCCGGTACGACGATTCGTCGGCTCGGCGACTGGGTAGCAGGAGCCATGACAGCCAAGCATCCCCCAAGAGGAGGCGTGTCATGGGTATCGGCACCAGCATCTTCCTGATCGCGCTCGGTGCGATCCTGACCTTCGCCCTGAACGTCAGCGTCGGTGGCCTGGACCTGGACGTGGTCGGCTGGATCCTGATGGCGGCCGGCGTACTGGGCCTGATCATGACCACTGTGATCTGGAGCAACCGGCGCCGGGCGGTGGTGACCACCACCGAGCCGACCGAGTACCGCCAGGTCACCACGACCGAGCCGACCGAGTACCGGCGGGTGGAGGAGCGGCGCGACGTGCTGCCGCCCCGGTAGTCCGGGCGGGCGAGGGGAACGAATCGGTGACGTACGTCCCCGTCAGGGTCGGTCGGGGCCGGCTGGGGTGTGGCTCGGTGGCTGGGGGGCACCGGGCGCACGCCACGCCCCAGCCGGCACCTGGAATAGCGCCGCCGTCCGGTTCCGCGTCACATCCTCGCCATAAGTTGACTCACTTTCACTCTGTGTAGCCGCTGGCCTGGAGGTCGAAGAGTTCCCGGTAGAGCCCGCCGGCCTCGACGAGCTGGTCGTGGTCGCCCTGCTCGACCAGCCGACCGTCCCGCATCACGTAGATCCGGTCGGCGTGCCGCACGTTGGCCAGCCGGTGGGTGATCAGCACGATCGTCCGGTCCGGGTGCCGGCGGAGCTGCTGGAAGAGCGCGTGCTCGGCCCGGGCGTCGAGCGCGGCGGACGGCTCGTCGCAGATCAGCAGCCGGCCCTCCCGATAGAGTCCCCGGGCCGCCACCAGCCGCTGCCACTGGCCGCCGGAGAGGTCGTGGCCGTCCCGGAAGCTGCGGTCGAGCAGCGTGTCGTAGCCGCGCGGCAACCCGCTGACCATCTCGTGCGCCGACGCGGCCGTCGCCGCCGCCACCACGGTAGGCCCGGCCTCCTCGGGCCGGTCGTACCGGCCGATCGTGATGTTCTGCCGGGCGGTGAACGGAAACTTCCACCAGTCCTGGCTCAGCACCGCCACCTGCGCGCCGACGGCGCCGGGGTCGAGGGTGCCGATGTCCACCCCGTCCCAGCGGATCGTCCCGCCGGTCGGCTGGTAGAGCCCGGCGAGCAGCTTGGCCAGGGTCGTCTTGCCCGAACCGTTCTCGCCGACCAGGGCGATCACCTCGCCCCGGCGTACGGTCAGGCTGACCCGGTCCACCGCCGGCCGCTCGGTGTCCGGGTAGTGCAGGCTGACCTCGTCGACCTCGATCTCCTCGAAGCCGGCGACGGCCGCGCCGCCCCCGCCCCGGGTACGCCCGTCGGCCCGCTCCAGGAAGGTCAGGAAGTCCCGGTAGTAGAGCGCGTCCTCGTACAGCCGGTTGGTGGCGTGCACGGTGTTGCCCAGGCTGGTCCGGGCGGCCTGGAGCGCCAGCAGCGCGGTCGCGGCGGCGGCCAGCGGCACCACGCCGGCGAGCAGCAGCCAGCCGAGTACGGCGTAGATCGCGAAGGTGGCGAGCCCGGCGACCGAGCCGCCGCCCACCCGGGTCGAGGTCTGCGACCGGACCAGCCGGAGCTGGGCCCGGGTCTCCATGGTCATCACCCGGCGGTACTCGCCGAGCAGGAATCCCCGCATCTGGTACGTCCGCACCTCGACCGCGGTGTGCCGGTTCGCCATCAGGGTGGCGAGCATCCAGAGCCGGCGTCGCCGGGTGATCCTGGCCAGCAGCGCGATGTACTCCCGGCGGGCGATCCGGACCGCGGTCACCGCCGACGGCACCGCCGCGACCAGCAGGCAGGGCAGCAGCAGCGGTTGGATGACCGTGACGGCGGCGGCGGTGGCGACCACCCCGACCAGGCCGGTGATCAGGTTGACGGTGTCGTCGACGATCGACGCCGCCTCGGTCATGCCCCGGTCCCGGGCCCGGTCCATCTCCTCGGCGAAGCCGGCGTCGTCGAAGGCGGCCAGGTCGACCGCGGTGGTCGCCTCGAAGAGCCGCAGCTCGACCCGGTAGTTGATCTGCGGCGCGAGCCGGGCCTGGGCCCAGCCGGCCGCGATCGTCAGGCCGCCCTTGGCCATCACCGCCAGCGCCGCCACCGTCAGGCCGGGCGCGGCCGACCGGACCCGGTCCGGGGTCGGCCCGGAGGCGAAGAGTTCCCGCAGTACGGTGCTGGTGGCCAGCAGACCGAACGTGATCATGATGCCGGCGACGATGTTGAGGCCGATCGCGGCCAGCGTGTCGGCCCGGCTGACCCGCCAGGCCAGCAGTACCGCCTCCCGGATGATCGCCGGCAGTCGCCGGGCCACCGCCCAGAAACTCGTCTCGGCAAAGGCGGCGCCGTGGTGCATCCAGCCGGCGTCGGCCAGCTCCGGCAGCGCCGCCGGATCGTCCGGCCCGTCCGCGCGGCCGGCGTCCGCGCGATCTTCCGCCGCCCGGTCGGCCACCCGCTGGCGTACGTTCGTCCTCGTCGGCTCCACCAGCACCTCCAGGAATCCGAACCACTCTCGACGATCCCGTCCGGGCGTCGCGCCATCACGGACAGTCGCGTGCACACTACGATCCCGCACCGACGGCCCCACCGAAATGGCGTACCAACCGGCAGAATTCCGGGTAGCCCACCCGGCGGTACCGTCATCCCGCCGTTACCTGATCCTGATTGAGTGCCGGACATGACGATCGGTGCCCAGCGAGTCGCCCGAGGCGGGGGACCGGTCCACCGGTTCTACAGCGTCGCGGTCTTCGTGGTGCTCGCCTCGCTGGACAACGTGGCGATCGGACTGGTGCCGCCGCTCTACGGCTCCATCGCGCCCGCACTCGACGTCGGTGTCGGTGCGGTCGGCGCGGTCACCGCGACGAGCTTCCTGGTCAGCGCGGTGGCCGCGGTCGGCTGGGCGTACGTCGGAGACCGGACCAACCGCAAGCCGCTGCTCATGGTCGGCACGCTGCTCTGGGCGGCCGGGACGGCGGGCAGCGCGCTCGCCCCCAGCTACCTGGCGTTCTTCGGCACGCAACTGCTGGCCGCGATCGGCCTCGGCGCGGTGGGTTCGGTCGGCTTCTCCGTGGTCACCGACCTGGTCAGCCCGCGCCGCCGGGGCCTGGTACTCAGCTTCTGGGGACTCTCCCAGGGCGTCGGCACCCTGGCCGGCACCCTGGTCGGCGGGGTGCTCGGCGCGCAGGACTGGCGCCGCCCGTTCCTGCTGCTCAGCGTCGCCGGTCTGGTGGCGACCGTGGCATACCTGCTCACCTACGACATCCGGCGCGGCCAGAGCGAGCCGGAGCTGACCGACGCGCTGGCGGTCGGCGGGGACTACGACTACCGGATCAGTCGGGCCGACCTGCCCGGCATCCTGGGCCGCCGGACGAACCGCTGGCTGGTGTTGCAGGGGCTCACCGCACAGGTGGCCTTCGGCTCGCTGGTCTGGCTGCCGGCACTGTTCCGGGAGCGGGCCGAGGCGCAGGGCTACTCGTCGGCCACCGCCACGGTCGTGGGCAGCATCTTCGCCGTACTCTTCCAGCTCGGCGGGGTGCTCTCCATCGTCGGGGGACTCATCGGCGACGCCGCACAACGGCGTACCCCTCGGGGCCGGGCGATGGTCGCGGCGATCGGGGTGCTGGCGGCCGTACCGTTCTACCTGGTGCTCTTCTTCGTGCCGATCCGGATCGACGTGCCCGACGGCGCCGGTGCCGGCGCGGTGGCCGCGGCGGTGCTCGGCAGCGTCCTCACCGAGCCGACGGTCGGGTTCAGCCTGCTCACCGCCCTGCTCGCGCTCGGCCTCACCTCGGCCAACTCGCCGAACTGGTTCGCGCTGATCGCCGACGTCAACCCGCCGGAACACCGGGGTACGGTCTACAGCCTCGGCAACCTGGTCAACGGGGTGGGCCGGGCGGCCGGCAACGGGCTGATCGGGGTGGCCGCCTCGGCGCTGCGGGTGGCTTTCCCGCCACCGCTGAACTTCGCGGTCGGGCTCGCCGCCTTCCAGCTCTTCTTCATCCCCACCGGGATCATGTACTGGCTCGCGTCGCGCAGCGCGCCCGAGGACATCGACCGGGTGCACGAGCTGCTCACCGTACGGGCCGAGGAGGTCACCCCGGACGGGCGGCGGATCGGTTCACCCCACCCGCCCTCCGGCTAGCGACGGCCGGCGCCGTGCCACGGTCCGCCGGGTCGGCCGCTTCGGGTACCCGGCGGATGCTCCACGACCTGCGGCGCTGTCGTATCCGTGACAGGAGGTCAGCAGTCAGACATCTCCATGTTTCGCTACGGCTCAGTGACTTCGTCCGTCGGCGTGTGGAGGAACCCCGTGCACAGATCCGCTTTCGGCACCGGTGGACTGCTCGACGGCCTGCCATACCTGGGACGAGTCGAGACCCGGATGGTGTCGCCGGAGAATCCGACCGGTGCCAAGGGTGCCGGCGCCACCCGGGTTCCGGACCCGGCCGACCCCGACCTGCCGCACTCGGCGGCCGCCGTACCGCTGGGCCGGGGCTGGAAGGTCCGGCCGTTCATCACCCTGCCGGCCGGCGCCACCGTCACCCTCGCCGACCTCGACGGTCCCGGTGCCATCTCGTACTTCTGGATCACCTCGGACATCCGCGAGTACCGCCGGCTGGTGCTGCGCGCGTACTGGGACGACGAGCCGGAGCCGTCGATTGAGACGCCGCTGGGCGACTTCTTCGGGATGGGGCACGACGAGGCGGTGCACGAGGTGTCGTCCCTGCCCGTGGTCGTCGCGCCGAGGCGCGGCCTGAACTGCTGGTGGCGGATGCCGTTCCGCCGGCACGCCAGGTTGACCCTGAGCAACGACGGCGAGATCGACGCCGAGGTGGTGACCTACAAGATCATCTATCACCGGCACGACGTCCCCGACGACGCGGCCTACCTGCACGCCCAGTGGCGCCGCTCGATGACGACACGGGAGCACCCGGAGCACACCATCCTGGACGGCGTACGCGGTCGGGGACACTACGTCGGCACCGCACTGGCCTGGACCGGACTCTCCGGCGGCTGGTGGGGCGAGGGCGAGGTCAAGTTCTACCTGGACGGCGACGACGAATTCCCGACCATCTGCGACACCGGCACCGAGGACTACTTCGGCGGGGCGTGGTGCTTCTACCGCGACATCGAACACGACCGGACCGAGCAGGCGTACTCGGCACCCTTCCTCGGCCTGCCGCTGGCCAGCAACGGCGGCCCCGAGTCACCCCGGCGGTTCAGCCTCTACCGCTGGCACCTGCTCGATCCGATCGGCTTCGACGCCGACCTCCGGGTCACGGTGCAGGCGCTCGGCTGGTATCCGGACAAGACGTACCAGCCGCTCACCGACGACATCGCCTCGCTGGCCGTCTGGTACCAGCGCGAGCCGCACGCCCCGTTCCCGGCGTTCCCGCCGCTGCGGGACAGGTGGGGTCGGTGACTGCCGGCCGGGTCGTCAATCCGTACCCGACGGTTAGGAAGGGCCCCCTATACAACAGAAAGCGATAAGAGGGGGCCCTTCCTTTCACCGGATCCAGACCGTGACGTCGGTCGGCACCCGCCCGTCGGCGTCGAGCGGGCCGCTCGCGTGCACCAGCTCGGCGCCCGCCGGCAGCTCCACCGGTTCGGCGCCGAAGTTGGTCAACACCCGCAGTTCGCCGTTGCGGAAGTGGAGCACGTCGTCCGGGCTGGTCAGCCAGTACACCGTGCCGGAGCCGAGCCGCAGTTCCCGGCGCAGCCGCAGGCCGGTCCGGTACAGCTCGTACGTGGAGCCGGCCACCCCGCGCTGCCGGTCCAGGGCGTACTCGGCCCAGAGCGGCGGCTGCGGCAGCCAGCTCGCGTCCCCGGGCCCGAAGCCGTACGACGGGGCGTCCGCCTCCCACGGGATCGGCACCCGGCAGCCGTCCCGACCCCGCTCGGTGTGACCGCTCCGCTGCCAGGTCGGGTCCTGCCGGGACTCGTCCGGCAGCGTGGTGTGCTCCGGCAGTCCCAACTCCTCGCCCTGGTAGAGGTAGGCGGAGCCGGGCAGCGAGAGCATCAGCAGGGTGGCCGCCCGGGCGCGGCGCAGCCCGACGACCGCGTCCGGCTGCGGGTCGTCGACGCCGATGCCCCGGGGCCGGGGCGTGCCGACCGGCAACCCGAGCCGGCTGGCGTGCCGCAGCACGTCGTGGTTGGAGAGCACCCAGGTGGTGGGTGCGCCGACCGCCGCGCTGGCGGTCAGCGAACGGGTGATCACCGCGTACTGGACCGGGGCGGTCCAGGCCGCCTCCAGGTATTCGAAGTTGAACGCCTGGTGCATCTCGTCCGGCCGGACGTACCGGGCCAGCCGCTCGGCGGGCTGTACCCACGCCTCGGCCACCAGGATCCGTTCGCCCGGGTACTCGTCCAGCACCCGGCGCCACTCCTGGTAGATCGCGTGTACGCCGTCCTGGTCCCACATCGGCGGGCGGGGGCCCTCGGTGCCCTCGCCGGTGACCGGCTCCACCGGCGGGTGCGCGTCGGCCAGGTCGAGCTGCTTGACCAGCCCGTGCGCCACGTCCACCCGGAAACCGTCCACGCCCCGGTCCAGCCAGTACCGGAGGATGTCGTGGAACTCGGCGCGCACCTCGGCGAGGTCCCAGTTGAGGTCGGGCTGGCCACGGTCGAAGAGGTGCAGGTACCACTGCCCGGTGCTGCCGTCCGGTTCGGTCACCCGGGTCCAGGCCGGGCCGCCGAAGACGCTCTGCCAGTCGTTCGGCGGTTCGCTGCCGCCGGGGCCGCGGCCGTCCCGGAAGACGTAGCGCCGCCGCTGCGGGCTGCCCGGCCCGGCCGCCAGGGCGGCGGCGAACCACGGATGTGCCGAGGAGGTGTGGTTGGGCACCAGGTCGACGATGAACCGCAGGCCACGGGCGTGGGTCTCGGCGATCAGCCGGTCGAGGTCGGCCAGGGTGCCGAAGAGCGGGTCCACCCCACGGTAGTCGGCCACGTCGTAGCCGGCGTCGGCCTGCGGGGACGGATAGAACGGCGACAGCCACACCGCGTCCACGCCCAACTCGACCAGGTGGTCCAGCCGGGCGGTGATCCCAGGCAGGTCGCCGATCCCGTCGCCGTCGGAGTCGGCGAACGACCGCGGATAGATCTGGTAGATGACCGCGTGCCGCCACCAGGGCCCGGCCTCGGCGGGTCCGGTGCCGGTGGCGCGCTGCGCGGCGACGGGTCCGGTGCCGGAGGTCATCGTCTCGGTGCTGTTCAGGGTGCTCTCCCATCGGTCGCGGCTCGCGGGCGGACCCGGCGTGGGCTCCGGGCGAGGGTCGAGGTTCAGTTTGCCCGGGGCGGGCCGGTCGAATCCCGTACGACAAGCCGGGTGGGCAGGATCACCGGGGCGGGTTCCTCCCCGGTCCGGGCCTGGCCGGCCAGCGGGCCCAGCAGCGTACCGGCGGCGCGCCGGCCCTGTTCGGCCGCCGGCTGGGCCACGGTGGTCAGGCCGAACGCGCCGGCCAGGTCGTGGTCGTCGATTCCGACGACGCTGACCTGCTGCGGCACCCGTACCCCGGCCATCCGCAGCGCGTTCAGCACCCCCATCGCCAGCTCGTCACAGCTGGCGACGATCGCCGTGGGCAGCTCGCCCCGGGCGATCAGCCGTTCGGTGGCCGCCCGGCCCCCCTCGGCGTCCGCCCGGGCCTGCACCCCGAGCCCAGGGTCGGGGCTGGTGCCGGCGGCGTCGAGCGCCTCCCGGTAGCCGCGGTACCGCTCCAGGTGGGCGGGGTGCGCGAACTCGTCGGCCGGGTCGCCCCGCACGCAGGCGATCCGCCGGTGCCCGAGGCTCAGCAGGTGTTCGGTGGCGGTCCGGCCGGCCGCCACGTCGTCGATCCGGATGCTCGGCCAGCCCGGTACCACCGTGCCGGAGCTGACCGTGACGCCCGGCAGCGCCAGGCTGGCGATCGTGGCCAGGTCGTCGGCGCGCATCGGGGTGGCCACCAGCATCACCCCGTCGACCCGCTTGGGCAGGTTGGACTTGTGCAGCAGGCGCGTCCGGGCGTGCTCCCGGCCGCCGACGTTGTAGAGCAGCAGGTCGTAACCGGCGGCATGCAGGACCTCCTCGGCGGCCTCCACCACGGCACCGACGAACCAGGGGGTGATCCGGGGGACGATCGCGGCGACGGTGCCGGTCTTGCCGCCGGCCAGCCGGGAGGCGCTGGGCGAGACGGTGTAGTCGAGTTGTTCGGCGGCGAGCAGTACCCGGATCCGGGTCGTCTCGGAGACCGTCGGCAACCCGCGCAGCGCGCGGGAGACGGTGGCGGTGGAGACCCCCGCCAACCGGGCCACGTCGTCGATTGTGGTCACAGTGCCATCCTGATCCGGCCGTGCCGCCGGCCACGGCTGCCCGGCCCGGGTCCCGGCCGCCGGGCGGAGCTTCCCGCCCGGCGGCCGTCGCCCGCGACGGCCGGTCAGCCCTTGACGCCGCCGGCGAGCAGGCCACGCACGAAGTAGCGCTGGAGGGACAGGAACACGATCAGCGGTACGACGATCGAGATGAACGCGCCGGAGGTGAGCCGCTGCCACTCGTTGGCCCGGGTACCGGCCAGCTCCGCCAGGCGTACGGTCAGCGGTGCGGTCTCGCTGCCGCCCCCGGCGAAGATCAGCGCCACCAGCAGGTCGTTCCAGACCCAGAGGAACTGGAAGATGCCGAACGCGGCCAGCGCCGGCACGATCAGCGGCAGCACGATCGAGCGGAAGATCTTCGGGTGGGTGGCGCCGTCCACCCGGGCCGCCTCCATCAGGTCCTTCGGCAGCTGCGAGATGAAGTTGTGCAGCAGGAAGACGGCGACCGGCAGCGCGAAGCAGGTGTGTGCGAACCAGACCTGGACGAACTTTTCCTCGTCGTCGAGGTTCCAGGCCGGCATCAGCTCGATGCCGCCCAGGTTGACCCCCTCGGAGAAGAAGCTGAGCAGTGGTACCAGCGCCATCTGCAACGGCACGATCTGCAACGCGAAGATGCCGATGTAGATCCAGTCCCGTCCCCGGAAGTTGATCCACGCCAGGGCGTACGCGGCCAGCGCGGCGAAGGCCAGCGGGAAGAGCACCGACGGGATCGTGATCACCAGGGAGTTGACGAAGTAGCCGGCGAGCTGACCGGAGGAGGCCGAGCGGCCGAAGAGCACCTCCTGGTAGTTGTCCAGGGTGAACTGCGGGTTGGTGAACGCGGTCCACCAGCCGGTCGTCTTGATCTCGTCCTCGGGGCGGAACGAGGAGACGAAGAGGCCGAAGGTGGGGACCGTCCAGAGCACCGCGATCAGGATCGACGCGGCGGTGGCGTACGGGTTGTTGAGCCGGCGGCGCACCCGGCCGGCCCGGGTGACCGGCGGGGTGGCCACGGACTGGGTACCGGTCAGCGCGGGAGGCGTCGTGGTGGTCATCTCATACCTCCCGCTGCTTGCGCAGGTTGCGGACCTGGTAGATCACGATCGGGATCACCAGGACGAAGAGGAAGACGGCCAGTGCCGACCCCTGGCCGGTCTGGCCGAACCGGAACGCCTGGTTGTACATCTCGTTGGCGATCACACCGGTGTCGAAGTTGCCGTTGGTGGTGGTCCGGACGATGTCGAAGACCTTGAGCGTGGCGATCGAGACCGTGACCACCACGACGATCAGGGCCGGCCGGATGCTCGGCAGGGTGATCTGCCAGAACATCTGCCAGGGGTTCACCCCGTCCAGCCGGGCCGCCTCGACGACGTCGCCCGGGATCGCCTTGATCGCGGCCGAGAGGACCACCATCGCGAAGCCGGCCTGGATCCAGATCATGATCACGATCAGCAGCAGGGTGTTCAGCGGCGGGTCGTTGAGCCACTGCCGGGGCTCGCCGCCGACCATCACCCAGACCTGGTTGAGCAGGCCGATCTGGTCGTACTCGCCGGAGCGGTAGGCGTAGACGAACTTCCAGATGATGCTGGCGCCGACGAACGAGATCGCCATCGGCATGAAGATCAGTGCCTTCGCCGCCGACTCGAACCGGGCCCGGTCGACCAGCACGGCGTAGACCAGTCCGATCGTGGTGGCCACCACCGGCACCAGGACCACCCAGATCAGGGTGTTGGTGAGGATGCCG
Source organism: Plantactinospora veratri (assembly GCF_036421995.1). Classification (NCBI taxonomy): domain Bacteria; kingdom Bacillati; phylum Actinomycetota; class Actinomycetes; order Micromonosporales; family Micromonosporaceae; genus Plantactinospora; species Plantactinospora veratri. The sequence goes on from NZ_JAZGQL010000004.1 coordinate 17,906, forward strand.
AAGATCTCGTCCTGGGCGAACATCCACCGGTAGTTGACCAGCCCGACCCAGTTCTCGCTGCCACCGTCCATGAAGGACAGCACGGTGGTCCGGACGGCGGGCACGACCAGGCCGATCGCGAGCAGCGCCAGGGTGGGCAGCAGGAAGAAGAGCGCGAGCGCGCCCTCCGGGCGGTTCGCCACCGAGCGGCGGCGGGGCCGGGGACCGGCGACGGCCGCCGGTCCCTCGGCCGAGGCCGCCACCAGCGCCGCCTCGCGGCGCCGGGCGAACCAGTTGGGTACGACGTCGAGCAGCACGAGCAGTCCGCCGACCACGACCGCGAAGGCGGCCAGGCCGTAGAGCAGCATGAGCAGCTTCGGTGCCTCGTCGGCGAAGTCCATCAGCGCCTCCAACGCCACAACGTTCGGGAAGCCGACGGTCCGGCCCGCAGCGGAGCGGGCCGGACCGTCAGGGGTGTCACTTCGGCCAGGAGCCTTCGACGAAGTCGAGGGTGCTCTTGGTGTCCTTGCCGTTGACCCAGTCGACCATGCCCTTCCAGAGGGTGCCGGAGCCGACGGCGGCCGGCATCAGGTCGGAGCCGTCGAACCGGAAGACGGCGCTCTTGTCGAGCAGCACCTCCATGGAGAGCTTGTCGACCGCCTGCTCGACCTTGCTGACGTCGAGCTTGTTGTTCGGCGTGATCCAGTTGCCCAGCGCCGCCCGCGAGTTGGCGTACTCGCCGGTCATCAGGTACTGCCGGACCGCCTGCACCGCCGGGCCGTCGGTGAAGGCGACGGTGAACTCGCCGCCGCCGAGCACCGGCTTGCCCTTGGCCGGGTCGACCGCGGGGAAGTAGAAGGCGTAGATGTCGCCGTCCGGGCCGATCTTGGTGCCCTCGGGCAGGTAGTTGGCGTAGAAGTTCGCCTGCCGGTGCATCGAGCACTGGCCCTGGAGGATCGGCAGGCCGCCCTCCTGGAACGGGGTGGTGGTCAGGCTCTTGACGTCACCGTAGCCGCCGTTGACGTACTTGGGGTTCTTCAGGACCTGACCGGCCTGGTCGACCGCCTGGAGCACCCGGGGGTCGTTGAACGGGATGGCGTGGGTCGTCCACTGGTCGTAGACCTCAGGAGTCTGCGTACGCAGCATCAGGTCCTCGATCCAGTCGGTCGCCGGCCACCCGGTGGCCTCGCCCGACTCCAGCCCGACGCACCACGGCTTCTGGTTCGTCGCCGCGATCTTGTCGCTCAGCTCCATCAACTGCTGCCAGGTGGTCGGCACCTGGTAGCCCTTGTCGGCGAACGCCTTCGGCGAATACCAGACGAAGGACTTCACGTTCGCGCCGAGCGGCGTGCCGTAGAGCTGCCCACCGGCGGTGGCGTACTTGAGCCAGTCGGCCGGGTAGTTCGCCTCGGCCAGGCTCTTCTGCTCCGCCGTCATCGGCTTGAGCTTGTTGGCCTGGGCGAACCGGGCGAGCAGCCCGGGCTGCGGGATGAAGGCCAGGTCGGGCGGGTTGCCGCCGTCCACCTGGACCTGGAGCTGGGCCTCGAACTCGCCGCTGCCGTCGTAGTCGATCTCGATGCCGGTGCAGTCCTCGAACTGCTTCCACGACTGCCGGAGCAGGTCGGCCTCGGCGTCCCGGATCGACGCGTAGATGGAAACGTTCTCGCCGTCGTGACCCTGGTAGGCGGAGTACGGTGCGCACTCCGCGGAGTCGGGGTCGAGCCCGCTCTCACTGTCGCCGGAACAGGCGGTGGCGCCGAGTGCCAAAGCCAACACACCGGCGATCGCGAAGGCCTGGCGTGGTCTGGACTGGACCGCCATGCCGTCCTCCTTTCGTGCCGGCGTGCCGGTTGCCTGTGGCTTCCGAGCCGGCCTGTGGGCGTCACCACATGTAAGCGCTTGCAGCCAGGGGCGTCCAGACCCGGTGAGCCACGAGGCCGTAACGATTCGGAAACCCGGCGGTCGCCGCCGGGCCGGCCGGCGGCGTCGCGGCTACTCGGCGGCCGGGAGCGCCGGGGCGGCCTCGGGCTCGTCGAGGATCGCGGCGAAGCGCTGCTCGGCGAGGTCGAGCTGGCCGAGGATGTGCGTCCGCGCCTCGGTGTCCAGCGGGGTGTCCGGCCGGGTGACCAGGTCACGGAAGAGCGGCACCAGGGGGCGGTACTTGCGGGCCGAGCGGTGCACCCGGTCTCCGGTGGTGTGGATGACCCCCACGCCGTTGTCGGTGAAGTCGGAAACCTTGATCACCCGGGCCCAGGGCTCCCGGTCCAGGCTCTCCGCCAGGTGCGCGCGGTACTGCTCGTCCCGGTCCCGCTCGGGGTCGTACTCCGGGTTGGTTACCGCCGCGATCAGCCGGGCGACCCGGGGGTTGAACCGCCGGGCCACCTCGGCCAGCGCCGCCTCGGTGGCCGCCGGGCCGGTCGTCCCGGCGGGCAGGCCGGCGAGTTCCGCCGGGTGGTCCTCCACCGCGTCGTGCAGCAGCGCCGCCGCGATCACGTCGACGTCGGTCACCGAGTAGTAGCAGATGATCCGGATAGCCACCCGGAGCAGGTGGTTGAGGTAGGGCTCGCGTACCCGGTGGTCGTCGCGGTGCAGCGTGCCGGCGAGGTCCAGCGCCGCCGCCAGCCGGGCCCGGTCGGCCGGGGCGAAGCGCTCCGTCTCCAGTGCGAACCGGTCCCGCAGGCCGGCCTCGCCGTAGACCTCGGTCACGGCGTGCAGCGGCATGCTCCTCAGGTACGTCGGCGAGGCCATGTCGTCCAGGTATACCGGATCGCCCCCACCGCCGGGCCGCCCCCGCGCCCGACTCCGGTCTTCCGCTGAGTGAAGTTATCTGCCACGATCCATTCGTACATAGAAAACTTTCGCCATAGGAGGTCGTCGTGCGCTTCCGCCTGTTCGCTTCCGTCGGTGCCGGCCTGCTGCTGGCCGCCGCGGTGCTGGTCCCGGCCTCGCCGGCCGCCGCCGCGCCCACCTTCAAGGTGCCGTTCCCCTGCGGCCAGTCCTGGTCCGGGCAGACCCGGACCAACCACAGCCCGGCCAACGCCATCGACTTCAACCGCACCGACGACCAGGGCGACCCGGTGGTGGCCAGCGCCGCCGGCACCGTCGACGTCGTCACCGACCTCGGCAACACCAGCTACGGCAAGTACGTCCGGATCAACCACGGCGGCGGATACACCACCTACTACGCCCACCTGAACAGCTTCAACACCGCCGTCGGACGGAGCGTCGGCTACGGCACCGTGATCGGGTACGTCGGCACCACCGGCGGATCCACCGGCCCGCACCTGCACTACGAGCAGCGCCTGAACGGCTCCGCCATCCAGGTGCGGTTCAACGGCACGCTGGCGCTCTACTGGGGCACCCGCACCTACACCAGCGACAACGCCTGCTCCGGCGGCGGCACCGGATCCGGCACGGTCAACACCGCGGGCAGCCCGCTGACCGTGCGGTCCGGCCCCGGCACGGGCTACTCCTCGGTCGGCACGGTCGCCGACGGGGCCAGGGTCACCATCGGCTGCCAGACCACCGGTACGACGGTGACCGGCACCTACGGCACCAGCAACATCTGGGACCGGATCGGGACCGGCCGGTTCATCTCCGACGCGTACGTCCTGACCGGTTACGACGGGTTCATCCCCGGCGTACCGCGCTGCTGAGCGCCGGGCGCCGCCGGTGGCGCCGGTGCCGACCGCGCTGGACACGCGACGGATCGGCGCCGGCGTCCGGCGGGGGACCGCGAGCCAGACCATCACGGCCTGACGGCGGACCAGATCCACCAGACTCCCGGGAGTCACGGTTTCGCCATAGCGTTACACGAGACCCGTTCGCATCGCGGTGACCACCGCCGCCGTGCGGTTCGGCGATCCGGTCTTCAGGAGGATGGATCCCACCAGCCGCTTCGCCCCGTGGGTCGAGATCCTGAGCTGCCGGGCGATCTGCTTGTTGCTCATGCCGACGACGAGCAGGGCGAGTGTCTCCCGTTCCCGGGAGGTCAACCGCACCGGCCGGCGAGGTTGGAGGTAGGCAGGTCCGTGCCTGCCGGCCAGCAGCCGACGGGCCAGCGGGGTAGGTAGGGGTACGGCACCCATGGACACGCGGCAGAGCGCGTCGTCGAGGGTGTCGACGGACATGTCCGTCAGGGAGAGGAAGCCGTCGGTCGGCAGGCTGGCCAGGTCTTCGGTGTGGTTTTCGTGGATGTGGTCGCCGAGCACGAGCACCAGTGGCGGGGTTTCTATCTCCAACGCCGGGCTGTCCCGGAGGAGATGCCATTCCTCCAAGGCGACGATCAGTACGTCGTACTTACCGGACCGGGGCCACGTCTGCGGTGACCGCGCATCCCAGAAACTGACGGAGCGGACCCTGTCGACTCGCTGCAGTACGCTCTCCATACCTGCGGAGACCACATTGTTTCCGACAATCAGCGCAATGTTGAGATCGTGGGATCGACCCTTTGCTGCAATCTCGCTCATTGGACGTCCGGGAACCCTTCCAGTCATCCGACAGGGCAGAGGTAGGTGTCTGGCGGCCGGCCCGGCCGACGACAGACTCCGTCTTCGCCCCGGCGAATCGAGCGATTACGGGGTCTCGGTCGGTGTCGCCTGCGGCGTCGGGGAATTTCGCCGATCGACGGCCTGAGATATCCGATCGCGCGTACGGCCCGGTAACGAAGACGGCGCCATCCGCGATGGTGGCAGTGCGACAGGTCATTGATCTCGCGGAACCGCAGCGTGGGTAATTGAGTACAGCCAAGATCGGAACATGCTTGATCCTGCCCCCGTCGAACACTCGTGCTTCGCCCCGCGCATCGAGGCGATCTATCGCCTACCTTACTTGCGGTAATCATCTCTGTCAATATCACGTCAAGTGGCGAGGCCATCGAGCCGAGTCGGCGTCAGGTGATGACGGTGACGCGCGGCGTCGTCCGACGCGGTCCGTCGCGGTCGGCCTGGACCACTACCAGGTCCGTGGCTGGACCGGCTGGCACCGGTTCTCACCCTGGCCATGCCCGCTCTGGCCGTCCTGAGCATTGCGTTGACCGTCGTCGAGACCCGGCGACACCTCAACGCTTTCGTTCGATGGCGACGAGCTGACCGCCATTCGTGGCCACCGCCGCGAAGAAGATCGTGGACGCGCCCGTGCCAATCTCGACGATCGACGTGCGGCACCGTATCTCAATTTCACTGACGATGGTGGCTACTGCTGTAGGACGCATGGAGTACGCGGTCCACGACACGTGGCTGCGGGCGAGGGGGCATGCGCGCTATCGCACTCGCGTCGGCGGTACTCCATTTCTCATGCGCTTTGTGAAGTATGACCAAGGTCGCTTCCAAGTTTCCGGGGATTGGGTCAGCGAAGGGAACGCCGAGGATGGCCGCGCCACCGACGGCGAAATGATCAGGAAGCCGGCTCGAGCGCGACCGGGTCGTGCGCGGCGAGGAAGTCCGGCCGGGGATCGGTCGTGTTCGTCGGCGGGTTGCTCACCGCGTTGTAGACGAGCAGGAGGACCTTCCGGCTGAACGGGGAGAGATTCGGCATGGAGGCGTGCAGGACATTCGAGTGGAACAGCAGCACTGACCCGGCCGGCCCCTTCGGGGCGACCATCCCCCGCTCCCGTGCCAGCCTGGCTATGATCTCGCGGTCGATCTGGAATCTCTCCGTGGCGGTCAGCGTGCTCACCCAGCCCGCCGCCTCCTCGTACCCGGCCGGCATACCGTCGATGTCGCTGCCGTCGAGCAGACCGTTGCTGTGGGAGCCTGGAATGAACGTCAAGGGCCCGTTGAACTCGGAGACATCGTCCAGGAAGAGGGCCACGTTGATCAGATTGTCGGACTGGATGCCGTCCCTTTCCAGCCAGTTGATGTAGTCCTGGTGCCATTCCCAGCGATCTCCCGCGAACGCGGCCTTGACGTTCAACTTGGACTGATGCACGTAGACGTCGTCGTCGAGGATCTGGGCCGCCGCTCCGATGATCCCGGGCCAGCGGGCCAGCGCAGCGACCGCGGCCGACGACCGGTGCGGCCCGTACACAGAACGGATGGTGATCCCGTCGCGTTCGAGGATCCGATGCGGACCGTCCTGTCCGAGGATCTCCGGCACAGCGGCCTGGACGTCGGCCAGCAGGGTGTCGGACAGGTGATCCGGCGACAGCATCAGGAAGCCCTCCCGGCGATACTCGTCGGTCTGGCCCTGGCTGAGGGGCTTGATCAGCCTCGCGCTCGATCTGGTCACGTCGGTACCTCCGTCGGATTCTGATGAGTTCATCCTGGACCGCCCGGCGGGGAAATCACCGCCTATTCCTGGGCATAGACAACTGGCTAGGTCAGTACGGCGATCCGGTGGGGATGGGGCCCGTGGCCCTTGTGGGGGAGGCTGGTGCGGGCGTTTTGCGCCCGGGCCAGCGAGGCGCCGCAGCCATAACGGAGAAGGACGATGATGATTGCGCGGTCAGACATCGGTCCGATGACAGATGTGACGGTTGTCCTCAACTCGCAGGAGCGCCGGCAGATGTACGCGCGATGCGCTGATATCGCGGCGCGGCTCGCCCGACACTCCTTGGACGACCCACAGGTACTGGTCGAGGCGGAGGTCGCCGGGTGCGAGATTCCGCCCCGGCTGATCCGCGCGCTGGCGGCATTTCGTCAGCAGGGCAATTCCCACGGTTCGCTGCTGATCCGGGGGATGCCGGTCGACGAGAACCTCGGCCCCACGCCACCGAGCGGCAACGCGCGGGCCTGGACGGACGTGCCGGTCGCCACGATGGCCCAGCTCATCGTCGCGTCCCGCCTGGGCGACGTGATCTCCTTCGCGGACGAGAAGGAGGGCCGGCTGGTGCAGGACGTCATTCCGGTACGCGGTGCCGCGGATCGTCAGGAGAACACCGGAACGAGCTTCATGGAGCTGCACACGGAGGATGGTTTCCACCCGTTCAAGCCTGATTTCGTGACCCTCCTGTGCCTGCGCTCGGATCACGACGGCGACGCCCGTACGGTGACTGGGTCGGCCCGGCGCATAGTGTCGAAGCTGTCCGCCGACAGCCTTGAGGTGCTGCGTCAGCCGCAGTTCCGTATCCGGATCGCCAGTTCGTTCGCCGCCGGGGGCACCGTCGGGCATTCGCAGCCGCTGGCGGTGTTGTCCGGGCCCAGCACCGATCCCGACCTGGTGGCGGACTTCCATGCCATGGAGCCGTTGACGGAGCCGGCCCGCCGGGCCCTGGACGAGTTCGCGGCGGTGGTACCCCAGGTGGTGATCGGCGCGGTGCTCGCGGCGGGCGAGATGCTCGTCGTGGACAACCGGATCTCGGTGCACGGTCGCAGTGGGTTCCGGGCCCGCCACGACGGGCACGACAGGTGGCTGCGCCGCTGTTTCGCGGTGGTGGACCTGCGTCGCTCGCGGGCGTACCGGACGGCGGGTTCACGGGTGTGTGCACCGTTGACAACCATCACCGCCGACATGGCACGCGAGGGTCGACCCGCTGCCGGAGCGGGCGCCTTATGAGCCAGTTCGTCACCTCGCTGCCGGAGTTGGCGGACCGGCCGCCGCGTCATCTGCTGTTGCTGTACTCCGGCGGGGTGGACGGTTCGTTCCTGCTCAAGGTGCTCAGCGACCGGGACATTCGGGTCACCGCGCTCCAGGTCCTGATCGGCGCCGGCGACCTGGGCCCCGACGAGGCCGGCACCGCCGGAGAGCCCGCCGGTATCGCCTCGCGGCTGGGGGTGGAGTGCCGGCGGGTGGACGCCACGGACGAATTCTTCACCGAGTTCCTCCCGCCGGCTATCCACGCCGACGCGTTCTTCCAGGGATCGTTTCCTGTCGGGTCGACCCTGACCCGTCCTCTGATGGCGCGAGCCGCGGTGGCCGTGGCCCGGGAACTGGGCTGTGACGCGATCGGCCACACGGCGACGTACATGCAGAACAGCGCCATGCGGATCACGGCGTCGGTCGTGGCGCTGGCGCCGGACCTGACGGTCGTCGCCCCGTTCCTCGGCTCGGACCTGCCGCGCGAGCAGAAGCTGGCCCGGTTGGCCGAGTCGGGGATCTACTTCCCCACCGGGATCCACAGCGTCGATGCGAATCCGTGGTCCCGGGTGATCGAATGCGGCTCGTTGGAGCGCCCGGAGAACCGCCTCGACGAGTCGGTATTCACCTTGACCCGGGACATCGCGGACACCCCGGCGCAGCCCGCCGAACTGGATCTGACCTTCCGTGCCGGTCTACCCACCGCGGTGGACGGCACCGAGTCGGACCTGGCGGGCATCGTCGGTCGGCTCAACGCCCTGGCCGGGAGGCACGGCGTCGGTCGGTTCTCCGGTCTGGAGGACACCCCGTTCGGCGTCAAGAACCACGAGGTCCGTGAGTCACCGGCGGCCACGGTGATCAGCACGGCCCACCGCTGCCTGCTGAACGCGGTGCTCGACTCAAGGGAGCACGCGGTCCGGTCCGGCCTGGCGACGGAGTGGACCAACGTGGTGGTCGGGGGCGGGTGGTTCGGTCACCTGGGCCAGTGTCTGGCGCGGTGCCTCGCTGACCTGGATGCCCCGGTCACCGGTACGGTGCGGCTGCGCCTGTACCGGGGCTCGGTGACCGTACTGGAGACCCATACCGAGTACGGCCTCCACTACGCCCGGATGGGGCAGGCGTACCACGACTGGATGCGTGAGTACTCGTACGGCCCCTGGCTGAGCCTCGCGACGCTGGGATTACGGAATCGTCACCACATAGCGAGGGATCGGGAGCGCGCGGATGAAGCCCGGTGACTCCAGCGGACGGACCCTGGTCGAGCTGAGCCATGTCGTACGGCACGGCACGGTGACGTATCCGGGCCTGCCCGGACCCGAAATCAGCGACCACCTCACCCGGGAAGCGTCGCGGGACCGGTACGCGCCCGGCACCGAGTTCCAGATCGGACGCATCACGCTGGTGGCCAACACCGGAACCTATCTGGACGCACCGTTCCACCGGTTCGCCGGTGGCACCGACATCGCCGGGCTGGACCTGACCCGGCTGGTCGACGTGCCGGGCGTACGTGTCGACGCGACGGCGAACGGCCCCGGTATCGGCCCGGAGCAGTTCGCGGCGGTGCCGGTGACGGGCCGGGCGGTGCTCATCCACACCGGATGGGACGTGCGGTGGGGTACGGACGGCTACGGCGAGCCGGGACATCCGTTCCTCACCGGTGCCGGCGCACGATGGCTCGCCGACCAGCAACCTGCCGTCGTCGGCATCGACTCGGTCAACATCGACGACATGGCCGACGGCAGCCGCCCGGCGCACACCACCCTGCTCGACGCCGGCATCCCGATCGTCGAGCACATGACGAAGCTGGGCGACCTGCCGGAGCGGGGCTTCCGGTTCCACGCCGCGCCGGTGGCGGTGGCGGGAATGGGCACCTTCCCGGTGCGGGCCTACGCGCTCGTCGATTCGGGCGAGGCCATGATCGCGCGATGAGGACACGGGGGAAACGGAACTGGGCTCCGGACCTGGCGGCCCGCGACAGCCTGCCGACGGTCCCCTGGTCGAGCAGGGCGTCCTCGGTCGACGTACGAACCCGAAGCAGTGCCCGACCACCCCCCGGACGGGGCGGAGACACGGATCGCCGGGGCCGCCGGGACCGGGTCGTCCAGGGGGAGAGGGAGACCCGGTCGCGGCGACCCCGGCGTGCTCGTAGGGGCCTTTCTTCTTCTGTTACGGGGAGTCTTCGAGATCCGAGGCCGGCGCTGCGCCTACGACGGCCTGGGATCAACTGCTGAAGATGCTGACGCCGAACGGACCGACGAGCAGCCCGACGACGATGAGCACGACACCCCAGAGGATCTGCCGCCGGAACAGTGCGAGCACGCCAGCGACCACCAGTACAACCGCGAGGATCCAGAGCAAGAATTCCATGGCTCAGGAAATACCCCCGGCGCTGATCGCGGAAACCTTGCCCGCGGTGGCCCCCGCGAAGGGCGGGTGCAGGTGGAACACGCTGTACGCCTGCTTGATCACCGGGTGCGCGACGTTGCGGACCCGTACCCCGCCGGGGGTGGTGCCCCGCTCGCTGCCGGCGTGCGCGTGCCCGTGCAGCGCCAGCTCGGTCGGCGCGGAGTCGATGGCCTGACCGAGCAGGTACGAGCCGAGGAACGGATAGATCTCCAGCGGCTCCCCGGCCAGGGTGTCGGGCACCGGGGCGTAGTGGGTCAGCGCCACCCGTACGTCGCAGTCCATCTCGCGCAGCGCCTCGCCGAGCTGCTCGGCGATGTCGCTGGTGGTCCGGACGAACGCCTTCATCTCCGGTTCGCCGAACTCGCTGGCGCAGCGGCCGGCGAAGCCACCGCCGAAGCCCTTCGCACCCGCGATGCCGAGCCGCGTCCCGGAACACTCCAGCACCACGTTGGTGCCCTCCAGCACCAGGATGCCGGCGTCCTCCAGTACCCGGATCACCGCCGGCACCTCGTTGCAGTGGTGGTCGTGGTTGCCGAGCACCGCGACCACCGGTACGCCGAGGTTGCCGAACTCGGTCGCCACGCAGCGGGCCTCGGACTCGGTGCCGTGCCTGGTCAGGTCCCCGGCGAGCAGCAGGACGTCGGCGCTGTCCGGCAACCGTTCCAGGGCCGGCCGGAACCGCCCGACCACGTCCTGGTCCATGTGCACGTCGCCGACCGCCGCGATCCGGATCACCATGTCGTCGCCTCCCTCACCGCAGCTCCTCCACCTCGGTCGGGGCCTGGGTGCGGATCAGTCCGATGTCGACGGTCACCGGCACCTCGGGAAAGTGCTCCAGCACCATGCGGAGGATCTCCTCGCGGCGCTGCGCGCTCTCCACCTCGCCGCAGAGCACCACGGAGTGGTCCCGGCGGCTCACCGTGATGCCCTGCTCGGCGATCTCGGTGCGTTCGGTGAGCAGGCGCTGGATCGCCGCCTCCAGATAGTCGTCCGGCGGCTCGGTACCCGCCGTGCCGCGCTGGTTCATGTCGCCACCTCGCTCCGCTCGTCCATGCCGGTCAACCCCTTCTCCACGCCGGCCTGCGAATAACGCTTCTCCCCGCCGGTCGGCGAGTAGGGCACGACGTCCAACCGGTCCAGCAGCACCAGGAACGCCTCGGCGTACGGGGAGTGCGCCGTCTCCTTGCGTACCCGGTCCCAGTCGATCTGCTCCCGCAGCGAGCGGGCGAGCGGCAGGCCGCGGGCGAAGTCGCAGTAGTGCTGAGAAAAGCTCAGCAGCTTGTGCACCATCAGGTGGGTGGCCGACAGCACCGGCATGTGGATGGCGTCGACCGGGCGCACCACGGTGTCCCGGAAGGTCTCGTCGGTGACCGGGGTCTCGATCGGGCGGTGGATCAGGTCCACCATCCGGTCGTTGTCCCAGACCTTCACCAGCCAGTCCTCCGGGGGGCGCTCTGCGGTGAAGCCGACCTCGACGAGCGCCTCCAGGGCGCGCTCGACGTCCTGCTCGCGGATGAGAAAGTCGACGTCGTGGTCGCTGGAGTGGCCGCCGTGCGCGTACACCGCGAAGCTGCCGCCCAGCGCGAAGGGGATCTCGGACTGCTTCAGGACGGCGGCGACCCGCTTGAGGGTGGCAAGGAGGGTCTCGTCGCCGTTGTGATCCATCGGGTCTCCCGGGTCAATGGCCATGGGCATCTGGTCAATGGGGTGGAGATTTACCGGTACCCGGCACTTCGTTCCTTCACACCTGGGCCGGGACACACCTGGGCCGGGATCCGGCGGCGCTGCCCGAGCCGGAACCGGACGTAACGGCACGGACCGGCGTGCCGGTCCCGCCGGGACGGGCCGGCCGGTACGGCTCGTCGGGCGGCAGGAGGGACCCCGGCGGCTTTGTCGGGCCGGGGGGCTGCGCGCGCCGGGTACCGTTGCTGAACGTGGCCCGAACTCTGCTCCAGCGGCGGCACGGGGGACGGCTGCGGGCCGTGGCCCTGGTCGGAATCGACGGCTCGGGCAAGACCACCCAGGCACACCGGCTGGCGGACGCGCTGACCGTGAGCGGCGTTCCGGCGACGTACTGGCAGAACGCGGGCGGTCGGCGGTGGTTCGGCCGGCTGGCCCGCAAACTTGGCCGGCGGGACGCCCAGCGTCTCCTGGGCCGCAACGGGATGCTGCTGGCCGAGTCGGTGCTGCGCTGGCTGGCGATCGGCCGGGCACTGCTCCGGTCCCGACTCCGCTCCCGGGTCGCCGTGATGGACCGCTACTCGGTCTGCCAGTACGCCAGCATCCGGGCGCACGGTGGCGGACGACGCTGGGAGAGCCTCGCCCGGTTGCTGTACCGGATCTTCCCGCCGCCCGACATCACCTTCCTGCTCGCGGTGGACCCGGGTGAGGCGTACCGGCGGATCGAGGCCCGGGGCACCGACCACGAGAACATCACCTACCTGGCCGCCGGGGCCGCGGCGTACCGCTCGTTGCCGGAGTCCGCCACGTTCGTGGTGGTGGACGCCAACCGCTCCCCGGCCGAGGTGACCCGGGCGATCCAGGCCGGTGTGCGGGCGTGGCTGCCGGCCGACCGCCCGCTGCCCGGGTTCGACGCCGCCCCGGCCGGCCCGCTCGACCCGCGCGGTGCGGCGGACCCACCGGGTACGCCGGACCTGGCCAGCCGGTCGTCCGGGCCGGACGAGATGGACGAGCCGGACGAGGCAGAGCCGGCCACGGCCGGGTCGGTCAGGCCCGGCCGTACACCGGTATCGTCGCGCCGCTCGTCGGCGCCGACTCGTCACTGGCCAGGAAGTGGATCACCCCGGCGATCTCCGCCGGGGCCACCCAGCGGGAGTGGTCCGCGCTGGGCTGCGCCGCCCGGTTGGCCGGCGTGTCGATGACGCTCGGCACCACCGTGTTGCAGCGCACCCCCGCCTGCCGGTATTCGACGGCGACCGCCGAGGCGAAGGCGAGTACCGCCGCCTTCCCGGTGACGTAGCCGGCGGCACCGGGGAAGGGTGCGAGTGCGGCTCGGGAGGAGACGCAGACCACCGACCCGCCGCCGGCCTCCAGCGACCCGCCGCCGGCCTCCAGCAGGTACGGCAGCGCGCTCCGGGTGACCAGGTAGGTCGGGCGCAGGTTGCGGGCGATCATCTCTTCGAAGTCGGCGACCGGGGTCTCGTGCACCAGGCCGCCGGCCGCGTACCCGCCGGCCAGGTTCACCACCGCCCGCAACGGTGCCCCGGCGTCCCCGCCGGCCACCTCGACCGCCCGGGCGACCTGTTCCGGGTCGGTGAGGTCCGCCGCGACCCGTAGTACCTCGCCACCCGGCTCGCCTGGTACGCCGGCCGGGGCCGCCCCGCCGTCCGGGCGTACGGGTACCACCACCCGCCAGCCGGACGCGACGAAGGCGGCGGTGACCGCCCCGCCGAGCCCGCCCGCTCCGCCGCTGACCAGTACAGTGCGATCTGCCATGCCTGCCACGCTATCGGCAGCGCCGGTCCTGCCGTCGGCACACCGCCCCAGCCGCCCCCGGCACCGTCCGGCGGCCGGACTGGTCCGATCTGGACGGTCGAGGGCGGTGTTCTCCGGCCCGCCGGTGGGTCGCTCCGGTAGCCTATCGATCGATGACTATTCACCCGGATGCCGTCCGGCGTTGCGGGCTCGGTTACCCCACCGAGCCGAAGGTGTGGTGGGAATGGCACGCTCGGCTGGGCTGACCGGGCGTAATTTCCCACCCGTTGGGCGTACTTTCGCAGGTGTAGCGCGTCATGGTTGACGCTCACGCCTCCCTGAAAGTAAGTTTCATCCGTGGTGAAGACTGCGAAGGTTTCTGCGAGTCACGAGACAGGCGGGCTGATCGTCCATATCAGCGGCCTGCTCCCGTCGCTGTCGCCCGCCGAACAACGGGTCGCCAGACTCGTCGTGGCGGATCCCGCGGACGCCGCTCGCCGGACCATCACAGACCTCGCGACCGCCGCCGAGACCTCCGAGGCCACCGTCATCCGGTTCTGCCGGTCGGTCGGCATGGACGGCTACCCGCAACTGCGGATCCGGCTCGCGGCCGAGGCGGCCCGCCGGGTGGAGCCACCGGACGCCCGGGTCGTCGGCGGCGACATCCCACCCGGCGCCGACCTGGCGCAGATCATCGCGACCATCGCCTTCAGCGACGCCCGGGCGGTCGAGGAGACCGCCGAGCAGCTCGACGCGGCGGTCTGCGAGCAGGTGGTCGAGGCGATCAACGGTGCCGGCCGGATCGACATCTACGGTGCCGGGGCGAGCGGCTTCGTCGCCTCCGACTTCCAGCAGAAACTGCACCGGATCGGCCGGACCGCCTTCTACTTCCCGGACGTGCACACCGCGCTCACCTCGGCGGCCCTGCTCGGCAAGGGCGACGTGGCGATCGGCATCTCGCACACCGGCACCACCCTGGACGCGGTCGAGGTGCTGGAGCAGGCGCGGGCCCGCGGGGCGACCACGGTCGCGCTGACCAACTTCCCCCGGTCGCCGATCACCGACGTCGCGGACCACGTGCTCACCACGGCGGCGCGGGAGACGACGTACCGGTCCGGTGCGATGGCCAGCCGGCTCGCCCAGTTGACGGTGGTCGACTGCCTCTTCGTCGGGGTCGCCGCGCGCAACCGGGCCAGAGCCAAGAAGGCCCTGGAGGTCACCGCCGAAGCGGTGCAGCCGCACCGGGTCAAGGGGAGGCGGGCATGAGCGGTGGACGGGCCGGCGTGACGGTGCCGCGGGGCGTCGCCGCGTACGGCGAGGCGGCGGCGATATGAGCGACGGGCTCGGCGGTGGCCGGGATGCTGGGGGGCGGACATGACGGCCGGACGGGTCGAGCCCGGTGCGCTACCCGCCACCACCCCGCGTCCGGATTCCGACGCGGGGTCCTCTTACCCGCCGGCCGAGCCGGGCTACCCGGCAGACGGCACGGGCGCGCCCGACGGCGGCGCGGCGGCGGGTGCGGCCGAGGGGCGAGCGCGGGAACCGCGCGCGGTGGTCCGGGTGAGTTCCCCGACCGAACTGCGCAACCCACGCAGCATCGACCTCGACCTGATGTCCGTCCGGGACGTCCTCAAGGTGATCAACGAGGACGACCGGCGGGTGCCGGCCGCGGTGACGAAGGTGCTGGACGAGATCGCCGTCGCCGTCGAGCTGGCCGTGACGGCGCTGCGGGCCGGCCGCCGGGTGCACTACTTCGGCGCGGGGACCTCCGGCCGGCTCGGTGTGCTCGACGCCGCCGAGCTGGCGCCCACCTTCAACGCCCCGGACCGCTGGTTCTGCGCACACCTCGCGGGCGGGCCGGACGCGATGTGGCGGGCCGTCGAGGACGCCGAGGACGACGAGCCCGGCGGTGCCGAGGAGGCGCGTGGCTGCGTACACCCCGGTGACCTCGTGGTCGGCCTGGCCGCCAGTGGCCGTACCCCGTACGTGCTCGGAGCACTGGGCGCGGCGACCGGGCTCGGTGCGGACACCGTGCTGATCTGTGCCGACCCGGACGCCGTGGCGGCCCGCTCGGTGACGGTGTTCATCGGGGTCGAGACCGGTCCCGAGGTGGTTACCGGTTCGACGCGGATGAAGGCCGCGACCGCCCAGAAACTGGTGCTGAACGGCTTTTCCACCGCCGTGATGGTGCGGCTGGGGCGGGTCTACTCAAACCTGATGATCGACATGGTCGCCACCAACGCGAAACTGCGGGGACGGATGATCTCGATCCTCGTGGAGGCGACGGATTGCCCCGAGGAGGTCGCGCAGCACGCGCTGACCGAGGCCGACGGCGACCTGAAGGCGGCCCTGGTGTCGCTGTTGTCCGGTGCGGCCGTCGCCGACGCCCGCGCCGCGCTGGACCGCTCGGCGAACCAGGTACGCGGCGCGATCGCCCTGCTCGCCGGCTGACCTCCGGGCGCTCCTGCGCGGGGTCCCGGAGCGCGGGCCGGAACGCCCGGGGGACCGGGGCCACGGACGGCGGGACTATCCCCGGGCCCCGGATTGTTGCGCAGGCGGAGGGGTAACCCTGGGGCGGCGGATGAACCGACCGGCCGCGCCGCGCGTGTATCGAAGCGTGACGAGCATCGCAGCAATCGGGTGACGTTGATCGCTGTGTGTCGTTGCGTGGCGATGATGCGATATCGGGTGCAGAGCCGTCGCACGGCCCCTCAGCTGCGCTATCACCGGCTCCGACATGCCCCGATCGGGACGACTGACAGCAAACGTCGATCGTGCTTTCAGCAACTACTCAGGCATTCGTGACACTTTCGACTCACCAGATGGAATCCCCAACGCGTCTCAACTGTTGTGTAGGTGTCAGCACCGCGGGGCACAGCGGAAGTTACGGGGAGGGCTGATGAACGTGGGGATGGCAGGGGCAGGAACCCGGGCCACCGGGAGGAACGACGAGGGGACCGTGGGGAACGTGGAGAAGAAGATCGTGATGCGGACCGACGAGGTCGCCGAGGAGCGCGACCTGGTCGGCGTGTACCTGCACGAGATCTCCCGCACACCGCTGCTCGACGCCGCCGCCGAGGTCGACCTCTCCAAGGCCATCGAGGCTGGGCTCTACGCTGAGCACCTGATCGACTCCGAGAAGCTTCCGGTCGGCGTCAGCCAGGCGGAGCTGGAGCGGCTGGTGGTCGAGGGAGAGCGGGCGAAGGACCTCTTCATCCGGGCCAACCTCCGGCTGGTCGTCTCCATCGCCCGCCGGTACGTCCGCTCCGGGATGCCGATGCTGGATTTGATCCAGGAGGGCAACACCGGTCTGGTCCGGGCGGTCGAGAAGTTCGACTACGAGCGGGGATACAAGTTCTCGACGTACGCGACCTGGTGGATTCGGCAGGCGATCAGCCGGGCCATCGCCCAGCAGGAGCGCACCGTACGGCTGCCCGTGCACCTGGTCGAGGACGTCAACCGGATGCGCAACGTGGCCCGCCAGCTCACCCGTGAACTGGGCAGCGACCCGGAGCCGGAGCAGATCGCGGCGGCCCTGGGCGTACCGGTGGAGCGGGTGCACGAGCTGGTCCGCTGGTCGCAGGACACCGTCTCGCTGGACACCCCGGTCGGCGACGACGGCGACACCAACCTCGGTGACCTCGTCGCGGACAGCGACGCCCCGTCGCCGGAGGAGATCGTGCTCACCGGCCTGGAGCGGCAGCGCATCGAGGGTCTGTTGAACCACCTCGACGACCGGTCGGCCGGGATCATGCGGGCCCGGTACGGCCTGGAGGACGGCCGCGAGCACTCGCTGACCGAGGTCGCGTCCCGGTTCTCGCTCTCCCGGGAGCGGATCCGGCAACTGGAGATCCAGGCATTGGGCCGGCTGCGCGAACTGGCCCGGGCCGAGGGGCTACAGGCGGCCTGAACGACCAGGGCTGGCGATCCCGGCGCAGCGCCGGAGGATCAGCGTCACTTCGACAAAGCGGTGAGCGGCCGGCGTCCAGTGGGACGCCGGCCGCTCGTCGTCGTACCTGCGGGGGCCGACGCCGGGTGCCTGCGGAGCGCGACACCAACATCAACCATTAGGGTGACCGGCACCACGACAGTGAGTTCCGCTCGCGTCGGAAGGGGTGCCGTCGCCCGACGGTCGGCGCGCCACCACCGACGGAGCAATCGGGGAGGACTCCGTGCCGATCAGTCCGACCGCCCGGCGTCGCCGGCTCGGCATCGAGCTGCGCCGCCTGCGTGAACGGGAGCAGCTCACCCTGCTCCAGGTGGCGCAGCGGATGAAGTGCTCCGATGCCAAGATCTCCCGGATCGAGGCGGGGAAGCACTCCACCCGGACCCGCGACGTCCTCGCGCTGCTCGACATCTACCGGGTGGCCGACGAACGTACCCGCGAGGTGCTGGCGACCCTGGCCAAGCAGTCGACCCAGCGCGGCTGGTGGGTCACCTACGGCGGCGCGATCCCGGACTGGTTCGAGGTGTACGTCGGGCTGGAGTCCGAGGCGACCGAGATCCGTACCGTGGAGACGCACCTGGTGCCCGGCCTGTTGCAGACCGAGGCGTACGCCACCGCGCTGATCCGGGCCACCCAACCGTTGGCACCGGCCGAGGAACTGACCCGGCAGGTCGAACTCCGGCTGGCCCGACAGCGGCGGCTGCACGAACACGACCCGATGCGGCTGCGGGTGGTACTCGGCGAGGCGGTACTGCGGTGCCGGGTCGGCGACGAGGCGGTGATGCGCGACCAGCTCGGTCACCTGGCGGTGCTCGCCGAGCGGTCCCACGTCGAGTTGCGGGTGGTCCGGTTCAACAGCCCGGCGTACACGGCGTTCGGCCGGCCGTTCGCGATTCTCGGCTTCCCCGAGCCCACCGATCCGGGCCTCGTCTACACCGAACACCGGACCGGCGCGCTCTATATCGACGAGCCGGCCCAGATCGCCTCCTTCGCGCTTGCCTTCGACCACCTGGTTGCGGCAGCGTTGTCGCGGAAAGAATCGGCGCGGCTGCTCAGGGAGACGGCGGCCTTCTGGACGTGAGGGAGGGCTGGACGGGATGCGGCCGAACGAAAGCACGCTGACCTGGCAAAAGAGCAGCCGATCTGGTGGCGAGGGCGGCAACTGCGTCGAGGTGGCCCAACTCGCCGTCGGCGTCGCCGTACGTGACTCGAAAGACACGGACGGCCCCGTGCTCCGGTTCGTGCCGACCGCCTGGGTGGCGTTTGTCACGGCTCTCGGTCCGGACGGCCGGGTCCCCGGCTGACCCGGTGACCGCTCCCCGACCGAGCCGCCCCGCCCCCGAACCGCCCCGCTCCCCGGACCGCCCGCCGCGGCCGACTCAGACCAGCGCGGGCACCAGGATGCCGGCCAGCAGTGCCGCCAGGACGGCGGTCAGCAGCAGCAGGCTCCGGGGGTTGCCGAAGTTGAGGGTCCAGCCGATGCCGATCCGCTTCTGCACCAGGATCGCCGGGTCGTCGCGGTTGACGTAGCAGAGGCCGGCGAGCCGCCAGTACCTGTCGTCGTCGGCGTGTGCGGTGTCGGGGCGTTCGGCCGCCGGGGCCTCGACCGTGGCGATGCGGCTGCCGCCCTGACCGGCGCGCAGCGCCACCACCAGCAGGTAGGCCGTGCCGAGCAGCGTGGAGAGCACCATCGCGGCGGTGGCCAGCGGACCCGGTGCCCGCCCCTGCCACATCGGCAGGAAGGCGCAGAGAATGGTGAGGTTTCCGCAGGCGGCGAGCACCAGCAGGGCCCGGGAGATGCGCCGGAGGAAGAGCCGGTGCTGGGCGGCCGAGCGCTTCGGCGCGGAGGGGTCCAGATCGGCCCGGCTCCGGTAGGACCAGGCGAGCAGGGCCACCAGCAGGACCGTGGTGGCCAGTTCGAGCGCCACCGGTACTCCGACCACCCAGGGCGACTTCGCCTGCCAGGCGACCACCGTGGAGCCGTTGGTGCGCATCGGCACCCGCTCCGGCATCTCCGGATAGCTGGCGATCCCGACCGCGAGCGTGACCAGCGGGACGAGCAGCGCGGGTAGCACCCACGGCCAGGGCAGCCGCTCGGGCCCGGTACGCAGCGAGGTGTCCACCGCGACCCGCTGGGTGACGCCGCTGTACCAGCCGTCTTCGGCCTTCACCCGCTGGATCGCCTGGCGGGCCCGCAGGTAGAAGAGTCCGACCAGCAGCATCAGGGCCACCATCGGCACCAGGCCGACCAGCGCCACGGTCTCCTCGTCGCCGTCCACGGCCAGCATCAGCGCGATCCCGGCGGACAGCCCGAGGAGTCCACCCACGGCGACCCTGCTCCGGAAGGTGCGGATCTGACCGGCGATGGCGGCGTCACCGGCCCGCTGGGCGGGCACCCGTACGCCGAACGGCAGGGTCGGTCGCTGGACCGCGGGCATGATCCAGGCGGAACCGGCGATCGTGAACAGCGCCACGCTGATCCAGGCGACCGTCATCGCGACTCCTCCTGTCCCTCGTCGAAGGTGGTCAGCACCGTGCGGCAGATCTCCAACACCTCTTCCCGGGTCAGGCCGTGCGCGGTCGCCTCGGCCAGCAGCGTGGTGGCCCGGCCGGTCCAGTCGGCGACGAATTCCGGTGCCGGTGGGCCGGAGTGGGCGTCCCGGAGCACCACCGCACCCGACTTCCGGTTGATCCGCAGCAGGCGCTGCTGGCGCAGCAGGTCGTAGCCCTTGTTGACGGTGTGGAAGTTGATGCCGAAGTCGGTGGCCAGGGCGCGGGTGGAGGGGAGCGGGCTGCCCTCCCGGAGGGCACCGCTGGCGATCGCCTCGACCACCCGGTCGCGGAGCTGCTGGTAGATCGGGACCTCGCTGTTCGGGTCCACCTCGATTATCACGCCGGCCACCCTTCCTGTTCCACAAGTTATAGAACAGTTCGGCATGACTGACAAGCCCGCTGCGCCCCGGCCGTGGTGAGTCCCCTCACCCCGGGCGCCCGGCTGCCGCTCGCCTTTAGCTTTGACACCTGCTATACAACTAATAGAACAGATGGCATCGGGGCCGGGAGACGGTCGACGAGAAACGCGGGGTGGAAGCTGATGGCGAACATGAGGATCTCCGGCGACGCGCTGGCCTTCGAGTTCGAGGGCCTGGAACGACTCTGGATCGGCCGGCGGAACCTGACCGTGCCACTGCGGTCCGTACGGCAGGTCGGCTACGTCGAGCGGCCGCTGCGGCTCGCCTCCGGCGCCCGCCGGGGCCTGGTGGTCACCGGCATCGCGAAGATCGGGGTGTGGGGCCTCTTCGGCGGCCCCCGCCAGTTGGTCTACGCCCGCCATGGCATGCCGGGCCTGCACCTGCGGCTCGACCGGAGCATGGTGGCCGGAGCCTTCGACGAGGTGGTCTTCGCCACCCCGGACGCGGCCCGACTCGCCGTCGCCGTCCAGCGAGGCATCGCCGGCACCGGGGACCGGGCGTGAGCCGGCCAGCCGTCCCGGTCGAGGTCTCCGGGCTGAGCAAGCGGTTCGGCGCCGTCACCGCAGTACAGGATCTCAGTTTCACCGTCCGGCCCGGGGCGGTCACCGGCTTCCTCGGCCCCAACGGCGCGGGCAAGACCACGACGATGCGGATGATCCTCGACCTGGTCAGGCCGAGTTCGGGTACCGCGACGATCGGCGGGCGGCGCTACCGGGACCTGAACCGGCCCTCCGGCACGGTGGGCGCCGTCTTCGACGCCTCGGCCTTCCACCCCGGGCACACGGCCCGGGACCACCTCCGGACGTACGCCGCGATGGGCGGCTACCCGGACAGCCGGGTCGAGGAACTGCTCCGGCTGCTCGGGCTGGCCGACGCGGCACACCGCCGGACGAGGACCTTCTCGACCGGCATGCGGCAACGGCTGAACCTCGCCACCGCACTGCTCGGCGACCCGCCGGTGCTGCTGCTGGACGAGCCCGGCAACGGGCTCGACCCGGAGGGAATCGCCTGGCTGCGGGACTTCCTGCGCGGGCTGGCCCGCCAGGGCCGGACCGTACTGATCTCCAGTCACGTACTGAGCGAGGTGCAGCAGATGGTGGACGACGTCGTGGTGATCCGGGCCGGCCGGCAGGTGGTGGCCGGCCGGCTCGTCGACCTCGTCGGCGCGTCGGGGAGCCTCGAACACCTCTTCCTCCGGCTCACCGCGACCACGCCGGACGTCACCGGTGCGGGTACCGGTGACCGGGCCGGGCAGATCGGGGGAATCCGATGAACCGCCTGATCCGGGCCGAGTTCCGGCGGCTGCTGGCCAGCCGGCTCTGGCTGGTGGCGCTCGCGATCGCCGTACTCTGCGGCGCCGGGCTGATCGGTCTGCTGACCCTGCTCGGGCCGGAGAACTTCGACCCGCCGATGCCGGGACTCGACACCGAAACGGGAGTACGCGCCGTCCTCGGCATGGTCGGCTACACCATGTTCGTCCCGGCGGTGCTGGGGGCACTCGCGGTCAGCGCGGAGTACCGGCACCGGACCGTCGACTTCACCTTCCTCTTCGCACCCCGGCGCTGGCAGGTGCTGGTGTCGAAGCTGGTCGCGTACGGCGTCGCCGGGCTGGCGTACGGCCTGGTGCTCACCGGCTCCGGTGCGGCGGTCTTCTTCGCCGGGGCGGCGGCCCGGGGCGTCACCCCGGGGCTGGGCACCGGGTCGATCCTGGAGCTGTTCGCCCGACTGGCCGTCTCGATGGCGGTCTACACCCTGTTGGGCGTCGGGATCGGTGCGCTGGTCGGCAACCAGGTGGCGGCCCTCGGCGTGGTGGTCGGCTACTTCTACCTGCTCGAACCCCTGCTCGCGATCATCCCCGGCGTGAGCCGGCTCTATCCGTACCTGCCGGCCGGGGCGACCGCCTCGCTCACCGGGTTCAGCTACGTCGTCGACGCGGCCGCCGAGGGGCTCGGTACCACACCGGTCCAGCTCGTCCCACCGCTCGGCGGCGGGCTGCTGCTGCTGGGCTACGCGGCGGTGGCGGCGGTGCTCGCGGTCGCCGTACCCATGCGGCGGGACGTCACCTGAGCGGTGCCGGAGGCCGTCGCGCGGGCTCGGCGGCCAGCGCGGGTCGGCGGGCTCAGCGAGGGTCGGCGGGCTCAGCCGTCGAAGCGGGCGATGAGGTCGCCGATCCGTGCCGTCGGCTGGGCGTCGCAGAGCTGGTCGACGGCCGTCATCACCAGCGGACTGTCCACCCCGGAGATGCCCTTGGCGAGCCCGATCTGCCGGATCGCCGCGACCCGCTCCTCCGGCGGGGCCTGCTGGTATTCCTCGCAGCTGGAGTCGGCGGTCAGCCCGCCGGCCTCGCTGAGCCCGCCGAGCACCGCGCGGACCACCAGGCCGCCCACCGCCAGCAGCAGCACGACCGCGCCGAGCGCGACCCAGGGACCGTAGCGGCGCGGCCGTCGACCGCCGCCCGATCCGGGTACGGCCCCGACCGGCTCCCGGGGCACCGCCGAGCTGGTCGTCCGCTCCGCCGCGACCGGTGTGCCGGTCGCCGCCGGCAGGGCCCCGACGGCGGCGGCCAGCTCGGCCGCGTACCCGGGATCCTCGGTCACGGCGGTGCGCAACAGGCGCTTGACCAGCGAGTTGTTTCGGGGTTCCCGGACCAGGTCGGCCAGCGCCTCGGCCTCGTCGAGGGCGCGCAGGCGCTCCGCCACCAGCTCGTAGAGCCGCCCGGCCGGCCCGGCGTCACCGGCCGAGGCGGCCTCCGGCAGGTGCGGGGCGAGGCGGTCGAGCACCACAGCGGCGAGCTTGCCGGCCTCCGACGGAGTCATCCCGGCAGGTTAGCGCCCGGCCGTGCCCGGCGCCGGGTCGGGCACCGCGTCGAGCCGGACGAATCCGGCCGGCACATCGTCGAACGGTTCTCGCACTTCGCCTTCACGAAAACCGCACAGACGCCTCCTAGTCTCACGCAACGTGATCAAACTCGGCGGAGCAGGTGGCCTGACACCACTCGCGGAGGCGGTGGTCGACCTCGACGCGATCGCGCACAACACCCGTACCCTGGCCGGCCGGACCGGCGCGGAGCTGCTCGCCGTGGTCAAGGCGGACGGGTTCGGGCACGGCGCGCTGCCGGTGGCCCGGACCGTGCTGGCGGCCGGCGCGCGGTGGCTGGGCGTGACCTCCCGGGCCGAGGCGCTGACCCTGCGGGCCGGCCGCGTCGACGCGCCGGTGCTCTGCTGGCTGCACGCCGAGGACGAGGACTTCGCCCCGGTCGTCGCGGCCCGGATCGACCTGTCGGTCCCCTCCGTGGCGCACCTGCGGGGGATCGCCGCCGGTGCGGCCCGGGCCGGGGTACGGGCCGAGGTACACCTCAAGGTCGACACCGGGCTCTCCCGCAACGGTGCGACCGAGGGCGAATGGCCCGAGCTGGTACGCCTGGCGCGCGGCTTCGAGGCCATCGGGCGGATCCGGGTACGCGGGGTCTGGTCCCACCTGTCCGACGGGGAGTCGCGGGTCGACGACCGGGACACGGCGCAGCTTCGGCGGTTCGGCCGGGCACTGGCGCTGGCCCGGGCCGCCGGGCTCGCGCCCGACCTGGTGCACCTGGCCAACTCGGCCGCCCTGGTCGGCCGGCCGGAGACGCACTTCGACCTGGTCCGGGCCGGCATCGCCGTCTACGGCGTGGAGCCGCTGCCGGGACTGCCCGCCGGACTGCGCCCGGCACTGACCCTGCGCTCCCGGGTCATCCTCACCAAGCGGGTCGCGGCGGGCACCGGCATCTCCTACGGGCACGACCACGTCACGGCCGTGCCGACCACCCTGGCGCTGGTGCCGGTCGGCTACGCGGACGGGATCCCCCGGACCGCCGCCGGGGCGGCCGAGGTCTGGATCCAGGGCCGCCGGTGCCGGGTCGCCGGCCGGGTGACCATGGACCAGATCGTCGTCGACGTCGGTGACCTGCCGGTGCGTACCGGCGACGAGGTGCTGCTCCTCGGTCCCGGTGACCGGGGCGAGCCGACGGTCGTCGACTGGGCCGGCTGGGCCGGTACCAACCCCCACGAGATCTTCACCGGCATCGGGTCCCGGGTCGGCCGGCGCTACCTGCCGGTACGGGCCGGGCTGGGCAGCGGACGGGAGCGGGTCAGTGTCTGAGTCACCGATCAGGGTCGCGGTGCTCTCCGGCGGGCGCAGCGGCGAGCACCGGGTCTCCCGGCGGTCGGCGGCGAGCGTTCTGGCGAACCTGGACCGGGCGCGCTACCGGCCGGAACCGGTTCTGATCACGCGTACCGGGCAGTGGGTCTTCGGCACCGGGACGCCGGTCACCGTCTTCGAGGCGGTCGAGCGGCTGCGTACGGCCGACGTGATCTTTCCGACCCTGCACGGCCCGTACGGCGAGGACGGCACCCTCCAGGCGGTGCTGGAACTGACCGGCGTGCCGTACGTCGGCAACGGCGTGCTGGCCAGCGCCGCCGCGATGGACAAGGAGTTCACCAAGAAGCTGCTCGCCGCCGAGGGGATCCCGGTCGCCGACGCGGTGGTGTCCCGGCCGACCGGTCCGGAGGGTGTGCCGCCGCGGGCGGAGCTGCGCCGGCTCGGCCTGCCGGTCTTCGTCAAGCCCGCCCGGGCCGGCTCCAGCCTCGGGGTGACCCGGGTGACCGACTGGACCGAACTGCCGGCCGCGCTGGAGTGGGCCCGGTCGAGCGACCCGAAGGTGCTCGTCGAGACGGCGGTGCCCGGCCGCGAGATCGACCTGGCGGTGCTCGAACGTCCCGACGGCCGGCTGGAGGTCGGTCCGCCGCTGGAGATCCGGGTCACCGGGGACCGGTCCTTCTTCGACTACGACGCCAAGTACGACGATCCGGGCACGGTCTTCGAGGTCCCGGCCCGGCTGGACGGTGCGGTGGCGGCCGAACTCTCCGACCTCGCGGTGCGGGCGTTCCGGGCGCTCGGCTGCGCCGGACTGGCCCGGATCGACTTCTTCCTCCGCGACGGTGTGACCCCGGTGCTGAACGAGGTCAACACCTTCCCCGGCTTCACTCCGGTGTCGCAGTACCCGCGGATCTGGCAGGTCGCCGGGATGGACTATCCGGAGCTGCTCGACGTACTGGTCGACAACGCGCTCGCGCGCCGGAGGTGCCCCCGCCGGCGCGCGCGCGCCCCAGCGCGGAGTACGACCCTGCGCGGCGCGAGCGGACGCGTCCGTAGCCGTACGGGCTCATCATGTCCACGTCGGCCAGCTTGACGCTCTCGCCGGCCCGGGGCGCGTGGATCACCTTGCCGCTGCCCACGAAGAGCGCCACGTGGCCGAGTCCACTGTAGAAAACGAGATCACCGGGTTTCAGCTCGCCACGGCCGATGTGTGCCACCTTGTCCCACTGCATCGCGGCGTTGTGCGGCAGCGACTTGCCGGCGGCCCGCCAGGCGGCCAGGGTCAGACCGGAGCAGTCGTAGCCGTTCGGCCCCTCGGCCGCCCAGACGTACGGCTTGCCGATCGCGCCGTAGGCGTACCGGACCGCGACGCCGGCCTTGCCGGAGACGGCCGGGACGCTGCCGGTGTACCTGCTGCCGGAGGAGGTCGCCGACCCGTACGCCTCGCGGCGCATCTCGTAGAGCTTGGCCAGCTCGCCCTCGATCCGCTTCTTGCCGGCGGCCAACTGCTTCGCCTGGGCGGTCTGCCGGGCCAACGTGGCGTCGAGCCGGGCCTTCTCGTCGGTGTACTGCCGCTGCGTCGCCTCGAACCCGGCGATCTGCCGGTCCCGGTCCCGGGCCAACTGCTCCAGTGCACCGAGCCTGTTCACCAGGGTGTTGCCGTCGCCCCGGTTCAGCAGCGCGCTCGCCGTGCTCAAGCCACCGAGCTTGTACGCCCGGCTCGCGAGCTCGGCCACCTCGGCCCGGCTCTGGTCCGCCTGCTGTTGCAGCGGTCCGATCCGGGCGCTGAGCGTCGCCGCCGCGGCCTTGCTCTCCTTGATTTCCTCGTTGAGCTTGTTGTAGGACTCGACGACCTTCTCCAGTTCGGCTGAGGCCTTGTTGATCCGCTGCGTGAGTTCGCCGACCGAGGGCTCGGCCCGGGCCGCCGACATCGGGGCGAGTAGTGCCGCCGAGAGGCCGGCCGCGACGAGGGTACGCAGCAGGATCCGCACCGAAGACAACGTGTGCAGAACCCTTCTTCCTTGCGCCACCGCGATCGGAGCGGATGGCGGCCTTGCGTCACCGCGGCTGCTGCCTGCGGCGACACCGGGCCGGCGCCACCCGGGGGGATGACTGACGACCGGGCCGGCCGGTTCAACGTAGCCCGGGGTCGGCATTACCGACAGTGGTGGGCGGGTGAGATGCGGCAGTGGCGAGCGATAACCCGAATGTCGTGATCACTGACCGTGCCACACCCCGTCCGACGCGTGATGTCCGGCGGCGGCGGGGCTCTTCTCCGGCCGCTCTCCGGCTCTTCGCCCGATAGGTCGGTCTTGGCGGATGGCGGCCCGGGCTGAGTATGGGCAAACCGCCACGGAACCGGGCACAGGGCGGCGGGAAGCCCGGCTGCCGCCTGGAAATCTGCCAGGTGGCTGTCTGCGTCCCTTCCACTTGCTGGTGTGCCCTTCGCACAATGAATGCGGGAGTCGACAGGCTTTCCCGGGGGTCCGGCGTAGCAGTACACGGCGTAGTCGCCAGCAGGGGGCGAGGTCGCGTGCGATGAATCAGCCGTAGTCCGGGGCAGCCGACGTGCGCCCAGCCCGCCCGCAAGACGATCGGCACCCGGCTGCCACCAGATGCCGATCTCTACGAACCATCCACGCAGCCCGCCTCAGGAGCCGTTGGAGGCAAGAATGGAGCCTACTCGCCCCCAGGTCCACCTGCCAGACGCGTCATTCGAGGTATCTGGACTGGCCCGCCCCCGCCCCGTCGACCTCTACCGGGAACCCGGCGTACGGATCACCAACGAGGCGTTCATCGTCGCCGGCCGCAAGTTCACGATCTCCGAACTCACCCACCTACAGACCGCCCGAGGGCCGCACGACCGACTGACGCTGCGCGCGGTGCTGGTCACCGCCGCGGTACTGGTCGGCATCGGCGTCGCGCTGGGCTACACCGGTGACCTCTACCGGCTCCCCGCCACCACGTACGCCGGGCTCGGGCTCGCCGCCTTCGTACCGGTCGGCCTCGCCCTGGTGGGCCACCGGTGGCGGCCGCCGGCCTACGAGCTGTGGGGAAAGTACCGGGGCGAGACGGTGCTGCTGTTCAGCTCCGACCACGAGCGGCAGTTCGGTCAGGTGACCCGGGCACTGATCCGTGCCCGGGAAGCCGCCCGGCTGGGTGGGCTGGCGTTTCCGCCGGCCTCGGACACCCCGTACGAGCCGATGCCCTAGCCGGGTACCTCCGGAGGCGCGGTCCGCCGGACCCTCGACGGGTCCGGCGGCGGCGCCGCTGGTCGGTGCTGGTCAGTCGGCGAAGTCGGCGGCGATCTCGGAGATCCGGCGCAGGGACTCGGCCGGGCTCAGTGCCGCCTCGCGGAGCCCGGTGAAGGTCCGCAGGTGCGCGGTCACCGCGTCGGGATCGTCGAGTACGTCCTCCAGCCCGGTGCTCTCCAGATAGACCACGTCCGCGTCCTCCCCGCCGGGGAAGCGCAGGATCACGAACTGGCCGAGCGGGGTGTAGACGGTGGAGGTGAACGGCAGCACCTGGACGGTGATCCGGCCGGATTCGGCGAGACCGACCAGATGCAGGAGCTGTTCCCGGATCACCGCCGGACCGCCGGTCTGCCGGTGCAGTGCCGCCTCGTCGAAGACCACGACGATGTTCGGCGGATCTGCGCGGCCGAGCATTTCCTGCTGGCGGCGCAGCCGCAATGCGACGGAGGTCTGTGCCTCGTCGGGATCGTCCAGTTTGGGAATTGCCGTCTTGAGGACCGCCTGCGCGTACGCCTGGGTTTGAAGCAGTCCCGGCATGCCGACGGACTGGTAGAAATAGAGTTCGGAGGACTCCGCCTCCAGGCCGATGTACGAATAATAGGCGGGTGGCAGCGCGTCACGATATTGCGACCACCAGGTGCGTTGTCGGGAAACCCGGGCCAGTTGCACCAGTTCGGCGACCTGTTCGGGATCGCGCACCTGATAGTAATTGAGCAACGCCTTGACGTCGTTGGTGGATATCGAGACGTATCCCGCCTCTATCCGGATCAGCTTGGACAGCGACCAGTCCATGGCGAGCGCCGCCTGCTCCTGGGTGAACCCGGCGGCTTCCCTGGCGCGCCGGATCGCCGAGCGGAGCTTGCGGCGCCCCACGGTCGGGCCGTACGCCGTAGTCATCGGGAACGCTCCCTTCAAACGGCGCACCGGCGGCCGAGCAAGGGTCGATCCGGCTCATTCTGATCCCGGCAACCTGCCACCTGGCTACCGGCTACCTGCCAGATTGCCAGACTTTTGTGCAGGCTACACGGGCCCGCCCCGTTCCACCAGCGTCCCTGCTTGCCGCGACCACGCCATCACCGTTTGTGTCCATTATCGACACTGACATCATAATCGCGGATATTCCGGGCTGTGCGGAATGGGGGACGGCGGGTAGCCTCTGTCCGTTGTCGCGGCATCTGCCGCAACAGTATTAGTTGCCGGGGAGGGCGCATGTCACAGACTGGTTCCGCCGAGCTCGTCTGGCGGAAGAGCACTCGATGCGAATCGCAGCATTGTGTCGAGGTGGCTCAGGTCGCCGGCGGTGCCGCCGTCCGCGACTCGGTCGATCCGGAGTCGTCGCTGCTGTTCGGCGCGGCGGCCTGGCGGGCATTCGTCGACGGGCTCCGCAACGCGTGAAAACCGACCCGGCGGCGTGATTCATTCACGTTCCGGTCTGACCGGCGCCGCCGACCACGCGGTTTGACCTCGCCTATCGCGAGACATTCAAATGAATAGACGGCCCGACGGACGAGCGGGGCGGCTCGCGATCGGCGGCCGCCCCTGGGCGGCGGTTCAGCCGGCAACCGGCTCCGGCTCGCGTACCTGCCGGGTGACCGCCCGCTCGGCGAAGAACGAGACGAACGGGATCGTCCCGGCGAGCATGACCAGCACCATCCGGCCCAGCGGCCAGCGCGCCCGGCGACCCAGGTCGAAGGTGGCCACCAGATACACCATGTAGAGGAACCCGTGTGCCGGGCCGACCGTCTCGACGACCACCGGATCGTTACCGAGATACTTGAGCGGCATGCCCACCACGACGAGCGCGATCAACACGACGCCGACGACGTAAGCGACCACACGGTAGCGGGTCAGGGCTGCGCCCACGGTTCATCCTTCCTGCTGCCGGCCCAGGCCGGGATAGTCGGCGGGCCGGGCGCCGGGATTGGCGTTCAGCCACGCGAGGTAGTGGTTGTATTCGGTCAGCGCCGGGTCCTCCGGGCCCGCTGCCGCCAGCCGTGGTCGGGCCGTACGCACCGGTCGGCGTGTCCCCGGGGTGCTCGGCCGGGCCGGCGGAGCCGCCGACTCGGCTTCCGGCGGCCGGCCACCGCGCAGCGTGTAGCGGGCCTCCCGCACCCAGAGGAAGACGACGAACCCGGCGAAGATCGGCCACTCGAAGGCGTACGCCCAACTCAGGGTGTTGCCGGCCAGCGCCCGGCTGATCTGCCACCAGCCGAGGGCCAGGAAGCCGACGACCACCGCGACGGTGAACACGTGACGCAGGATCCACGCCGGTGTGCACAGCCGTTTCATGCCCCCGAGCGTACCGGGCGGGTCGGTGCCGTCTCCGACACGGCGTCGTAGTGTCGCCCCGCCGGCCGGGGTTTGGCGGTACCCGGTTTGGGCAACCGTCTAGTCGTCCACCCAAACGAGTTATCGGGGGCGACGATGTCCGAATCAGTACGCCACGAGGAGTTCTCCCCGGCCGACATCGGGGCGCCGATCGACGCCAGCCCGGAACAGCGGGTCGGCCAGTGGGACGGCGACCCGGTCCGGCGCGGCGGCACCGCCAGCGACTTCGTGAGCGCCGAGGAGGAGACCCTCGGCGTCGACCCGGTCGAGCTGAGCGACGAGGACCTGTTCCGCGAGATGCACAGCCTGCACCGGACCAGGCTCGACACGCTCCGGCACGCGGCCGACACCGCGCTCGGCAACCACCTGCGGCGTACCGCCGAGCTGGAGACCGAGTACCTGACCCGGCACCCGGGCCGGGAGGTCGACCCGAGCCGCCTGCGGGACGGCGGGTGGTGACGGGCCGCGCCGAGCGGGGCATGTCCGCCCCGCCGGAGGTGGTGTTCAGTACCGCCACCGACCCGGACCGGGTCTCGGCCTGGCTGCCCGCGCCGCTGCGTGGCGACGGCGTGCCGGGGCCGGAACTCTCCACCGCCGACCTGCGGGCCCGGTGGCGCAGTGCCGGCTCCCCGGACTGGTCGGCCCGGTTGCAGGTCTCACCGGTCGACGCCGGGGGAGCGACGGTACGACTCGAACTGGAGGGCGAGCCCTCCGAGCAGCGGTTGCACGAGATCGCCGACGAGTCGCTGGCCGGCCTCGCCCGGGAGGTCGACGACAACCTCACCCCCGGGTGAGCGCACCCACGCGGGGGTTGACGGACGGGCCGTGCCCCGGAGCGGACGGCGGGCGGCAGCAGAGCACCAGGCGGAACGCGGAACGAGGCGGGATGAACGTACGAGACAGGGTGGCGCGACTGCGGCAGGCGTACGCGCCCGACGAGCACCGGCCGCTCGGCGGCTACCTGGCGACGATGGGCACCTACGCCGGGGTGGCGCTGGCGCTGGGCATCGCGGCGAAGACGACCGGGCGGCGGGTCCCGGAGCGCCCGAGCGTCTCCGACGTCGTGCTGCTCTCGGTGGCCACCCACAAGCTCAGCCGGCTGCTCTCCAAGGACGCCGTGACCAGCCCGCTGCGGGCGCCGTTCACCCGCTACGACCGGCCGATCGGCAGCGGCGAGGTGATGGAGCAGGTACGCGACGAGGGGAGTTCGGCCCGGCACGCCGTCGGCGAACTGCTCAGCTGCCCGTTCTGCCTGGCCGTCTGGATCTCCACCGGGCTGACCGGCGGCCTGGTGCTCGCCCCCCGGCTGACCCGGCTGGTGGCGACCGCCTTCACCGCGGTGGCCGCCTCCGACTTCCTCCAGATGGGCTACGCCGTCGCACAGCGGGCCGCCTCCCGGTAGGAAGCGGCGGGCTGCCCAAGAAGTGCGCCGGGCCGCCTCCCCGACAGGGGAGGCGGCCCGGTTTGGTCGGGGCGGGATCGGGTCCCGGGCGGAAGACTCAGCGCTGCATGCCGGACCAGCCCCGGGGCGACTCCGGCTCCCTTTCGGTGTCGCTGTCGGTGATGATCTCCTCGTCCACCGCCGTCTTGTCGTGCTCGGCGGTGAAGTCCGGATCGCCCTGCGGATCCGTCTCTCCGGGCGGCTGGCCGAGCGGAGCCAGACGAGCCTGCTGCGGCCGGTCGTCTTCGGTCATCGGTTCTCTCTCCTCGCCCTCCGGGGTCAGCCGGCCGTACCGCCGAGCAGGTCGGCGACCTCGTCGACCGCGTACTCACCCTCGGGGAGCGCGGTGATCCTGGTCAGCAGCTCGGCGGAGACCTCCGCGGCGACCGCCCGTCGCTGGATCTCCGCCTGGGTGAGCCGCTCCTGACCCGAATAGAGGTCGTCGAGCAGGGCGTCGAGTTCCGGACTGGTCGACTGGTCCGGGGCCGGTTGGTCGGTCACGGAGATCAGCTACCCGGTGCCGGATCGGCCAAACCCGTACCGATGCTGGCCCGCCGTCCGGTTTCGGCAGCCGGTGACGTGCGTCACGGCGAAGATCGGAACACCGGGCCCGGATCCGAGGTTGACTAGGACTGTCGGTGTGTCCAGTGTCCCCGGGCCTCACCCTATTGCCTTCGCGGAATACCGTCCGGCTGGAGCCGCGTCGTGCCACTCGCCGAGAGGCGACCTGCACACCGACACCGCGCCGCCCATGGCGAGAGCCATGGGCGGCGTACTCATCTCCGCGCGAGCGGGCCGGCGTCAGCCGCGTCGTCCCGGTCGGTCGGCGACCGTACCCCCGGTGCCACCCTCGGTCGAGGGCCGCCCGCCGCCGGGACCGTTCGACGAGGCTTGGCCGTTGCTGACCCGCAGCATCACCACGCCGCCGGAGACGGTCCGGCCGTCCGGGTCGGTGCCGGCGACCGCCCCGGCCGGGCAGTTCGAGGCGACCCGGCTCGGGTCGACCTCGACCTTGAACCCGGCGTCGCGCAGCACGGCGCTGGCGTCGTCGACCGAACGGCAGGTGACCGAGGGCACCGACCGCTGGTCCCCGTAGACCAGCTTCTCGCCCGGCTTGGGAAAGTCCTTCTTCGGCTTCCCCTTCATCGCGTCGGCCAGCGTCTCGTAGACGGCCGGGTTGACGATGTCGTGGTCCATGTCGGTGGTGGTCTCCGGCCAGTCCGGATTGGCCATGATGCCGGCGACCGAGAGCGTGGTGGTCATGGTCACCAGCGACGCGGTCCGCTCGCTGTCCGTGGTACCGGTCTTCCCGGCGATCGGGTGGCCCACCACCCGGTGCGCGTCGGCCTCGGTCGCGCCGCGGCACCTGCCGTAGGCGGACTGGTCGCCGACCGGGCACCGGGCCGCGTCGATCGCCGCCCGGGCCACCTCGGGGTCCACCGCCTTTTGGCAGTGCGGCGTGGCGATGTCGAGCACCTTGCCGGTGTGGTCCTTGACCTCCTGCACCGGGATCGGCGCGCAGTGCTTCCCGTCGGCGGCCAGCGTGGCGTACGAGTTGGCCAGGTCCAGCGGGGTGGTCGCCGAGACACCGAGGGTGAACGAACCCCAACCGTCGGCCTGGACCGGGTCCTTGGCGATCGCCGCCTCGCCCGGCTGCCGGAAGCGGATGCCGAGCCGCTGCGCCACGTCGACGACCTTCGCCGCCCCGACCCGTTCCTCCAGGGGTACGAAGTAGGTGTTGACGGAGCGGCCGAACGCGCTCCACATGTCGTGCACCCCGGCCATGCTCGCGTTGTCGTTACCCGGGCACCACCGCTCGGTGCCGGTGCAGGCGGAGTCGGTGCCGCGCTCCGCCGAGTACTTCGACGGATAGCGCTGCGGGGCGTTGTAGGTGTGGCTGAGCGGGTAGCCCTGCTCCAGCGCGGCGACCATGGTGAACATCTTGAACGTCGATCCGGCCTGGTAGCCGTTCGTGCCACCGCCACCGGTGAGCAGCGGGTTCGTGGTACGCGGATAGGTCGCCCGCATCCCCGCGTCCGCCTGCTTCGGGTTGCTGGAGACGGGGTTCTTCGGCTTCGTCGGGTCGTCCAGCCCGAACGTCCGGTTGGTGGCCAGCGCGCGTACCCGGCCGGTGCCCGGCTCGACGGCCGCCACCATCAGGGCGTCCTTCCGGCCGGTGGGCAGGTACTGCTGCACGTTCTTGTACGCCGCCTTCTGCACCGCCGGGTCCAGCGTGGTGACGATCCGGTACCCGCCGCCCTTGAGCCGCCGCTCCCGGTCGTAGGTGGTGCTGCCGAACGCCTCCTGATCCATCCACCAGCGGTAGAAGAAGTCGCAGAAGAAGCCCCAGTCGTTGTGTACCGAGCTGGTGCAGCCGTTCGCCGGCCGCTGCCCCTTGACCTTCAGCGGGGTGGCGAGCGCTGCCGCCTTCTCCTGCTCGGTGATCGCGCCGGTCTCCCGCATCTGTTCGATCACCCAGTTGCGGCGGTCCACCGTGCGGCCGTAGCCCGGCCCCTTGCTGTCCAGCGCGTCGTAGTAGCTCGGCGACTTGACCAGGCCGGCGATCATCGCGGCCTCCGGCACGGTCAGGTTCTTCGGCTCCTTGCCGAAGTAGAACCGGCTCGCCGCGGCCACCCCGTACGTCCCGTGGCCGAACGGCGCCATGTTGAGGTAGCGCTCCAGGATCTGGTCCTTGGTCAGCTTGTTCTCCAGCGCCACCGCCAGGCGCATCTCGCGCAGCTTCCGGGCGTTGGTGTCCTCGCTGGCCGCCACCACGTCGTTCGGGTCGGTCGCACCGTAGGTGATCGACATCCGGACGAGCTGCATGGTCAGCGTCGAGGCGCCCTGCCGGGAGTTGCCGGTGAAGTTCGAGACCAGGGCCCGCATGAAGCCCTTCACGTCGATCCCGTTGTGCCGGTAGAACGAGTGGTCCTCGGCGGCGACCATCGCGTTCCGCATCGCCGGGGAGATCTGGGGCAGCGGGGCGTCCTGGCGGTTCTCGTCGTAGAACGTCGCCATCAGCGTCTTGTTGTCGGCGGCGAAGACCTGGGTCGCCTCCGGCACCTGCGGCACGGTCAGCTCGGTGGGCAGCTCCTGGAACGAGTCGGCGCCGGCCTTCGCCGCCAGCCCGGACATGGCCACGGCCGGGAACGCCGCCCCGGCGACCACCACCCCGGCGAGTAGGGCACAGGTGAAGAGCGTGGCGGCCTTGATCAGGCTACGTCGGCGAAATTTCGGCATGTTCGCGTGTACCTCTGGGTGCTGGCGGGCAGGTCGCGGGCGGGGCGGCCGGCGCGAGCACAACCGTACGCGCGCCTTTCGCCCTATTGATCCAGACGCCGCACCGAACCGCACGGTTGCGTGCCGATGGATCTCCCAACTGACTGCTACGTCACACCCGCGAGCCCGGCGGCGGCCCGACCGGCCGCCGCCGACCCGGACAGATCAGTTCACGGCGGTACCTGTCGGTGCCGCCACCCGCCGGGCCCGGACCGCCGCCGCCAGGTCCGCCAGCACCTCCTCGGTCT
This sequence comes from Plantactinospora veratri, assembly GCF_036421995.1. Classification (NCBI taxonomy): domain Bacteria; kingdom Bacillati; phylum Actinomycetota; class Actinomycetes; order Micromonosporales; family Micromonosporaceae; genus Plantactinospora; species Plantactinospora veratri. The sequence continues at coordinate 52,843 of NZ_JAZGQL010000004.1, forward strand.
CCGGCCAGCCGAGGCAGGCGTCGGTGATCGACTGCCCGTACTCCAGCGGCCGGGTCGGGTCCAGGTCCTGCCGGCCGGGTACCAGGAACGACTCCAGCATCAGCCCGACGATGCCGCGCTGGCCGTCGGCCATCTGCCGGGCCACGTCGGCGGCGACCACCGGCTGCCGACGGTGGTCCTTGCCACTGTTGTCGTGGCTCGCGTCGATCACCAGTCGCTCGGGGAGCCCGGCCGCCCGGAGCAGGGCCAGCGACTCGGCCACCGACTCGGCGTCGTAGTTGGGCTCGCCCCGGCCGCCGCGCAGCACCAGGTGGCAGTCCGCGTTACCCCGGGTGTGCATGATCGCCGGAGCCCCGGAGACGTCGATGCCGGGGAAGACGTGCGGCACCCCGGCGGCCCGGATCGCGTCGACCGCCGTGCCGACGCTGCCGTCCGGGCGGTTCTTCATCCCGATCGGCATGGAGAGGCCGGAGGAGAGCTGCCGGTGCACCTGGCTCTCGACGGTGCGGGCGCCGATGGCACCCCAGGCGACCGTGTCGGCGATGTACTGCGGGGTGATCGGGTCCAGGAACTCGCAGCCGACCGGCAGCCCCAGCCGGAGTACGTCCAGCAGCAGCGCACGGGCGGCCCGCAGCCCGGCGTTCACGTCGCCGGAACCGTCCAGCCCCGGGTCGTTGATCAGGCCCTTCCAGCCGACGGTGGAGCGGGGCTTCTCGAAGTAGACCCGCATCACCACCAGCAGGTCCTCGGCGTGCTCGGCCGCCGCCACCCGCAGCCGTCGGGCGTAGTCCAGGGCCGCCGCCGGATCGTGCACCGAGCAAGGACCGACCACGACCAACAGCCGGTCGTCCTCCCGGTCGAGCACCTGGGCGACCGATCGTCGGCCGTCCAGCACCGCGTCGGCCAACGCCTGGTCCAGGGGCAGTTCGTGGTGCAGCAGCGCCGGGGTGGTCAGCGGCACGATCCGGTCGATGCGCTGGTCGCTGACCCGACCCATTCCGGTGGTGGTCATCGTCGAGGCTCCCTCTCTGCCGACCGCCACCCCGGGGCCGGCGCCCGGGAGCCGAGCCGGCTGATCACATGGAAAAAGCAGGGACGATGTCCCTGCTTCAGCCGGCTCTGCTGGATCTTGGTGACGTCAGGTCATGGCTGAGTCACCGGCTCCGGAGCCGGCTGACTAAACCATCGATACGAACGCGTCACGCAGGGAACCATACCCGATGCCGGGCCCGACCGGACCCCGCCGCCCATTTGCTGGTACGCCCGCAGCGGCGCCCCGGCCGGTCGGCTCGGGTCGGCGGCTCGGGCTGGTTGGCTTGGGTCGGCGGCTTGGGTCGGCCCCCGGGCGGGCTGGTCGGCTCGGGGCAGCCGCCCGGGTCAGCGGCCCGGGTTGCGGGCGGCGATCGTGGCGTTCAGCGCGGTGGCGAAGCCGGTCCAGGCCAGGTAGGGCAGGAGTGCCGCCCCGGCCACCCGGTCCGCCCGCCAGGCCCGGTGCAGCAGGACGGCGTTGGCCGCGTTCAGCAGGACCAACTCGGCGAGGGCGAGCCGGGGCCGGCGGGCCCGGAAGAAGAGCGCGTTCCAGCCGGCGTTCAGGGCAAGATCGATCGCGTACGCCCGCCGGAAACTGCTGCGCTCTGCGACGCTGGTGCTGGCGTCGAGGGCGCGGGCGGCGGCGAACGCGATCGAGGCGTAGAGCGGGGTCCAGACGGCGGGGAAGGCCGCCGGGGGCGGCTGCCAGGCCGGCTTGTCCAGCGACCGGTACCAGGCGGAGTCGGGGTCGGTGGCGAGCGAGCCGACGGCGGCGGCCAGCGCGGTGGCCAGTCCGGTCTTGGCGAGAGTCGAACCCTTCATCCCGGTCTGGTACCCGGTCGGACGCCGGTCATCCCTTCGAGGCCGTGCCCGGTGTGCCGCGAGGCGGGCCGGGAAGTGGCCCGGGTGAGTGGGCCGGCAGGATCAGCCGGTCGGGGTCTGCTTCGCGAAGTCGACGAAGGCTCGCCAGGGGGCGGGGGTGAACGTCAAGGTGCCGCCCTCGCGGTCCTTGGTGTCCCGGACGAGTACGACGCCGGAGAGGTTGTCGGCGACCTCGACGCACTCGCCGCCCGAGCCGTTGCTCCGGCTGGACTTGCGCCACTTCGCGCCGGGCTGGTCAGTCATCGCTCATCTCCTTGCCGATCATCGCTATCAGGTCGGCCGACCGGGACGGATCGAGCGCCACTCCTTCGATCGCCCTCCATGCCTTAGCGTACGTCGCAACCTCCGCCGGCTTGTCGAGGTAGAGGGCGCCGGTCAGTAGCTCGCTGTAGACGGTGGTCGGCTCGGGAGTCCTGATCCCGAGCGAGGGGAACTCCAGGATGATGAACTGCCCGCCGGTCAGCGCGAAGCTCGGCGCGGCGGATCTCGGGACGACCCGGACGCTCGCCACCCCGGTGGTCGCCTGGTCGTGGAGGTGACGGAGTTGGCGCGCCATGCCCGGGGCCTCCCGGCGCAGCACCCCCTCGTCCACGATGACCTCCAGACGTGGCGGTTCCGGCTTCTTGCGCGTCAGAATCTTCTGGCGCTCCATCCGGACCTCGACCAGCCGGCCGACCTCGCGGGGCGGCAGGTCGGGATGCGACCGCAGTAGGTTCTCGGCGTACTCCCTGGTCTGGAGCAGGCCGGGCAGTGCGGCGGGCTGCCAGTGGCGGAGGCGGGAGGCGGCCGCCTCCAGACCGACGTACAGCTCGAACCAGGCCGGCAGGGTGTCACCGTAGGCGTGCCACCACCCCTTCGCCTTGGTCTCGGTGGCGAGCTTCTTCAGCGCCTCGGTCATCTCACCCGAGGTGCCGTAGAGCCGGCACATCGCCTCGACGTCCCGCGCCTTGACGGCGGCCTGGCCGCCCTCGATCCGGTACATGGTGGAGCGCGACCACTCGAGGTCGGTGCCGGCGGCCTCCAGGGAGAGCCCGGCCTGTTCGCGAGCCTGCCTCAGAATTCGGCCGAGTTGCCTGCGCGGTATGGACGACCCCGCGTCCGTCATCGCCGGACCTCCTGTCTCAGTTTGAAGCAATCAGTCGATCGATTCTGGGACTGTTTCCGGTGGATTGTGGAAAAGGAACGACTAGCGAGGGATGCATCAGCTTAGACCGTTGCATGGCTGTTGTGGGGGCACCGAGAGTGGCAGCAGCAGGACCGCTCGGTGACCGTCGGACGCCCGGGTGGAACTCGCATCGGGAGCCGATCTCAGCTCTCCCCACTGGGATCGGCTCCCGCCAACCACCCGAGGAGGTATGTGATGAGGAGGCTCTACCGGTTGCTGATCGACTTCCTGGTCGGCTCAGGAACGCGGCATCGGCGGGACTGGCGTCGCCTCTGGCGGTACTGCCGGTGCGGCTTCCGCTGGCGTTGCCCGGACTCGGTCGAACCGATCCCGATGCCGTACGCGCCGAAGGTGCCGCCACTCTCCCCGGCCGAGTACCGGGCGGCCGTCCGCGCCTCGGCACCCGTGGTCGGCACGGCGGACAGTCCGCCGCCGCCCGCCAGGATCGGGGCGCGGAACGCGCGTGGTCCACTTTGGAGTGGCTCGGCGGGGCGACCTCAGGCAGGTCGGGGCAATGCGCTGACATTCCGAGAGGCCGCGCGGGCACGTCGAGCCGAGAAAGCCCGATCGGCCCTGCCATGATCGGTCGCGAGGAGCGTTGGCGGCGGCACGTGCCGGTGCACCCCTCCTACCGGTGCCGGTTCTGCGGCGCCGACTGGCCATGCCCGGACGCGCGGCTGACGCTGCTGACCGGCTTCCGGGGCGATCGGGTGGGGCTGATGGTGTACCTCGGCAGCCACCTTGCCCGCGCTCTGCAAGAGCTGCCCGAGGTACATCCGCACTGCTCGCCGGCCGGTTTCTGCACTGGGTACCGCGCCGCCGCTGACAGACCGTCCCCATCACTCGGTGCACCTGCCCCGAGCTGTCGATTCCCCCGTGGTCATGGCAGCTCGGGGCAGGTTCTCGGGGTAGCGCCACGAACCCGATGCCCGCCCGGCGGTCGCGCGGTCACCATCCAGCGGGTCGCGCTACGGCAGGTTGGCGATGAGTTCCGGCGCCCGGCCCATTCTGTTGCCCGACAGAGGCTCGGCGCCGTCCTCGCCAGCATCCATGAGCACCGCCGGCCCGTCGGTCTCCCAAACGCCGCAGTCGTCCCATGCGACGGTCAGATCGGCGACGAGTTTCCGAGCCGCGTTGATCAGAGAGTCCGCGTTCTGAGCAGCATCCCAACCTACGAGAGCATGCATCTCTGGCACGTAGCAGGTGCTCGCCGGCTCGTCTCCGAGCACGAGGGCCTGTGCCTCCGCACGGCCTACCGCGACAACACCGGCGAGGCCCTCAACGGCGTAGGCTCGCTCAGCATCACTGTCGTCGTTGACGTCCACCGGATCGACGCCACGCCAGTCCCGAAGCGATGTTTCGGGAACGACGACCAACGGGCCACCGCCCGAGTCAACCCAGATGGGCATCTCCCCACCGTCAGTACTGTCCCCAGAGCGCCGTTCTGCCGTAGGAGGCGGAGGTTAGCCGTTCTGCCGGCCTTGAGCGGGGAGCAGCCATGGCAGTACGGCGCGATTCAGGCACGCCGCCGCCAGTCGGAGCCGCCACGCTCCGTCACCGGCTTTCGCCACCGGTGGTGGCGGTACGCAGCCACCGTGACGGCCACGGCGACGATCAGCGCGATGGCGCCCTTCCAAGCACGCTCGAACCACGATCGGTCGGCGCCGAACGCCGCGTCACCGACCGTCATCAGCCATAGCCCCACCCACGCCCACTGCCAGCCGCGTGGCCGGGAGAATTTGTCGGGCGGGTCGGAGAACGCGATGGAGGCGGCGATGGGGACGACTAGGACCGCGCTGGCCGTTCCGGGAGCCCTTCCGATGGCGGTCTGGTCTGTACTGGGCCGCTTCGCGTTCGCGATGATCAACTTGAGCCTGTTGATTTTTGTCGAGGACCGGACGGGTTCCTATGCCGTGGCAGGGGCTGTCTCGGCGGCCAGCCTCGTCGGTACCGCCGTGGGCGTCATCGGGCAGAGCAGGCTCATCGACCGGTACGGGCCGACCCGAGTTCTGCTCGCCTTTACCGGCCCATATGCGCTGCTCAGCGTGGGCGCCGTCGTGTTCATCTCCACGGGTCTGAATACTCTTGCGCTCGCGCTCCTGGTAGCCGTGCAGTGCGCGGTGCTGCCGACCGTACAAGTCGCGTCCCGGGCGATGTGGCGCCATCTCGTCCCGGCAGGTTCGGTCCGCGACGCCGCCTACAGCTACGAGGCGGTCAGCTTCGAGCTGTGCTGGCTGCTCGGTCCGGCCGTGGCCGCCGTGCTCGCCACCTGGCTGTGGTCGGGCTCCGCTCTGCTGGTCGCCGTCACGCTGAGCACGGTCAGCGCGGCCGGGTTCGCCTCGACGGCGGCAGTCCGGTCACACCGCCGGCACGCGACGTTCGGGACCTCTGCCGAGGACCTGGACCGGGCCGCCGACGGAACCGACGCTGATCAATTCCACCCGGCGGGTCTTGCCATCCTGCTCCTCGCCACGTGCGCGTTCGGCCTGACAGTCGGTTTCGTCGTGGTAGGCGTCACGGCCGGCACCGAGTCCAACGGCGTGCCGCAACTGGCCGGCGTCGTACTGGGACTGTGGTCGATCAGTTCCGTACTCGTCGGCATGGCGTACCAGCGATCGCCTTGGCCTCGCCCGCTCGTGGTTCGCTTGCCGGTACTCATCGCCGGGTTCGGCACGATCTTGTTGATCCCGTCACTGCTTGGTGGCGCGTTACCGCTGACGGTTGCGGTGATCCTGGCCGGGGCAACCCTCGTACCGCAGATCACCCTCCACAACACGCTGCTCGACAGGCTGGTACCCCAGCGGCGCGTGTCAGAGGCCTTCGGTTGGATCACCACCGCGATCATCGCCGCCAACGCGGCCGGGCAGGCGTTGGGCGGATTGGTGATCCAGCGATACGACTACAACGCCGGCTTCCTCACCGCTGCGACGTGCGCCGTTTCCCTAGCCGCGGCGGTGTGGGTTGGCAGACGAAAACTGATACCCAAGCCCGCAGCCGCATGACTTGAGTCAACGGTCGGCGCATTGGTCTACCCCGAATCCAGCGGCCTCCGCATACCCGGACCAGCCCTCCGAAGCGTCCGGGTGTGGCCGCCGCCGGGCGGCGCGTTCGAGCCGGTCAGCTCACCTGGGGCCCGTCGAGATAGCCGACGTCCGTGGAGCCCGACGCAACCTGGACGCGATACCCCCAGCGCCGTAGGGCCTGGGCGACCTTTGCGGCGCCGGCCGGGTTGGCGGAGTGGACGTTGGTGACGCCGACGTCGAAGGGGCGATTGTCGAACGCGGCCCGTTCCAGGACCTCCACGACCGGCCAGATCGTGTCGTCCCCGCCGAGGTCGTGGTCCAGCCACAGCTCGTCCAAGCGCCGGTCCCGGTACCGATCGAGGAGTTCCACTCCGACGGCGCTGGCACGGGCCACCTCGGCACAACGGCCATCCACGAACGAACGAAGGTCATCGACCAAGACGATCGATCGGCGGGAATCGCCCGATGATAATTCGACAGGCCCAAGGGCAGGCGGTCGAGACCGCTGCGGAGACGCGCACGAGGTGTCGGCGGCTCCCGGCGAGCGGAGCTGTCTGATGAACGCCGCCCACCGCCCATCGCGCCGCAATATCGAGATCAGGGTGCGCGGATGACCGCGATGGAGGCTCGTCGTGTCACAAGGGGGTACGTGGAGCCGAGAGCCGTCTGGTCGGTCGGCACACCATGAGTTCCGGCACTTGCAGAACGCCGCCGTCGCCCCGCCGTCGGTCAAGGGCGCGACGGCCGTGGTGGCCCGCCGCACCCCATCCTGATCAGCAGACTGATTCGCCCATGAAATTCTTGAGGACGAAGTTGGCCGGCCCGGCCTGGAAGTAGCCGACGCCAGCGCGGATCGGGTGCCCGGTGTACAACTCCACTCGGGAACCGATGCGGACGACGTACGCCTGCTCGCCGTCGCTGTTGTAGATCAGGCGGCCGCGGCCGCCGTAGATGTCCTCAAGCTGGCTCCAGCCCATGCCGACCGACGCGCCGGCGGGAGACCGGGGCGGGACGGTGGCGGTACCGACCTCCACCAGCCGGCCTGCCCGGAAGGCCAGGATGAGTGCCCCGGACCATTCGCCGGTCACGCCGGTGAGTACGACGTCACACTCCTGCGGCGGGGCGACCCAGTCGATCAGGCCAGCTTCCTGCAGGGCTTGCAGGCGCGCGCCGATCCGGTACGGGCCGGCACCGCGAACGCTCAGCACCGACCCGGCGGGACCGTCCATAACGGCGCCGGCCGACGTCGGGCCGGCCCGCTCGGTGGACGCCGGGCCCGCAGCGCGGGTCGAGGCGGACGCGGGTACCACCGCCGTGACAAGCACCCCCAGGGCCAGCACACCGACGGCGATGAAACGTGGGATCGCGGAACGGTTCATGACACTTCTCCTCCGTTGTGGCAACCTCTCACCTTGTTCGTCTGCCGCCACCCACGTTTTGTTCGCCCGAGCTGCCGACAGTTTTCGGACACGCTGGCCCGGCACACTGTTCGCGGATCACTTGGTGTTGTTGTCCAGGTCGGCGACCGCAGGCGGCGCCTCGGAACCAGCCGAGGCTTCCACGGCCGGCGGCCTGCCATGCGGCGGCGACGGCTCGCGGGAAGCGGGCAGCGCCGGAGCCACCGGCGGTCGAACCACCACCATCGCCGACGGGAAGGCCATCAACTGGACAACGACCACCACGCCAGGCAGCATGACCGACAGAAGAGCGGCGGCGATGAATACGCCTGGCGGGACCCCGTCCGCCCAGTAGCTCCGGTCGGCAGTGGTCAACAGGCCGAAAATGACGGCACAGCTGAGGACGTAGGCAATCCCGAGGTAGGCCGCGTGGCTCACCGCCCGATGCGCCTCGTAACGAAGTCGGGGAGCAAACGCGTGCGCGACGACGACCACCGCGACCAGTGCCGACCACGCCCGGACCAGCCAGTCCAGCCAGGGATACATACCCTCGGGCCGGACATCCCGCAGATAGTCGCGCGCGGTCACCGCCAACTGCCCGACGATCACCAAGGACAGACCGTACGCGGTCACCCGGATCAACCGGAGCGGGGACTCGAACTCGTCGCGCCCGGCGATCAGCCACGCCAAGCCGGTGAACAGGGTGAGTGAGCCAACCCCGAGCATCCCCGCCGCCACCGTGGTCTGCGTCCAGGCCCGGGAACAGGTCTGTTCACCGGCGATGACGCCAAAGAAGAAGCTGTCCAGAGCGAACGTGACCAGGCCGGCGATGAACATCGTCAACGCCTTGGCCGACGAACCTCTCGACGTCGCCCTGTCGATCAGCATGACTATGCCGGCGAAGACGAGACCAGCGACCACGCCGGCCAGCTGGGAGTGTGCCCCGGCCGAGCCAAGCGGATTCCAGTCTACCGACTCACACCCGTCGCCCACCGGCACCTCGCTCAAGTCCTCGGCGATCGGACCGCAACGTCGACGCAACGGTACGGCTCCACTGTAGAGGGCGAAGGCAAAGAGCTCCCTATGGGAAAGGGCCCCTCCCCGGACGTACCGACGGGGAGAGGCCCTTCTCGCGACTCAGAGGACCAGGAGCGTCCCGCTGGTCAGGTTGATCTCCTTGCTGGTCAGGCCGGTCCAGTCGGTGGCGAGGAGCAGCCGGTCGCCCTCGGTCAGGGTGACCGCGACGCTGTCCCTACCGCCGAGCGGGCCACGGTCGGTACCGGTGACCCGGAGGCTCAGCCCGGTGGCCACCGTGACCGGTCGACGGGGGTCGGTGACGTCGTAGAGGCCGGCCCGGCTGCGCAGGTCGAGGCGGTCGGCGCCGCCACCGGACCGTACGCCGAACGAGTCGAGCCCGACGCCCCGGATCTCGTAGCTCCGGCCCTCCGACCGGAAGGAGAGAGTCGTCGTACCGGTGCCGCCGAGCCGGGTCTGCGCGACCAGCACGCTGAAGTCGACCCGGGACTTCGGCTCCACCGGGTACGCCCCGGCCGACCTGGTCGGGGTCACCGAGCCGCCGCCGAGCACCACGGAGGTGCCCGCCCTGGCCACCTCGACCCGCGCCTTCGTGCTGCCGGCATAGTTGCCGCCGAGCGTGACGGTCACCTCGTGGCCGCCGGCCGGCAGGCTCGCCGTGCAGGTCGCCACCGAGCCGAAGTCGTCGGTGCCGAGCGGTGCCGGTACGTCGGTGCAGAGGGTGCGGCCACCGGCGGCGAAGGTCACCGTCGCGGTCGAGACGTCACCCGGCCACGGCTCGGCGCCGGAACCCGGCGGAATCTCCCGCAGGGTGGCCTGGAGCAGCACGTCGGCGTTCCGGCCCGATCCCGAGACCAGGGTGTCCCCGGTGTAGGCCAGCTCCGCCGCCTCCGGCACCACCCGGATGGTGAACGAGACCGTCCCGCTCTGCCCGTGCTGGTCGGTGACGGTCACCGTCACCGGGTAGTCGCCCGGGGCGGCCCGGTTGTTGCCGACCACGCCCCAGACCGCCGGTGCGCCGGCCCCGTCCGGTTCCTCCGGCGTCTTGGCGCCGAGCGCCAGGCCGGCGGGGAGCCCGGTCGCGGTCGCGGCGAGCTGTCCCGGACCGCCGTCCGGGTCGGTGGCGGTGACCCGCACCTCCGGCAGGATCGGGTCGCTGTACTGCACCGTCACCACCTCGCCACCGTCGAAGATCACCTTCGGCGTGGCCTGGAGCGTCAGGTCGGCGTCGTTCAGGTCGAAGAAGACGTTGCCGATCGCCTCGATCTTGATCCGGGCCGCCTTGGCGCCGATGTTCGGCAGGGTCACCGTCTCGGCGCCGTCGTTGGCGGTGCGCTCCGCGAGGACGTACCCGAAGGTTCTGCCGCCGTCGACGGAGAGCGAGATCTTCACCTCGCTCACCCCGACCGGCGCGGCGTCGGTGCCGGCCACGTCCCAGCTCACCGGCAGCGTGGCGCCGCCGGCCAGGGTCTGCGCGCCGGCCTGCGAGGTGACCAGGAACGGTCCGGCGGCCGGCGCCAGGGTCAGCGCGGTGTCGGCGCTGCCGATCCCGCCCGCGCCCGGGTTTCCGTCCCGGGCGGTGAGCCGGAAGTGCAGGGTCCGGTCACCCACACCGACCCAGTCGGCGGTCGGCAGGAACTCCGAGTAACAGTCGACGATCTCCGGCGGCACGTTGCTCGCCCCGCCGCTCACCGGCGGCGGAGGCGCGGCCGGGCAGGTGCCGGTCTTCGCGTTGGTGTTGTCGGCGGCGATCTGCGCCAGGTCCGGGAAGACCCGGGTCGGGTCGGTGGTGACCGCGTTCTGCCCGGGGGAGTGGTATTCCAGGGTGTCCGTCGGACTGACGACCGCCGCCGTGCCGAACTGCCGGAACAGCGGCCCGTTGGTCTTGGTGTTGCTGACCAGCGCGGTCCCGGCGGTGCTGCCGCCGACCCCGCCCCGGTCGTTCTGCTCCCAGAGGTACGTCACCGTGTCGCCGTCGGCGTCGGTGGCGCTGCCGGTCAACGCGAACGGGGTACGGACCGGAATCGTGTACGCGGCCGGCACGGTCACCACCGGTGCGGAGTTGCCGGTCTGCTCGACCCGCCAGCCGCCGTTGTCGATCGGACCGCCCTTGACCGTCTCGCCGACGAAGCCGTCCGCGCCGCTGGCGTTGGTGACGGCGAGCGCCTCGACGTTGACCGCCGCCACCGGGCCACCGGCGAAGGTGACCTGGAACCCGGCGTCGTCCAGCACGCCGGTGCCGCCGAACGGCGCGACCGCGACGAGCGCACCCGCCGGCCAGCCGGGGATCGCCTCGATCGCCGCCTTGATCCCGGCCGCGCTGTAGTTGCCGCCCCGGACGATCGGCGCCGACTCGGCACCGCCGAAGCGCAGCCTGAACGAGTCGCCGTCGGTGTCGAAGTCGCGCAGCGAGACGTTCTGCACCTCGTTGACGGCCGGCCGGGCCGAGGTGACGTACGTGGTGATCTCGGTGTAGCTGCGCTGCGACCAGTACGGGTCGCTGTGCGGTTGCAGGTTGTCCTGCTGGCAGATGCCGGCGTACGCCATGATCGACGAACCGCTGCCCGGCTCGTACGAGTTCGCGGGGCTGCGGTTGCCGCCGGAGCAGTTCCACTGGGTGCCGTTGAAGGTGTGGTTGCCGGCGAACTGGTGGCCGATCTCGTGCGCGACGTAGTCGACCGCGAAGAAGTCGCCGACCGGGGTCGGCAGGCCGGTGCAGCCGCGCGCCTTGTTGGCCCCGCCGACCACGCCCAGCCCGGCGATCCCGCCACCGTTGACGCCGAGTCCGATGTGCCCGACGTCGTAGTCGGACGCCCCGACGAGCTGGCCGAGCACGATGTTGTTGCGGTTCAGCGTGCCGCCGGCACAGGAGGCGAGCTGCGCCTCCGTGTAACAGGGCGCCGCACCGCACGGCCCGTTCGCCCCGGTCGCCTCGGCCGGGGTGTTCAGGTTCGTCTTCTCGGTCTCGTCGACCAGCACCAGCCGGATCGCCGTCTCGTCCTCGTATATCTGGGTCACCCGGTTCACCAGGGTCACCTTGGCCGCCGTCACGTTCGCCGGACCGAAGTAGGTCGCGTAGGACGGGTCGGTCACCAGGGCCAGCCGGTACGTCCGCAGCGTCACGTCCCCGCCCGCCGAGTCCAGGGCGGCGGGTACGTCGTCGGCGAGTTCCTCGGCGGCGTGCGCCACGTCCTCCCGCTCGACGAACGGCCCGTCGGGGTTCGTGGCGTCCCGCACGTAGTAGCTGGCGTACCGGCCCTGGTCGGACCGGCTGTACGGGTCGACGTACCAGACACCGCGCTCGGACCGGACCGAGGCGTGGAAGCCCAGCGGGGTGAGGTCGGCCCGGACGGTCGCGGTCGGATCGTCGACACCCCGGCCGGCGTACGTCCGGATCTCCGGGTGCCGGGCGGCCAGGCCGGGCGCCATCACCGGCGAGTCCACCAGCGCGAACCGCTGGAACGTGCCGTCCGGTGCGGGCAGCGCCACGACCAGGGACCGGGCCGGGGCGGTGCCGGCGCGCTCCTCGGGTGCCCGCTCCAGCGTGGCGGCGAGGCTCGCCCGGTCCAGGGCGTACCCGGTGAACCGCTCGGCCTGGATGTCGGTGGGCCCGGCGGACCGGGCGGCGCTGGAGCCGTCGGCGAGCCGGGTCCACGGGTTGGCCGGCTGGCCCGGCGCGGAGCTGGCCGGGGCGGAGGTGACCAGCACCGGGAGTACGCCGGCGGCGAGGGCGGCCACCGCGAGGGTGGCCAGGCGTCGGCGGGGTGCCGCCCGACCGCGGGTGGCGGCGGGTGTCGAGGGGGTCGTCAACTCTGTCTCCTTGGGACTACTCCGAGCGCCGGTCGGTCGCGCGGCGTTCCTGCCACCCGGCCAGGTCCATCGACCAATTTGCAGGGGTGATCCGCACGATAGGCGCCCGGACCGGCCGGGCAACAGTCTCCACGCGGCCGGAAGCAGGATCGGCCACTGTGGCTGGCACCCGCCGGCCCGGATCACCGGCCGAGTCCTCGGACCACCTGCCGAGCTGGATGACGGTCGACCTGCCGGCCACCTGACCCACCCGCCCGGCGGGGTTGTCCACGCCGAAGTGGTCCGATCGGATAGCGTCGTGGCCATGCCCGAGACCGGTTATCCCTGGCCGATCGAGACCACCCGGCTGGACAACGGCCTGCGTGTGGTGGTCAGCGAGGATCGCAGCGCCCCCGTCGTCGCGATCAACCTCTGGTACGACGTCGGCTCACGACACGAGCCCGACGGCCAGACCGGCTTCGCCCACCTGTTCGAACACCTGATGTTCGAGGGTTCGGTCAACGTGGCCAAGACCGAGCACATGCAGTTGGTGCAGGGCTCCGGCGGCTCGCTGAACGCGACCACCAACCCGGACCGGACCAACTACTTCGAGACGCTGCCCTCGGAACATCTGGCGCTCGCGCTCTGGCTGGAGGCGGACCGGATGGGCGGCCTGGTGCCGGCGCTGACCCAGGAGACCCTGGACAACCAGCGCGAGGTGGTGAAGAACGAGCGACGGCAGCGCTACGAGAACGTCCCGTACGGCGACGCCTGGCTGCGCCTGCTGCCGCTGCTCTATCCCCCCGGGCATCCCTACCACCACGCCACGATCGGTTCGATGGCCGACCTGAACGCCGCCGACCTGGCCACCTTCCAGGCGTTCCACACCACCTACTACGCCCCGAACAACGCGGTGCTCACGGTGGCCGGCGACGCCTCGGCCGACGAGGTCTTCGCGCTGGCCGAGCGCTATTTCGGCAGGCTGGTGCCGCAGCCGGACATCCCGCCGGCCCCGGACGGCAGGACGGTGCCGAGCATCGGAGCGCCGGTCCGGGAGACCGTCACCGCGGACGTGCCCGCCCCGAGGGTCTACCTGGCGCACCGGACCCACCCGTTCGGCGGCCCCGGCTACGACACGGTGACCGTGCTGGCCACGCTTCTCGGCAGCGGCCGGGGCAGCCGGCTCTACCAGCGGCTCGCCGACGGGGCCCGGCTCGCCCAGCCGGACAGCCTCGGCGCGTTCGGCGTCGACCTGGCGTACGCGCCGGCTCCGATGATCGCCACCGCCACCGCCCGGGACGGGGTGACCGTGCAGGAGTTGGAGGCGGGACTCGTCGAGGTGCTGGACGGGCTCGCCGACGGGGTGACCGAGGCCGAACTCGACCGGGCCAAGGCGCTGCTCACCACCGGCTGGTGGCGGCAGCTCGCCAGCGTCGACGGCCGGGCCGACATCCTCGGCCGGCACGCCACCCAGCTCGGGGATCCGGCCCGGGCGGCCGACCGGTTGCCGGGCTGGCTCTCGGTCACCGCGGAGCAGGTGACCGAGCTCGCCGCCGAGCTGCTCCGGCCCGAGGACCGGGCGACCCTGACCTACCTGCCGGAGACCGAGGAAGAGGCGTCATGAGCGAGCCGGGTCCCATCCTGATCACGGAGCGGCCGCCGACCGGGGCCGCCCGGCCGTACACCTTCCCGACGGTGGTCCGCCGGACGGTGGCCGGGGGCAAGGTGGTCGCCGCCCACCTGCCGGGGCACCACCTCGCCGTCGCGGTGCTGCTGCTCGACGGCGGCGCCGGGCGTGAGCCGCTGGGCCGGGAAGGGCTCTCCGGGGTACTCGCGAAGGCGCTGGAGGAGGGGACGACCCGGCGCGACTCCACGGCGTACGCGCTGGCGCTGGAAGGGCTCGGCACCGAGCTGACCATCGCCACCGACTGGGACGCGTTCCAGGTCAGCGTGCAGGTGCCGGTGGACCGGCTGCCGGCGGCGGTGGAGCTGCTGGCCGAGGCCGTCCGGACCCCGCGCCTCGACCCGGCCGACATCACCCGGGTACGCGACGACGAGGTCACCGCGTTGCGGATGTACTGGGCCAACCCGGGGCCACGGGCCGACGCCGCGCTCCGCGCCGACCTGTTCGGTGCGGACCAGCGGCCCGGCCGCCCGATGGACGGCGATCCCGACTCGGTGGCCGCGGTCACCGTCGACGACGTCACCGCGTTCCACGCCGCCTGGCTGACCCGGTTCGGCACCCTGCTGGTCGTCGGCGACCTCGACCGGATCGACCTGGATCTGCTCGGCACCACCGCGTTCGCCGGTGCGGACGGTGCGGTGCAGCCGGCCGGCCCGCCGCTGGAGGTGCCGGTCCGCGACGAGCGGCGGATCATCCTGGTCGACCGGCCCGGCTCGGTCCAGTCCACGCTGCGGCTCGGGCACCCCGCACCGCACCGGGCCCACCCGGACCACGTGCCGATGACGCTCGCCGCCACGGTGCTCGGCGGGGCGTTCACCTCCCGGCTGAACCACCTGATCCGGGAGGTACGCGGCTACACGTACGGGATCAGGGCCGAGTTCGGCCACTCGCGGCGGTTCGGCCGGTTCGTGGTCAGCTCCGGGGTGCAGACCGCGGTGACCGCGCCGGCCCTGGTCGACGCGGTGGGCGAGATCACCCGTACCCGGGACGCCGGGGTGACCGAGCCGGAGCTGGCGGTCGCCCGCGCCTGGCGGGCCGGGCAGCTCTCGGTGGAGTTGCAGGCCCCCCGGGCCATCGCCAACGCGCTCGCCACGCTGGTCGTGCACGACCTGCCGGACGACTACCACGCCACGCTGCGCGAGCAGTTGCTGTCGACCGCCGAGCCGGCGGTGTCGGCGGCGGCCGCGACGCACCTGCACCCGCAGGGGCTGACCCTGGTGATCGAGGGTGACGCGGCGGTGATCCGGGACGAGCTGGTCGCCAGCGGGCTCGGCGAGGTGGTCGACGCCGCGGTCTGACGCCCTGCGCCGGGCTGCACGGACGGGCGGCCCGGCGGTCGGGACTGACCGGATGCTGGGCGGTGCGGTAATCGGCTTGCTAGGCCGCCCGAGCGGCTGGGTAGCCTCAGCGGTATGAGGATCGGGATTGTGGGGGCCACCGGGCAGGTCGGTGGCGTGATGCGGCGGATACTCGCCGAGCGCCAGTTTCCGGTGGACGAGCTGCGGCTCTTCGCCTCGGCCCGGTCGGCGGGGCGCACGGTGGCCTGGCGGGACGGCGAGGTCACCGTCGAGGACGCGGAGACCGCCGACTTCGCCGGGCTGGACATCGCGCTCTTCTCGGCCGGAAAGGGTACGAGCAAGGCACTCGCCCCCCGGGTCGCCGAGGCCGGCGCTGTGGTGATCGACAACTCGTCGGCGTGGCGGATGGATCCCGAGGTGCCCCTGGTGGTCGCCGAGGTCAACCCGCACGCCGCCGCCGTACGCCCCCGGGGCATCATCGCCAACCCCAACTGCACGACGATGGCGGCGATGCCGGTGCTGCGACCGCTGCACGCCGAGGCGGGGCTGCTCAGCCTGGTCG
This sequence comes from Plantactinospora veratri, assembly GCF_036421995.1. Classification (NCBI taxonomy): domain Bacteria; kingdom Bacillati; phylum Actinomycetota; class Actinomycetes; order Micromonosporales; family Micromonosporaceae; genus Plantactinospora; species Plantactinospora veratri. The sequence continues at coordinate 68,707 of NZ_JAZGQL010000004.1, forward strand.
TGGCGACCTACCAGGCGGTCTCCGGTTCCGGACTGGCCGGGGTCGCCGAGCTGGACGAGCAGGTCCGCAAGGTCGCCGACGGTGCCGCCGCGCTCGCCTTCGACGGCCGGGCCGTCGAGTTCCCGGCCCCCCGGCAGTACGCCCAGCCGATCGCCTTCAACGTGCTGCCGCTGGCCGGCGCGGTCGTGGACGACGGGTCGGCGGAGACCGACGAGGAGCAGAAGCTCCGCAACGAGAGCCGCAAGATCCTGGAGATTCCCGAACTGAAGGTCTCCGGCACCTGTGTCCGGGTGCCCGTCTTCACCGGCCACTCGTTGCAGGTCAACGCCAGGTTCGCCCGGCCGCTCCGCCCGGAGCGGGCCCGCGAGCTGCTGGCCGGGGCCCCGGGGGTGGCGCTGGTGGACGTACCCACGCCGCTGCTGGCCGCCGGGCAGGACCCGACGTACGTCGGCCGGCTCCGGGTCGACGAGACCGTCGAGCACGGGTTGGCCTTCTTCTGCTCGAACGACAACCTGCGCAAGGGCGCGGCGCTGAACGCCGTGCAGATCGCCGAGTTGGTGGCCGGCGAGTCGCGCTGACGTCCGACCCGCCGGTCACGGGCGGCGGGTCCGCGGCGGTGGGTAGGGTGAGGGTCGACCCTGTCTCGGGAGGTGGGCGTGGTGGACGGCCGGACGGAACAGGCGCTGCTCGGCATCATCCGGGACGGGTCGCTCGGCGTGCTGGCGACGATCAAGCGGGACGGTCGGCCGCAACTGTCCAACGTCAACTACTGCTACGACCCGGAGCGTCGGCTGATCCGGGTCTCCATCACCGCCGACCGGGCCAAGACCGCCAACCTGCGGCGTGACCCTCGGGCGAGCTTCCAGGTCAGCACCGCAGACGGCTGGGCGTACGCGGTCGCCGAGGGTGTCGCCGAGCTGACCCCGGTGGCGGCGGAGCGGACCGACCCGACGGTCGAGGAGCTGATCGACGTCTACCGGGCGGTCCAGGGTGAGCACCCGGATTGGGACGACTACCGCCGGGCGATGGTCGCGGACCGTCGACTCGTGCTGCGCCTCCCGGTCGACCGGGTGTACGGCGCACCGCCGCGCGGCTAGCCCGGTCGTTTCCGCGCCGGCCGGCGTAACCGGCCGGCGTACCTCCCGTGCCGACGCGGGTTGTCCACATTGGTCGGTCTGTGCCCTGCCGCGCATGTCGCCGGCTTTCGGCCGCCGCCCCCTGCTCGGTCTCGGTGAGAACCGCACACCCGGGCACTTCTCGGGCGAACCGCTGCCCGGGGGACAACAGCGGCTCCGGGGACGACGTCCTGATATCCGAGCGGGCCCGTTCGCCCGGCCGTGCGGCGTTACGTCGAGGTCTGCCCGGGTAGACCGGGTCGGCCGACCTTGAGAGGGGAGCAGGATGACGACCGTCGGAGAGTTCATGACGACCCGCTTGGTGACCATGGACGGCGGCGACACGCTCACCGCTGCCGCCCAGGAGATGCGGGACAGCGCCATCGGCGACGTGATCGTGACCAACGGGGACGACGTGATAGGTATCGTCACCGACCGCGACATCACGGTACGCGGGGTGGCCGAGGAGCTGAACCCGTCGAGCGCCACGCTGAGCCAGATCCTCACCCAGGACGTGGTGACCGTGACGCAGTACGACGACGCGGTCGCCGCCGCCGACCTGATGCGGACGTACGGCATACGTCGGTTGCCGGTGGTCGAGGACGGCCGGCTGATCGGACTGGTCTCCCTCGGCGACCTGGCGGTCGAGCGGGAGCCGCAGTCCGTGCTCGCCGACATCAGCGCCGATGAACCGAACAACTGAGACCGGCCCGACGGGTCCGGGCGACAACGGCGTCCCCGGGCTCGTCGGGCTGTGCGCCCCGCTCCATCAGCGGGAGGTCCCCGTCCGGGACCTGGAGGTGGCGGTTCGACGTGGGCCAGCAGCTGTGCCCGGTCGCAGGCGAGGGAGGGCGGGGCGATGGATCCGACCACGGAGTTCTTCGAAGGTCTCAACCACCGGCCCCCGGACCCGCTGCTGAGCCGGATCCGGGGAACCGTCCGCTTCGAACTCGAGTCTCCGGAGGGCCTCGACACCTGGCTGCTGGTGCTCAGCGCCGGCAGTGTGAGCGCCACCCAGACGGACCGTACGGCGGACTGCACGGTGCGGACCGACCGCGAGTTCTTCAACCGGATCGCCGCCGGCGAGTCGAACCCGTTCGCGGCGTTGCTCTGCAACCGGGTCACCGTGGAGGGCGAGCTGGGCCTGTACAGCTACCTGAACCACCTGGTCCCCGGGCCGCCCGGCGCGCACGAGCCGAGGGACTGGGTACGGCAGCGGGGGCAGCGGTGATGAAACCACTGGTCAGCATCCTCGACGGAAACACCTTCGTGGTCAGCGACAACCGGGGCGACATCGACCCGTCGCCGACCTTCCCCACCGGGCTGTTCTCGTTCGACACCCGGTTCCTGTCGAAGTGGGAGTTGACCGTCGACGGAAACCGGCTCAACGTCCTCTCCGTCGACGACCTCCAGTACTTCGAGTCGCAGTTCTTCCTGGTACCGGGTGAGCCGACGCACTACGTGGACGCCAAGCTGTCGATCATCCGGCACCGGACGGTCGGCGGCAGCTTCATCGAGGAGCTGACCGTCCTCAACCACCAGGACCGGACCGTCGAGCTGACCGTCCGGTTGAACGCCGAGAGCGACTTCGCCGACCTGTTCGAGATCAAGGACGTCCAGGAGAAGGTCGGCACCACCACCGCGCTGGTCGAGGAGGACCGGCTGCGACTCTGCTACCAGCGGGAGACCTACCGGCGCGAAACGATCATCACCTCGAGCGCGCCCGCCGAGTTCGACGAGCAGGGGATCAGCTTCACGCTGCGGATCGGGCCGCACCAGCAGTGGCAGACCCGGCTGCGGGTGGAGACCATCGTGGAGGGGGCCGGCGGCCGGGACATCCGGCTCAGCATCCAGCGGCACCGCAGCCGCTCCCCGCAGGAAATGCGGCGAGATCTGGACGCGTGGCTGGAGCGGGCGCCGAAGCTCACCAGCGACAGCGAGGCGCTGACCGAGACGTACCAGCGCAGCCTGGTCGACCTGGCCGCGCTGCGGTACACGCCGCTGACCGCCGGGGCGCCGTTGCCGGCCGCCGGCCTGCCCTGGTTCATGACCATGTTCGGCCGGGACAGCCTGATCACCTGCCTCCAGTCCCTGCCGTTCACCCCGGAACTCGCCGGGCCGACGCTGCGCTACCTGGCGATGTCCCAGGGGGTGACCCTGGACGACTTCCGGGAACGCGAGCCGGGAAAGATCCTGCACGAGGTCCGGTACGGCGAGTCGACGGCCTTCGAGGAGCAGCCGCACTCGCCCTACTACGGCTCGGCCGACGCGACCGCGCTCTTCGTGGTCCTGCTCGACGAGTACGAGCGGTGGAGCGGGGACACCGAGCTGGTCGAGACGCTGGAGCACGAGGCCCGGGCCGCGCTGAACTGGATCGACCGGTACGGGGACCTGATGGGCAACGGCTACGTCTGGTTCGAACGGCGCAACCTGCGCAACGGCCTGGAGAACCAGTGCTGGAAGGACTCCTGGGACGGCATCTCCTACTCCGACGGGCGGCTGCCGGCCTTTCCCCGGGCCACCTGCGAACTACAGGGCTACGCCTACGACGCCAAGATGCGGGGCGCCCGGCTCGCCCGGCTGTTCTGGCGCGACCCGGTCTACGCCGACCAGCTGGAGCGGGAGGCGGCGGATCTGAAGCAGCGGTTCAACCGGGACTTCTGGGTCGACGACGGCGAGTACTACGCGCTGGCCCTGGACATCGAGGGCGGCCAGGTGGACGCGCTCTCGTCGAACATCGGACACCTGCTGTGGAGCGGGATCGTCGACGAGGACCGGGCCGCGAAGGTGGCCGAGCACCTGCTCGGGCCACGGCTCTTCTCCGGCTGGGGAGTGCGGACCCTGGCCGAGGGGGAGGGCCGGTACAACCCGATCGGCTACCACGTCGGCACGGTCTGGCCGTTCGACAACTCGCTGATCGCCTGGGGCCTGCGCCGGTACGGCTTCCGGCACGAGGCGGGCCAGATCGCCGAGGCGATGATCGACGCCGGGCGGTACTTCGACGGCCGGCTCCCCGAGGCGTTCGCCGGCTACGACCGGGCGCTGACGAAGTATCCGGTGCAGTACCCGACGGCGTGCAGCCCGCAGGCGTGGTCGACCGGTACGCCGATGTTGCTGATCCGGACCCTGCTGGGGCTGGAGCCGCACGGTGAGCACCTGGTCGTGGACCCGGCCCTGCCGGAGGGGATGGGCCGGATGGAGCTGTTGGACATCCCCGGCCGGTGGGGCCTGATCGACGCCTTCGGCCGGGGGCGGGCGGAGCACAGCCGGACGCCGCCGCGGCTGATGGAGTGATCCGGACATGGCACCGGCCGCTGTGCGGGATGCCGGACGAGTCGGGAAAGGGAGGCACCAGACGATGGCAGATCCGACCGCCGACTTCTTCTGCCGGGTCGAGGAGCACGGGCCGGAGCTGCTGCCGGCCCACGCCCGGGGAACGCTCCGGTTCGACCTCGACCGGGACGGCCACGTCGACCACTGGTTCGTCTCGATCAACCGGGGCAACGTGCTGGTGTCGCACGAGAAGCGGGAGGCGGACTGCGTGGTCGAGGCCGAGAAGGCGCTGTTCGACCGGTGTGCGATCGGTGAGGCGCAGGTGGTGGCCGCGTACAACCGGAACGACGTGACCGTGCGGGGGAGTCTGCCGCTACTGCTGATGTTCCGGCGGGTCTTTCCCTCGCCGCCCGGGACCCGGGATCCCCGGGAGCGGATCCGGGAGCGGTTCGCCGGCCGGATCGGCGCTCGAGAACGGGAGCGCCGATCGTGAAGGACCTGGTCAGCATCCTGGACGGCAACACGTTCATGCTCAGCGACTCCACCGGCGACGTCGACCCGTCGCCGGACTATCCGTCCGGGCTCTTCGCCTGGGACACCCGCTTCCTCTCCAAGTGGGTACTCACGATCGACGGCGAGCGGCTGCACGCCCTCTCCATCGACGACCTCCAGTACTTCGAGTCACGGTTCTTCCTGGTGCCCGGCCAGCCGACCCACTACGTGGACGCGAAGACCTCGGTGATCCGGCACCGGTCGCTCGGCGGGGCGTTCGAGGAACAGCTGACCGTGCTCAACCATCGGGACGAGCCGGTGGCGCTGACGCTGCGGATGGAGATCGACTCCGACTTCGCGGACGTCTTCGACGCCCGGGAGGCCCGGCACATGTCGGAGCGGGCGGTGAAGTTCGTCGAGGAGGGCAGGCTGCGGCTGCGCCACCAGCGGGACCGGCACGTCTCCGAGACGATCGTCACCAGCAGCGAGCCGGCCGAGATCGACGCCGAGGGCCTCACCTTCCGGATCGAACTCGACGCGCACGGGACCTGGTCGACGACCATCCGGGCTACCGGCATCATCCAGGGCGCGGGCGGCCGGGACGTCCGGGAGAACCTGCGCGGCTACCAGCAGGTCCGGCCGGAGAAGCGGCGCGAACTCCAGGAGTGGCTGGCCCTGGCCCCGAAGCTCAGCTGTGACTCGGAGACGCTCGCGGAAACCTACCGGCGCAGCCTGATCGACCTGGCGGCGTTGCAGTACACCGGGTTGACCAGCCAGATGAAGCTGACGGCGACGGGGCTGCCCTGGTACATGACGCTGTTCGGCCGGCACAGCCTGATCACCGGCTACCAGACGCTGCCGTTTATGCCGCAGATCGCCCGCAGCGCGCTGTGGGTGCTCGCCCTGCTCCAGGGTGGCCGGATCGACGACTTCCGGGACGAGGAGCCGGGCAAGATCATGCACGAGATCCGGTACGGCGAACCGGGCGGCTTCGAGGACACTCCGTACACCACCTACTACGGCACGGCCGACTGCACGCCGCTCTTCGTGATCCTGCTCGACGAGTACGAGCGGTGGACCGGGGACGCCGACACGGTGCGGCTGATGGAGTACGAGGCCCGGTCGGCGCTCGCCTGGATCGACACGTACGGCAACCTGATGGGCGACGGCTACGTCTGGTACGAGTGCCGCAGCCCCGGAGGGCTGGAGAACCAGGGCTGGAAGGACTCCTGGAACTCCATCATGTACGCCGACGGCCGGCTGCCCGGCAAGCCCCGGGCCACCTGCGAACTACAGGGGTACGCCTACGACGCCAAGATCCGGGGCGCCCGGCTGGCCCGTACCTTCTGGAACGACCCGGCGTACGCGGACCGGCTGGAGCGGGAGGCGGCCGACCTGCGCAGCCGGTTCAACCGGGACTTCTGGATCGCCGACCGGGGCTACTACGCGCTCGCGCTCGACGCCGAGGGCGGCCAGGTCGACGCGCTCGCCTCGAACATGGGCCACCTGCTCTGGAGCGGCATCGTGGACGAGTCCCGGGCCGGGATCGTGGCCGACCACCTGCTCAACCGACCGCTCTTCTCCGGCTGGGGCGTCCGGACGCTCGCCTACGACCAGGCCTGGTACAACCCGGTCGGCTACCACAACGGGGCGATCTGGCCGAGCGACAACTCGCTCATCGCCCTGGGACTGCGCCGCTACGGCTTCGCCGATCAGGCCGCCCGGCTGGCGGTGACGATGATCGAGGCGTCCGGGTATTTCGGTGGCCGGATGCCCGAGGCGTTCGCCGGCTACGACCGCCGGCTCACCAGGTATCCGGTGCAGTACCCCCGGGCGTGCAGTCCGCACTGCTCGTCAGCGGGAACGCCGCTGGTGCTGCTCCGCAGCCTGCTCGGCCTGCGGCCGCACCAGGACCACCTGGCGGTCGATCCGGCGATCCCGGAGCGGCTCGGCCGGATCGAGCTGATCGGCATTCCGGGGCGGTGGGGCCGGATCGACGCGTTCGGCCGGGGGCGGGTGCGGCTGGAGCCCGAGTGACGACCCGGGGCACCGGCCGGCGACCACCGGGGCGCGAAATGTGGGTGGTGGACGGCGATCCGCCGTGATAGCGATATGCGATGGCGGATCCTGACATGGTCGAGGGGGCCGCGCTGGCCCGGGTGCTGCGCCAGGCCGGTGGCGCCGAGATCCTGAACACCCTGGGCGTACGCCTCGCCGGTTCGGATCTGGTCACGCTGCTGCTGGCCGCGTTCCGGACCCGGGCGGGCTTCCTGACGCCGGCCGACGTACTCCGTCGGTACACCGAGGACCGTTTCGTCGCGCCGGCGCAGGCCGGGTTCCGCCGGCTGCGCCGGGCCGAGGACCTGCTGCTCTCCGCCGTCCCGGACCGGTACGAACTGCTCACCCTCGCCCCGGTCGCGCCACTGGGTACCCATTCCGTGGTCGCCGGGGTGAACCAGAACAACGTGCTCGCCACGGTCCGGGGCAGTGAGGTGGCGGCCGACCCGACCAACGGGCTGGCGCTGGAGGCGGCGGTCCGGCGGCGGGAACTGCTCGCCCGGGACGGCCGGTCGGCTCCGCCGGTGCGGCTGGCCACCCTGCAACGGGTGATCCGGGCCCAGCGGTTCGGCGGGGCCGGCCGGTTCGCCCACTTCAGCCTCCTCGCCCTGGTCACCGCCGGGCGGGACACCGGGAGTCTGGCGTTCGAGCGGCGTAGCTGCGCCGAGCAGTTGCGGATCCTCTGCGCGGCGCTGGAGGCGGCCGGGATGCAGACGGTCGAGGTCGCCCTCACCGTGCTGGACCCGGCGGCGACGCCGATCGCCGAGGCGGCCCGGGCCGCCCTGGCCGACCACCCGAGGGTCCTGGTACGCGACGATCCCGACCGCTCCGGCGGCCGGGGCTACTACACCGGCTGCTGTTTCAAGATCGGATCGGTACTCGACGGCGAGCGGGTCGAACTCGGCGACGGCGGTTTCGTCGACTGGACCCGCCGGTTGCTCGGCAACCACAAGGAGCGGCTGCTGACCAGCGCGGTCAGCGTCGACCGGCTGGCCCTGTTCGTCGATCCGCCCGCTCCGCGACCCGAGAGCTGAGCCGTCGCCCGTCGCCGTCGCCGGTCCGGGCGCTGCTGCTCCGCCGCCGCTTCCGTCGCCGCTGCCGCGCTGGCCACCGGGGCGACGGTCGGCCCGTCGCCGCCGGCCCGGTCCGTTCCCCGCGACGCTGCCGGTCGGCTCACGTCCCGGCCGGAGTGGCCGCCGGTCGGCGGGCGGCCAGGGTGAGGACCAGCCAGGCGAGTCCGATGGTCAACGGGGCGAGCGCGAATCCGGCGGCGGCGCTGCCGGTGCCGTCCAGCAGCGGACCGGTCACCGCCGCGCCGAGGGCACTGCCCACCGAGAAGGCGGTGGCGGTCCAGGCGAACGCCTCGGCGGCGGTGCCGGGCGGCGCGACCCGGTCGATCCCGACGAAGGTGATGGTGAGCAGCGGCGGCAGGGCCAGCCCGCTGACCGCCATCAGCGCCAGCATCACCGGTGGGTCGGGGGTGAGCAGCAGCGGCAGGTAGCCCAGCGCCAGCGCCGCCGCCGCGCGGGGCAGTGTGCCGTACCGGCGGGCGGTGCGGGACCGGACGTAGAGCAGGCCGCCGGCCAGCGCCCCGACCGCCTGGGCGGCGAGCAGCCAGCCGGCCCAGGACCGCCCGCCGGACGCCTCCGCGTAGCCGGTCGCCGCCACCGCCACACTGCCGACACCGGCACCGACCAGCACCAGCGCGCCGAGGACCACCCGGAGCGGGCCGGAGCGGAGCGGGCCGGCCCAGTGCCGTACCGCCGGCACACCCCGCCAGCGGCGGACCGCCGGGGTGGTCGCGAACCAGACGGTACCGGCGGCCTGGCAGAGCGCGGCGGCGGCCAACCCGCCGGCCGGGCCGTACGCGGCGACGGCGCCGAGGGTGAGCACCGGCCCGACCACGAAGATCAGTTCCTGGGTCGCGGTGTCCAGGGTGTACGCGGTGTGGATCCGCTCCTCCGGCAACAGGTTCCGCCACAGCACCCGCAGGCACGCCTCGAACGGCGGCGCCCCGAGCCCGGCGAGCGCGGCGGCACCGACGGTCAACGGGGCGGCCACCGACGCCGCGACCAGCGCGAAGCCGGCGGTGGAGACGGCGACCGCCAGCCACAGCACCGGCGGCTGCCGCCAGCGGTCGGCGAGCCGGGCCAGCATCGGCTGCCCGACCGCCATCCCGGCGGTGTACGCCCCGACCAGCAACCCGGCCAGGGTCAACGTCATCGTCTCCCGGGCGAAGACCAGCAGGGCCAGCGGTGCCGCGCCGAGCGGGATCCGGCCGAGCAGGCTGGCCGCGAGCACCCGGGCGGTCTGTGGGGTGCGCAGGACGGCGAGTGCGGAGGTGTCGACGGTCGACGACATGGTGGATCGCTCCCGGAAGGGGTGGAGGTGACGGGCCGGTGGGCGGGGTGGAACCGGCCGGTCAGGGAGCGAAGTCGGCGCGCTCGTGGTCGTTGCCGTAGAGCGGCAGGTCAGGAGTGATCCAGGTCGCGTACGCGGCAGCGGCCGCCTCCAGCGGGATCACCCGGACAACTCTACGGCTCCGGCGGGCTCATTCGAACCGGAGGTGCCGGCGCTGGCGCAGCCGGATTCCGGAGGCGGTCGCCACCAGCGCGGTCAGTGCCACGGTCAGGATCACGCCGTGCACCAGGCCGCGGGCCAGGTAGCCGCTGTCGGTGTGGTCGATCGCGTACGTGCCGATCTCGCGGCTGAACCAGAACGGCAACGCCCGGGCGGCGGTGTCGGACGGATCCATCACCATCTGGAGCCCGACCACGATCAACAGCACCAGCGTGCCCTCCAACTCCCGGGGCAGGATCGCGCTCAGCGCCAGTCCGAAGGGGACGGCGGTGGCCACCGTCAACGCCATGATCAGCGCGATGGCGCCGTACCGGACGTCGTCCTGGTCGAAGCGGACCAGCAGGAAGTACGGCACCGACAGCAGGGCACCGACCGTCCAGAGTGCCAGCAACCGGCCGAGGTGCAGGTGGTGTGCCCGGTAGCCGGAGAGGCGCAGCCGGGGCTCGATGCCCCGGGCGGCACTGCCGGCGAAGAGCGCGGCGGTGCTCAGCGCCCAGCTCAGCCCGAGACAGACGAACCGGATCGACTGGCCGGCGTGGTCGTCCCGGCGGCTGGCGTAGAAGGCCAGCGGGAACACCAGCAGGATCAGCAGTACGCCGCGGCGCCGGACCACCTCGCGCAGGGCCAGTTCCGCCACCGTCCAGATCTTGGTCATGCCGACATCTCCCGGGCCGGGGTCAGGTCGAGCACGGTGTCGACCCGGTCGAGTTGGTTGAGCAGGTGGGTCACCACGACGATGGCCCGGCCGTCCGCGCGCCACCGCCAGAGCTGCTGCCAGAAGTCGAGGTAGGTGCCCCGGTCGAAGCCCTGGTACGGCTCGTCGAGGAGCAGCACGTCCGGCTCGCCGAGCGCGGCCATCACCAGGTTGAGCTTCTGCCGGGTGCCGCCGGAGAGGTGCCGGGCCTGGGTCCGGCCGGCCGGATCCCAGTCCAGCGCCGCCGCGTGCGCCCGTCCGGCCGCCCGGGCCTGCGCCCGGTGCAGCCCTCGCCCCGCGCCGACCAGCACGAAGTGCTCCTCCGGGTAGAGGAAGTCGGCGGTACCGCCGGACTGCGGGCAGTAGCCGAGGGCGCCGTGCACGCGGACCTGGCCGGCGTCCGGGCTCAGCAGGCCGGCGCAGATCCGCAGGAAGGTGCTCTTGCCGGCGCCGTTCGCGCCGACCACGGCGGCGATCTCACCGGCCCGTACGGTCAGGTCCACACCGGTCAGCACCGGGCGCCGGCGGTAGCGCTTGGTGATGCCGCGTACCTCCAACCGGACCGGGCCGGCGGTGTGCGGCGTCCGGGTCGGCGCCGCCACCCGGGCCGTCCCGATCCCGCCGGTGTGCCGGGACGCGCCGACGCTCTCTGCCACCGCCGTCGCGTACGTCCCCGGCGGGCCGAAGACCTGCAACGGCGGCTCGCCGCTGTCCCGCAGGTGCGTGGCGGCCTCGGCGACCACGTGCCGGACGAGGTCCGGATCGAGCCCCTGCCGGTGCAGCTCACCGGCGAGCGCCTGGAGCCATCCGTCGGAGTTCAACGTGTCTGCACCTCCCGCAGGACCGCCCCCACCCCGCTGGCGAAGGCGTCCCAGTCGACGGCGGTCCGGCGTAGCGTCTCGGCGCCGGCCGGAGTGATCCGGTAGTACTTGCGGGCCGGGCCGGCGGCGCCTTCCCGCCATTGCGCGCTCACCAGGCCGGTCCGTTGCAGCCGGAGCAGCACCGGATAGAGGGTGCCGCCCTGGATCGGGCCGATCCCGCTCGCGTCGAGCGACTGGGCCAACTCGTATCCGTAGGACTCCCGGCGGTGCAGCAGGGCGAGGACGCACAGGTCGAGCACCCCGCGCAACCACTGACCACGGCGCTCCTGATCCACGGCGAAGAAAGTAGCACAACCAGCTAGCTGGCTCAGCGACCTAGTGGTCCGCCGGTACGCTGCCCGGTGTTCACGGGTGCGGGAAACGGGGGGAAGATGATCCTGCGGACCGAGGAGTTGGACGTCGGCTACCGCGACCGGGTGCTGTTCCGGGGACTGCGCCTCGGCGCCGACGCCGGAGACGCGCTCGCGGTCACCGGACCGAACGGCACCGGCAAGTCGACCCTGCTGCGCTGCCTCGCCGGACTGCTCCGGCCGCTCGGCGGTCGGGTGCTGGTCGAGGGGGCGCCGGCCGACGAACGCTCCCCGACGTTCCGGCGTACCGTGGCGAGCCTGCTGGAGAACCCCGCCTGGTATCCGAACCTGACCGCGGGCGAACACCTCGAACTGGTCCGGCTCGCCAACCGGCCCGTACCGCCCGGCTGGTTTCCCGCCGACGAACTGGCCGCCCGGCTCGGCGTCACCCGGTTCGCCTCGGTGCTGCCCGGACGGCTCTCCACCGGCCAGCGCCAGCGACTGGCCCTCGCCCTGGTGCTGGCCCGACCCAGCCGGCTGCTCCTGCTCGACGAGCCCGAACGGCACCTCGACGAGGCGGGGCGGACGGCGCTCGGCGGCGTGCTGCGCGAGTACGCCGGCCGGGCCGGCGCCGTCGTGCTGGCCAGCCACGATCCCGTCCTGATCGCGGCGGCCGGAGCCGAGTCGATCACCGTACCGGCTCCACATGCCTGACCCGGCGGCCGCGCTCTCCGCCGCCCCGGTCCGGGCCTGGCTACGCGCCCGGAGCCGGGCCGGAACACGCCCCGCCGGGTACGCCGAGCGGGCGTACGTCGGGCTGCTCGCCGTGCTGATCGGCGGCGCCGTGATCGCCGGTACCGCGCCCCGGCTCGTCGCCCTCCTCGCCCAGGGCCGACCCGTCGCCGCACCACCCCCGGGCCTCCTGCTCGCCGTCGGCCTGCTCTGGTACGCCGCCGTCCTGCTCGGGGCGGCCCGGCTCGGCCCGCTGGCCGCCGCACCGGCCCGACTTGCCTGGCTGCTGCCGAGCCCGACGAGCCGGCGCGGTCTGCTCCGGACGACCGCGCTCGCGGTGCTCGCCCTGGCCACCGTTGCCGGACTGCTGCACGGCGCGTTCGTGGCCTGGGCGTCGATGGCCCCGACGGAGTTGCCGGTGCTGCTGGCCGGCGGGATCGCCGGCCTGCTCGTCGGTGGGCTCGCCACCCTCGCGCAGACCTTCACCGACGGACCGTCCGTGCTGCTGGAACGGTGTGCGCTGCTGCTCGGCGCCGTCGCCGCGGCGCTGACCGTGCTCGCCCCGGCCGGGCGGTTCACCGTCGCCGAGGCCCTCGGCCCGTGGGGCTGGCCGCAGACGGCGGCCGACGGCATGTCGCCCGGCGCGCTGGCTGCCGTCGGCGTCGTGGCCGTCGGCGTCGCCGGCCTGGCGCTGCTCCGTCTGGATCGGGTACCCCTGACCAGTCTCGCCGCCGGTGGCACCTTCGCGCAGACGGTCTCGGCCGGTGTCGTCACGCTCGACCTCGGCACCGCCGCCCGCGCCGTCGAGGAGCGTCGATGGGCGGGCCGGTCGCCCCGGCGTACCGGTCTGCCCCGGTGGCCCGGCCGGTTCGCCGTACTCGGGCACGACGTCACGGCCCTGCGCCGCTCGCCCGGACGCCTGGCGGTGGCGGCCGGCGCCCTGTTGCCGCCGGCCCTGCTCGCCGGGATCACCGGCCCCGGCCCGGTACTCGCCGGCACCTGGCTGCTCTGCGGGTTCGTCGCGCTCGGCGTGGTGACCGGCAACGCTCGCCGGGACCGCGACCTTCCCGCCCTGACCCGGCTGCTCGGCCTCTCCAGCCGGGCACTGCTGGCCGCCCGGCTGGTGCTGCCGGTCCTCGTCGCCGTCACCTGGGCCGCCGGGTCGCTGGCGCTGGTCGCCGGGGAACTGCCCGGTGCCGCGCCGGCCTGGCCGCTGCTCGGTGCGGCGGCCGGTCCCGGGCTCGCCGTCGGGGCACTCCGGGCCGCCCGGCGTGGCGCGGTCCGGCACGACCTGCCGCCACTGGTCACCCCGATGGGCATGGTGCCGACCGGCCCGCTGCACCGGGCGGTCACCGGAGTCGACCTCGGGCTGCTCTGCACCCTGCCCGCGCTGCTCGCCCTCGGCACCGGCGATCCGGCCGGTGCCGTACCGGTGCAGGCCCTCGGCTCGCTGCTCGGCCTCGCCGCCCTCCTCGCCGTGGCCGGCCGCCTGCGCGGCGCTCACTGAACCCCTCGCACCCGCGGTTCTGACGGGCGCGACGGGAAGATCGAGGAAGATTCACTAGGCTGGCGGCATGCGGGTGCTTTTCGCGTCAGCGCCGTTGCTCGGACACGTCTTCCCGATGGTGCCGCTGGCCGAGGCGCTCCGGGACGCCGGTCACGAGGTGCTGCTCGCCACCGGCGGCGACGGGCTCGCCGTACGCCGGACAGGGCTGCCGGTCGAGGACATCGCTCCCGGGTTCCGGTTCGACCGGATCGCCCGGCGGACCATGCTGCGCCACCCGGTGACCGCCCGGGCCGAACTGGCCGGCCGGGCCGGCACCCGGGGCGTCGCGCTGCTCTTCGGCGCGGCCAACGAGCAGATGGTCGACGGCCTGGTCACCCTCGCCGACCGCTGGCAGCCGGACCTCGTCGTACACGAACCGCTGGCCGTCTCCGGCGCGCTCGCCGCCGCCCGCCGGGCGGTACCGGCGGTACTGCACGAGAACTCGCTCTTCGACGGTGCCGAGCTGGTCCGGGTGACCGCCGCCCGGCTGGTCCGGGCCCAGCAGCGCAGCGGGATCGGCAGCCTGCGCCCGAGCGCCGCCATCCTGACCATCGCCCCGCCCAGCGTGGTCGGCGAGCGGGCCGGCTGGCCGCTGCGCGGTGTGCCGTCCACCGGGGTCGGCGAGCTGCCGGAGTGGCTCCGGGGACCGGGCGGGCGACCGCGAATCCTGGTCAGTCGCAGTACGGTGGCCGGCCCGGGAGGCGGAACCCTGATGACCTCCGTGGTGCGGGCCGCCGCCGGGGTCGACGCCGAGTTCGTGCTGGTCCGCCCCGACCGGCGGGTGCTGCGGCACGGGCCGCTGCCCGACAACGTCCGTACCGTCGACTGGATCCCGATCAACGCCGCGCTGCCGCACTGTGCCGGGGTGGTGCACCACGGCGGGGCCGGCTCGGTGCTCGGCGCGCTGGCGGCGGGCGTACCGCAGCTCGTGGTCCCCGGCCCGGGCGACCGCCGGCACAACGCGGAGCTGGTGGCGGCCCGGGGCGCCGGGCTGGCCGTACCCGAACGGGCGATCGGCGGAGCCGAACTCGTCCGGCTCGTCACCGACCCGAGCCTGCGCTCGGCCGCCGACGAGGTACGCCGGGAGATGGCCGCGATGCCGGCACCGGCGGAACTGGTACCCCGGCTCGAAGCGCTGCTCGGCTGAGCGCCGGCCCGCTCCACGTGGCGTCGCCGCCCGGTCCCGGCGGGACGGTCAGCCGGGCAGGTTCGCGTTGCCGAGATGGCTGCCCGGGGTGGCGTCCACCGTCGCCGGATCGCCGGTCGGGTGCGGTGGCGTGACCTGGACCGCTCCGGCTCGCCGAGCGGTTCCCGGTGACCCGAGGTAGTTTGGGTTCGTGTCTTCCGTCGCGCTGGTCCGCCCCGTGTGGTGGATAGCGTGCCGGTCGGTGCGGTTCGTGACCGCCCTGGTGCTGATGGGCCTGCTGTTGGGCGCCGCTGGAGCCCGGACCGGACCTTCCGGCCCGGCCCTCGCGGCGGCCGGGACACGGCCCGCCGCAGCACAGTCGACTGTGGAGGATGTTCGGGTCGCCCGGCCGGACGTGCCCGATGCCGGCCCGGTCGTGCGGCAGCATCCCGAGGCCGGCCTGCCGTCCGGTGCGGCCGAGCTGCCCTCCGGTGTCCCCCACGAGCCGCCCGTCGCGGCGGCTGGCCAGCCTCCGGTGCGGTTCGAGAGCGCCGTGCCGGCCGACGAGCGCTCCGTCGCGGCCGGCTCGGTGGTGCCGACGGTGCCGGTCCGGGCCGACCTGCCCGGTGCGGAGCCGGACCGGCCGGGGCTCGGGGCGGTGGCCGGGATATCGCCGGCCGGTGACGCGTACGCCCGGGCGGTCGGGCCGCGCGCACCCCCGCTCGGCTGAGGACCGGTCGCGCCGACCGCTTCCGGTCCGGTCCCGTCGACTCCTCGTCCGCATCGTCCACCCCGTGAGGTGCCGCAATGGAAAACATGCTGTTCGACTTCCTGATCGAGGTGACCCGGGCCACCGCCGTCTGGCTCGTACTGCTCGGCCTCGTACTGGCAGCGGGAATCTGGCTGGTCGTACGCCCGCTTGCGACCACCGCCGCCGACCAGCCGCACGACGGATCCGGCTACGACGTGGCGGTCCGGGACGCCGAGGGACGCCGGGAACGGCTGGTGGCCCGGGCGACCGAGCTGCACCGGTACGCCGAGGAGGTGGCGGTCGCCGCCGAACGGTCGGCCGTCACCGCCCAGCGGCGCCGGGACGAGTGGCTGGCGGCGCAGGAGGCGGTCGAGTCGACCTGGCAGGCGTACGAGGAGGCGGACGCGGCGGCCCGCCGGCTCGGTGCCGCCGCCGTACTGCCGGAGCCGCGTACCCCGCGCACGCCGGCCGAGTATGCCGACCGTGAGCGGTTCCTGCACCGCGCCGCGATGGCGGCCTGCACCCGGCAGGAACTGACGGTGCTGCAACTCAGCGACGCGCTGGCCAACCGGAACGGCTGGGATCCGCGCCGGCACCCCGCCGAGCAGGAGATCCTGCTCCGTAGGGCGGCTCGGGACAGTCTGCTCGCCGCGCACCGGGCGGCCGAGGAGCGGGAACGGGCCGCGTGGCGGGACGCCGAGGTGGCCGCCGCGGCGGCCCGCAGTCTCCGGGAGGAGGCGTTCGCCGCGGCCAGCCGCGCGGCGGCGCTCCGGCGCTGGTTGCCGTCCCCGGCGGGGGCGTCGCCCGGGTCGGCGAGCGAGGGGGTACGCCAGCACGACCCCGCCCGCCGGTGGCGCGCGGCCCGGGCCGGCTGACCCTTCGCGACAGGCTCAGGCGGGCGTCAGGCTCAGGCGGGCGTCCTGAGGTCGGGTGCCTCCGGGTCGGGTGCCTCGGGGTCGAGGCCCAGTGCGGACCGTCCACCGTCGACCGGTAGCACCACCCCGGTGAGCAGGCTCGACTCGGCGGAGAGCAGGTGCGCGACGGTGGCGGCGACCTCCTCGGGGCGCCCCACCCGACCGATCGGGTGCAGCCGCCGCATGTCCCGTTCGATCCGCTCCGCGTCCGCCGGCTCCTCCCCGGCGAGCAGCCCGGCATAGCGCTCGGTCGCGATCGAGCCGAGGGCGACCGCGTTGACCCGGATGCCGTACCGGCCGTACTCCACGGCGAGGGCCCGGGTCAGTCCCTCCACGGCCGCCTTCGCCGTCGCGTACGGCAGGCAGCCCGGCACCGGTCGCTGGGCCTGGTGGGACGAGACGTTGACGATCGCGCCGGGGGTGCCGGTGGCGAGGAAGCGCCGGATCGCCGCCCCGCAGCCGACCACCGTGGCGTCGAGGTTGCCCGCGATGAGGTCCAGGATCTCCCGGGCCGGGGTGTCGTGCAGCGAGGCGTCCCGGAAGACGGCGGCGTTGTTCACCCAGCCCCGTAGCGGGCCGGCGGCGCTCGCCTCGTCGGCGGCGCGTTCCGCCACCGTCTCGTCGGCGGCGTCGCCGGAGACCACGACCAGCCGCCGCGCGGCGGGATGACCGGCCAGCCGGTCCGCCGTGTCGGGATCGCGTTCCAGCACCACGACCCGGTCTGCCGTGCCGAGCAGGCGTTCGACGATCGCCCGGCCGACGCCCCGGCCACCGCCGGTAACCACGTAGCAGCCGCCACCGTCCGAACCGGACGGTCGCCGGCGGCTGGCCGGGGTGGACGGGTACGACATCGCCCCACCGTACCGGCCGGTGCCGGGGCGCCGGGAACGGCGTCAGCCGGACGGCCGGGCCGGTACGACGTTGCGGAACCGCTCGTGCGCCGACTGCCGGCTGATGCCGAGCGCGTTGCCGATCTCGGCCCAGGAGAGCCCGGCCTCCCGGGCCGCGACCACGGCGCGTTCGATCAGCGGCCGTTGCCAGCGTTCGACCTCGGCGAGGATGCCCAGCGCCTGCAACGGCCAGGTCGTGGCGAGTTCGGCGACATTGTCCCGGAGCGTGTCGGACCGGTTCAGCAGCCAGCCCGGCGGGGTGGCGGCGAGGATCGGCTTGACGTGCCCGCTCCACTCGGAGGCGGCCATCCAGTGTCCCTCGTCGGCTGGCGGATAGTCGCTGGCGCCGGTCCAACCGCAGGAGCACCGGGCCCGGTAGGCGACCGTGCCGGCGGGCTCGGTGGCGGCGGTGCTCAGCGTCCCGTCCGGCAGCCGGAACCCGATCAGGTTCGCGTGCCCCGGGGCCAGTTCCTCCGCCATCCCGCAATCATATGTCTGTCAGGATTCCCTGACGAAGCATGTCAGGATACCCTGACATCGTCGTCCGGGCGGGTCGCCCGGGCGACCACTCATGGCGAAGGGAAGCGCGTGATGTCCGTGGTCAACGGCACGGTGGCAGACGGTTACGAGCTGGTCCGGGAGGCGTTCCTGGCGAACTTCGAGACCCGGTCCGAGATCGGCGCGGCGGTCAGCGTCTATCGGCACGGCCGGGAGGTGGTCCGGCTCTGGGGCGGCACCGCCGATCCCACCACCGGCCGGCCCTGGCGGGAGGAGACCCTCCAGGTGGTCTACTCGGCCACCAAGAGCGTGCCGGCGGCCTGCGCGCACCTGCTGGCCCAACGCGGGCAGCTCGACCTCGCCGCCCCGGTCGCCGAGTACTGGCCGGAGTTCGCGGCGGCCGGAAAGGGCGGCATACCGGTCCGCTGGCTCCTCTCCCACCAGGCGGGGCTGCCCGTGCTCGACCGTCCGGTCCGCCGGGCCGAGGCGCTGGCCTGGCACCCGGTCGTCGAGGCGCTGGCGGCCCAGGCGCCGGTCTGGGAGCCGGGCACGGCGCACGGCTACCACGGGCTGACCTACGGCTGGCTGGTCGGCGAGGTCGTACGTCGGGTCTCCGGCCGCAGCCTGGGCACGTACTTCGCCGACGAGATCGGCAAGCCGCTCGGGCTGGACTTCTGGGTCGGCCTGCCCGCCGCCGAGACGCACCGGGTCAGCCGGCTGGTCGAGCAGCCGGCCCCGGCCCCGGCTCCCGGGTCGGTGCCCGAGCAGATGCGCGAGATCCTCGCCGCGTACACCGACCCGGCCTCGCTGACGGTCCGGTCGATGATGGTGACGGACCCGCCGCTCGACCTCGCCGACCCCGCCACCTGGACGGCCGAGATACCCGCCGTCAACGGCACCTGCACGGCGTCGTCACTGGCCCGGTTCTACGCCGGCCTGATCGGCGAGGTCGACGGGATCCGGATCCTCGACGCGGCCACTCTCGCCGCCGCCACCGCCGAACAGGCCAGCGGCGTCGACCGGGTGCTGATGGTGCCGACCCGGCCGGCGCTCGGCTTCGGCCTGCCCCTGCCGGACCAGCCCTGGTGGTCGCCGACCGCGTTCGGCTTCCCCGGGCACGGGGGGTCGCTCGGCTACGCCGACCCGGCCAGCGGCATCGCCTTCGGGTACGTGATGAACGGCCTCCGCGTCACCCTGGGACCGGACCCCCGGACGGCCAGCCTGGTCGAGGCGCTCCGGACGGTGGTGTCCCGCCAACCGGACTGAGCACGGCCGGCCCGGCCCGACCGTCCGCCGGGCCCAGCCGGCGCCGATCGGTCGGCGGACGGTCGTGCCGAGCACACCGAACACCCTGCGGATGATCACCCGGGCCGGCGTGCCGGATAATCGAGACCTCCGCAGAAGATCGTGAAGGTAGGTCATGACCACCCAGAACGACTGGTTGACCCGGCGGACCGGTGTGCTGCCGACCGCCCCGCCGACCGAGCGGCTCAGCCCGAAGAGCGTGCTGGACGAGGCGACCCGGCCGGCCGCACCGGAGCCGCCGCCCGAGGTCACCTTCACCCACCAGGGCCGGTACGCCGGCCGGCACCTCGTCGACGTGCACGACCACTACCGGGCGGAGCTTCGGCAGGTACGCGACATCCTCCAGCAGGTCAAGGAGGGCACCTCCCAGGTCGGCGACGCCCGCGACCAGCTCAACATGATGACGATCCGGGCCAACGACTGGACCCTGGGCGGGGTCTGCCAGGCGCAGTGCCGCGCGGTGGCGACCCACCACACCATGGAGAGCCAGGGCATCTTCCCGCACCTGCGGCGCAGCCAGCCCGACCTGGCGGCGGTACTGGACCGGTTGCACGAGGAGCACCTGGCGATCCACGAGGTACTGGAGGGAGTCGACGCGGCGCTCGTACACCTGGCCCGCAACCCCACCGACTACGGCCCGATCAGCGAGGCGATCGACCTGCTCACCGACACCCTGCTGTCGCACTTCGCCTACGAGGAGGCGCAGTTGATCGGCCCGCTGGCCCGACACGGCTTCTACCCGGGCCAGGTCTGACGGAGCCGCCGCCGACGGGTCAACTCCGGCCGGTCAGATAGGCCAGCACCGCGAGTACCCGGCGGTTGGTCTCCTCGGTCGGCGGCAGGTCGAGCTTGGCGAGGATGTTGCCGACGTGCTTGCCGACGGCCGCCTCGGAGACGACCAGCACCCGGGCGATCGCCGCGTTGGAGCGCCCCTCGGCGACCAGCGCCAGCACCTCCCGCTCCCGGGCGGAGAGCCGGGCCAGCGGGTCGCGCCGCCGACGCAACAGCTGGCGTACCACCTCGGGGTCGACGACGGTGCCGCCGGCCACCACCTGACGGAGCGCGTCGACGAACTCCGCCACGTCGACCACCCGGTCCTTGAGCAGGTAGCCGACCCCGCGACCGCCGCCGGAGTCGAGCAGGTCGGCGGCGTAGCTCTGCTCGACGTACTGGCTCAGCGCCACCACGGCCAGCCCCGGGTGCGCCTGGCGCAGCCGTACCGCCGCCCGCAGCCCCTCGTCGGTGAAGTCCGGCGGCATCCGGATGTCGGTCAGCACCAGCTCCGGGGCGTACGCCCCGACCGCCGCCCCGAGCGCCTCCGCGTCACCGACGGCGGCGACCACCTCGAAGCCGAACCGGCCGAGCAGCCCGGCCAGCCCCTCCCGGAGCAACACGCCGTCCTCGGCGAGGACGACCCGGATCAGCTCTCGGTCGGGCGGCACGGCAACTCCACACGTAACAGGGTCGGCCCGCCGGGCGGACTGGACAGCAGCATTCTCCCGTCGACGCCCGCCACCCGGTCGGCCAACCCGGTCAGCCCGCTGCCCAGCACCGGATCGGCACCACCCCGACCGTCGTCGGCGACCTCGATCGTCAACCGGTCGGCCCGCAGCCGCAGCGAGACCGTCGCCGCCGTCGCCCCCGCGTGCTTGGCGACGTTGGTCAGCGCCTCGGCGACGACGAAGTACGCCGTCCCCTCCACCGGGTTCGGCAACCGGCCCGGCAGCTCCACCTCGACGGTCACCGGGACCGCCGAGGAGTCGGCGAGGTCGCGTACCGCCGCCGGCAGGCCGCGATCGGTGAGCACCTTCGGATGGATGTTCCGGATCAGCTCCCGCAGCTCGGTCATGAAGAGTTTGGCCTGCTCGTGCGCGTCCGCCACCGCCGCCGCCCCCGGCGTGCCGGGCGGGATCTCCAGCCGGGCCAACCCGAGTTGCAGGGTGAGGCTGACCAGCCGCTGCTGTGCCCCGTCGTGCAGGTCGCGTTCGATCCGGCGCCGCTCGGCCTCGAAGGCGTCCACCAGCCGGGCCCGGGACCGGGCCACCTGCACCAGTTCGGTACGCAGCCGTTCCCCGGTACCGCCGCCGAGCAGCACCCGGGCCAGCGCACCCTGACCGGCGGCGAGCAGCGCCAGCGGGTACGGCGAGACGGCCAGCAGGACGAGCCCGAGCAGCGCGTACGGCACCGCCTGCGGGACCGTGTCGACCCTGGCCAACCCGATCGAGATCGGGCCGTCGCCGGTCTGCACCAGCAGCGGGCTGGCGATCAGCACCACGACCAGGAGCAGCAGCACCAGGCCGGTGGCGGAGAGCAGCAGCCCGACCGTGCCGAGCAGCCCGGCGTGCAGCAGTGCCAGCCAGGTGGCCGGCTCGGCGTACCGGGTCAGCAGCCAGGACCACGGGTCGGCGGCCGGGGGAGGACGGTGCCCGGAGCGGACCGGCCGGGTGTCGACGAGGCGCAGCCGGAGTCGCTCCAGCTCGGCCAGCGGCAGCGCCACCAGCGGCCCGAGCCCGGCGACCAGCACCGCACCGAGCAGCGGCAGCAGCACCAGCGTGCCGAGTGGCAGGTCGGTGATCCCGGTACCCCGGCCGAGCAGATAGAGCCAGGGCAGGGCGAGCAGCCCCAGCGGCGCCCCGGCGGCGAGCGCCACCGGTGGGGTGCTGGCCAGGTACGCCAGCGCCCGCCACGGCCAGCCGGTCAGCGGAAACCGGCGTCGCGTCAGCGATTCCAGCAGCGTACGGGGGCTCGGCCGGGGCACGTCACCACGCTAGTGCGCCGGCCCGGGCCCGCCCATGCCGCTGGCGATAGTCCCCGGGTATGCCCAGCCCTACCTCGAATCCGGTGCCTGCTGCCCGTGCCGGCGACCCCGCCCCGGTGGTCTGCTCGACGGGTCGGCGCGGCGGACCGGTGCCGAGGCCCGGCGGTCACGTCCCAGGACTCCGCCGGCTTCCCGGCACCGGCCCGGCGGAACCGACCCGTCCGTCCGCCCGCCCGCCCGTCCAGTGAACAGCCGCGCGAATCCGATCCCCGGAGGCCCCAGTGCACCCCCATCCGACTCCTCCGCACCGCATCCGTTCGACCGGCCCCGGGCTGACCGGCGACCCGGCCAGCGGCCGTGTCGCGGAAGCCGTCGCAGCCAACGGCCGGGCCCGGGTCCGGACCGGGAAGTAGGTGCGGACGTGTTCGAACTGCGCGACATCGTGAAGGTCTACCGGGGCGGCCACCGGGCGGTCGACGGCGTGACGCTGCGACTCGGTGCGGGGGTGTTGGGCCTGCTCGGGCCGAACGGGGCCGGCAAGTCCTCGCTGATCCGGATCGCCGCCACCGTCACCCGGCCGACCAGCGGGCAGGTGCGCTTGGACGGCGCCGACGTGCTGGCCCGGCCGGACCTGCTGCGCCGGGTGCTCGGCTACCTGCCGCAGGACTTCGGGGTCTATCCGCACCTGACCGCCCGGGAGTTCCTCGGGTTCCTCGCCGCCGCCAAGGGGCTGCCGGCCCGGACGGCGCGGGGCCGGATCGACGAACTGCTGGAGCTGGTCAACCTGACCGGTGCCGGCAAGCGCCCGCTGGGCGGCTTCTCCGGCGGCATGCTGCGCCGGGTCGGCATCGCGCAGACCCTGCTGGCCGATCCCCGGGTACTGGTGGTGGACGAGCCGACCGCCGGGCTGGATCCGGAGGAGCGGGTCCGGTTCCGCAACCTGCTCGGCGAGCTGGCCACCGACCGGGTGGTGGTGCTCTCCACGCACATCGTCTCGGACGTCGAGTCGGTGGCCGGGGAGATCGCCGTCGTCGCGCAGGGGCGGATCCGCCGCCGGGGTACCCCGGCGGAGCTGCTCCGGGCGGCCGAGGGCCGGGTGTGGGAGCTGCTCGCCGATCCGGCCGAGGTGCCCCGGCTCCAGGCCGCCGGACATCTGGTCAGCCGGCTCGTCCGGACCCCTTCGGGGGTACGGGTCCGGCTGCTGTCGGCGCAGCCGCCCGGCCCGGACGCCAGCCAGGTCCCGCCCGACCTGGAGGACGCCTACCTGGACGCGATCCACCGGCCGATCCAGTGGCCGGTGCCCCGATGACCGCCCCCGGCACCACGGCACTGCGCGCACCCGTCGCGATCGCCGTCGCCGACTTCCGGGAGCGGGTGCGCCGCCCGGCGTACGCGGTGGTGCTGGCCGCCGCCGTCGGCCTGGGCTACCTGGCGCTGCCGGACCTCGACGACCGCTGGGTGGTGGTCAACGCCGGGGTGTACCGGGGCGTCTACAACAGCGCCTACGTCGGCACCGTGACCGCGCTCGCCGGGGCGCTCTGGCTGACCGTCGCCGGCTTCTACGTGATCCGGGGTGCCGTCGTGCGGGACGAGCGCACCGGGGTCGGGCAACTGCTCGCCGCCACGCCGCTGTCCCGGTGGGGCTACCTGGCCGGCAAGTTCCTGAGCAACCTGCTGGTGCTCGGTTCGATGCTCGGCGTCCTCGCCGGTACGGCCCTGCTGATCCAGCTGGCCCGGGGCGAGGACCGGGCGGTCGACCCGGTCGCGCTGCTGCTGCCGTTCGGCCTGCTCGCCCTGCCGGTGCTGGCGACGACCGCCGCGGTCGCGGTGCTCTTCGAGACCGTACGGCCGCTGCGGGCCGGGTTCGGCAACATCGTCTGGTTCTTCCTGGCGATGGTCGGGACGATCGCGGGGCAGGGGCCGGATGCTCCGCTGGGTGGGCTCGGCGTGCACCAGGTGGCCCGGTCGGTGCGGGACGGCCTGGTCGAGGCGGGGTTGCGACCCGGGGGCGAGTTCAGCCTGGGACTGATGTACCTCGACTCTCCACTTCGGACCTTCGAGTGGTCCGGGCTCGACCCGGACGCCGGGTTCGTCGGCCAGCGGCTGCTGCTCGGCCTGGTCGCGGTCGGGATCGCGGTGTTGCCGGCGCTCTGGTTCGGCCGCTTCGACCCGGCCCGGACCGGCCGGCGCCGGCAACCCGTCCCGTCCGGTCCGGCACCGTTCCCATCCGGTCCGGCACCACTTCCGGTCGGCGGGTGGCCGCCGGCCCGGCCGCGCTTCGTCGACGCCGCGCCCTCCTGGTTGCGCGCCGCCGAGGGGTCCGGAAGTCTGCCGGTACGCCGCCGTGCCGGGCTCCGCGCGGTCGACGGCCTGGGCCGGCTGCTCGGCGGTGAGCTGCGGGTACTGGCCCGTACCGCGTCCCGCTGGTGGTGGCTCGGGACCGGGCTGCTCGCGGTGGCCGGCGCGGTGGCACCGCTGTCGGCGGTACCGGCGGTGGTCCTGCCGATGGCCTGGATCTGGCCGGTACTGCTCTGGTCCCGGCTCGGCGCGCAGAGCCACGAGTACGGCCTGACCGGGCTGCTCGGCGGCTATCCGGCGCCGCGCCGCCGGATGTTGGCCGAGTGGCTCGCCGGGGTGGCCCTGGCCGGGTTGACCGGACTGGTGCCGATGCTCCGGATGCTGCTGGCCCAGGACGCTCCCGGGCTGGCCGCCTGGGTCGCCGGTGCGCTCTTCGTCCCCTCGCTGGCGCTAGCGGCCGGAGTGCTCAGCCGGAGTCACCGCCCCTTCCAGGCCGGCTACCTCGCCCTCTGGTATTCCGCCCTGAACGGGATAGCCGCGCTCGACTTCATGGGCGCGGTACGCGTCGACGGCCGCCCCGCCGGACCGGCACCGCTGCTGGTGGCCGGCGGCGCACTCGCCCTGCTCGGCCTCGCCTTCCTGGCCGGCGCCCTCCGGCACGCCCGCCGCTGAGGAGGGGCCGCAACGCCGGCCGCTGAGGAGGGGCCGCAACGCGGGCCCCTCCGCAGCGGATTGGCAGTCCGGTCAGCCGGAGTGCCGGGTGAGCAGGTCGGCCGCCGCCGCCTCGGCCCGGGACAGCGCCTGGCCGACCCGCTCCGCCCGCCGGCCGCCCGCGTTGGCCAGGTTGCCGGTCCCGCCGGCACCCCCGCCGATCAGCCGGCCCGCCTCCGCGAGCAGGTCCCGGGGCCGGCCGCCCCGGTCCAGCAGCGTCCGGTCCAGCCCGGCGACGAGCTGCGCCCGATCGTCGTCCGCGGTCGCCAACACCACCACCGTCGGGGTGCCGGCCGGACTCCGCGCCAGGACGCCACTGGCCACCGTCCGGAGTTCGGCGGGGGTCAGGTCGTCACGCCGCGCGCTGACCAGCCAACCGGAGCCGACCGCCCGGCGCACCGCGACCAGCGTCCCGGCGATCGAGTCGAGTTCGCCCCGCCGGTACCGGCGCAGCGTCGCCTCGGCCGTGCCGAGCGCGTCGAGCCGCTTGGCGAGGGTACCGAGCAGTTCCTCGGGTCGGGCGCCGACGAGCCGGCCGACCTCGGCCAGCAACCGCCGTTCGGTGTCGGCGTGCCGGAGCGCGTCCCGGCCGGTCAGCGCCTCGATCCGGCGTACGCCGGTGCCGACCGAGGACTCGCCGAGGATGCGTACCGGCCCGGCCTGGGTGCCGTGCCCGACGTGGGTACCCCCGCACAGCTCCCGGGACGCGTCCCCGATGTCGACGACCCGGACCTGCTCGCCGTACCGGTCGCCGAAGAACGCGGTGGCGCCGGCCGCCTCCGCCTCGGCCCGGCTCGCCTGCCAGACCCGCACCTCCGGGTCGGCCAGCAGATAGTCGTCGACCAGCGTGCCGATGGTGTGCAGCGCGGTCTCGTCGACCGGTGCGAAGTGCGCGAAGTCGAACCGGAGCCGGCCGGGCGCGACCAGCGAACCCTGCTGGCGGGCGTGCGGGCCCAGCACCCGGCGCAGCATCGCGTGCAGCACGTGCGTCGCCGAGTGGGAGCGCTCGGTGGCAGCCCGCCGCTCGCCGTCGACCTCCGCCGCGACCGGCCCGCCGGGGCGTACCTCACCGGAGTCGACCCGCCCGTGGTGCGTGTGCAGGCCGTCCAGCCCGTACCGGGTATCGGTGATCTCGACCAGCCCGCCGTCGGCGGTCCGGACCCGTCCCGCGTCGCCGACCTGCCCGCCGGACTCCGGGTAGAACGGGCTGCGCCGGAGCACCAGCTCGACCCGTTCGCCCTCGCCGGCCGACTCGACCGGCCGGCCGTCCCGCAGCACCGCGAGTACCTCGGTCTCGACGTGCCGGTCGGTGTAGCCGACGAAATCGGTCCGGCCGTGCCGGGTCAGCAGCTCCCGGTAGGTCCGGGTCCGGTGCGGCGCCGCCGCGGCGCGGTCCCGGCCGCCGTCGCGGGCCCGTCGACGCTGCTCGTCGAGGAGGGTCCCGTAGCGGTCCCGGTCGACGTCGAGCCCGGCGGCCCGGGCCGCCTCGACGGTGAGGTCGATCGGGAAGCCGTAGGTGTCGTGCAGCTCGAACGCGGTCTCGCCGGAGAGCCGGCCGGAGTTCGTCTCCCGGGCCCGGCCGATCGCCGCGTCGAGCAGCCGGCCACCCTGCCGGAGGGTACCGGTGAACGTCTCCTCCTCGTGCGCGGTGACCGCCTCGACCAGCCCGCGCTGGGCGACGAGTTCGGGCCAGGCGACACCGAGGTTCGCGATCACACTGCCGGTGACCGCGTCCAGCACCGGTTCCTCGATGCCCAGCATCCGGGCGTGCCGGACCGCCCGGCGCATGATCCGGCGCAGTACGTAGCCGCGCCCCTCGTTGCCGGGCAGCACCCCGTCGGCGATCAGGAACGCGGCGGTCCGGGCGTGCTCGGTGAGCACCTGGAACGACACCGACTCCGGGCTGCCGTCCCGGCCGGGGTACGGCCGGCCGGCGAGTTCCGCCACCACCCGCAGGGTCGGGGCGAGCAGGTCGGTCTCGCAGACCGTCTCGACGTCCTGGAGGATCGCGGCGAGCCGGTCCAGGCCCAGCCCGGTGTCGATGTTGCGGCTCGGCAGGTCACCGAGGATCGGGAAGTCCCGCTTGACGCCGCCCGCGCCGCGACGGTGCTGCATGAAGACCAGGTTCCAGAGTTCGACGTACCGTTCGTCGTTGACCGCCGGGCCGCCCTCGGGGCCGAACGCGGGACCCCGGTCGTAGCAGAGTTCCGAGGAGGGGCCGGAGGGTCCCGGTGTCCCCATCGACCAGTAGTTGTCGGCCATGCCGAGGCGCTGGATCCGCCGGTCCGGCACGCCGACCCGGCGCCAGAGGTCGACCGCCTCGTCGTCGTCCGTGAAGACGGTGATCCACAACCGGTTCGGGTCGAGCTGGTAGTGCCGGGTCAGCAGCTCCCAGGCGTACCCGATCGCCTCGGCCTTGAAGTAGTCACCGAAGGAGAAGTTGCCGAGCATCTCGAAGAAGGTGGCGTGCCGGGTGGTCCGGCCGACGTTGTCGATGTCGCTGGTGCGTACGCACTTCTGCACGCTGGTCAGCCGCGGTGCGGGTGGCGTGGACTCGCCGAGGAAGTCCGTCTTGAACTGGTTCATCCCGGCGATGGTGAGCAGCAGCGCCGGATCGTCCGGGATCAGTGGACCGGACGGCACCGGAGTGTGGCCGCGCTCGGTGAAGTAGTCGAGGAAGGTGCGGCGGATGTCTGGAGATCGCATCGGAGTGCCCTGTCGGGGTGGGGTGGCGAACGCGTACCGGAGCCCGGCACGGCGGAGGCCGTACGGGGTCCTCGCGGTGTCCGTCCGGAGGCGTTCGCGCGGAACGTGGCTGGCCGGGGGCCGAAGGGCGTTACGCCGAGCCGGGCCGAGGGGGTCAGGCGAGGACGCTGTCCTCGTTCCCCAGCTCGGCGTGGCTAGCTCGCCGCCCTGCCGCCGCCATCGTCCACTCCGTCCGATCCGTGGCCGGCTGCTCCGGCCACCCCACCGCCGAGGCGACGCCGTGCGTCGTGGCGGCGCGGCCGTGGCGATCAGTCGAGCCTAGCGCGGCTCCGGAGGAACGGCTCGGCGTTATTCCCGTCAAGCTCACCTTGACGACGGGTTGTGTCAAGGCTAGCCTGACAGCATGGATCGATTCCTGGAAACCGCGCTCACCGTGGACATCGCCCCCGCCGTCGTGGCGGCCGCCGACGCTGCCGTGAACGAGGCCAGTCGACAGGCCGACCTGCTGATCGGCGGTCGGCCGGCGCCCGGCAGCCCGGAGTGGGCGGCCGAGCAGGAGGGGACGGCCGGGCGGCAGCGCGAGATCGCGTCCCAGTTGCTGCACTTCCGGATCGTGCTGGCGTCCGGCGTCGACCCGTTCGGCAGCGTCGTCGGGCTGCGCCGCTGGGGGGTGACCTGGGAGCTGATCGCCCGGGCGGCCGGGGTCACCCGGCAGGCGGCTCACGAGCGCTGGGGGCGGCGGGTGCTGGAGACCCTGGACCCGTACGGCACCGGTGAGCTGGGCGGGCCGGTCGCCGACGACGAGGCGGACCTGCGCCGTGAAGGTGGGGGTAGCTAATAACCCCAACGGGGTTATAGTGGGGTCAGTTCCGGTGTCGACAGGAGGAGCCCGAGATGCCGAAGATCAACGTCTACCTGCCCGACGAGCTGGCCGAGGCGGTACGGGTCGCCGGCATTCCGGTCTCGGCGGTCTGCCAGCGCGCACTCGAACAGGCCGTACGCCGGGTGACCGCGATCCGGGAGACCGCCCTCGGCGACCTCGACGACGCCGACCTGGCCGCCCGGCTGCCGAACTTCACTCCCCGGGCCCGCACCGCGGTGCTGCTCGCGGTCGACCGGTCCCGGGAGGAGGGTTCGGCGGTGCTCGGCACCGCCCACCTGCTCGCCGGGATGCTGGCCGAGGGGACCAACCTGGCCCTGCACGTGCTGCGGGTCGAGGAGATCGACCCGGACCGGGTGCTCCAGGATCTCGCCGGGCAACCCGCCGCCGAGCCGGGCGGCGACCCGCACGACGGTCTGCACTTCAGCGGCCCGGCGGCGAACGCCCTGGAACTGGCCGTCACCGAGGCGACCGCGTTCGGCCACAACTACGTCGGCTGCGAACATCTGCTCCTGGGGCTGGTCGCCGAGCCCGACGGAGTCGGCGGGCAACTGCTGCGGTCACTCGGCGCCGAGCTGCGGCTGACCCGCCGGGCCGTGGCGGCGGCGCTGGCCGGCTACGTCCACCTGCGGGCCCAGACCCCGGCACCGGCGGAGCCGCCGTCCGGCAGCGTCCCGCCGTCCCCCGAGGTCGCCGCGCTGCTGGCCGCCGCGGTACGCCGGGAACTCCAGCCGATCGTCGCCCGGCTCGAACGGCTGGAGGAGCGGGCCGGCCGGGCCGACACCGCCGACTGACCGGGCGGGTTCAGATGCGCAGGATCGTGCCGGCGGTCGCCGCGACGGTGACCTTTCTGCTGGTACTCGCGTTGCCGTTGCTGACCGACCTGCCCTAGCGCGGGTCCGCAAGCGGAGAGGATCTTCACGTGCCCGGTCGGGTACTGCTGCTCGCCACCAAGGACACCATCGCCTACTCGACCGGCCCGGGACGGGAGGGCGTCGCCTCCGGGGCCGAGTTGCTCGGCACGATCCCGCCGGAGCGGCTCGCCGCCGAGGTGGTGGTCGAGGACGTGCTCGCCGAGCCGAGCTGGGACACCACCCCCGGCACGATGCTCGGGCTGGCCCGGCGGGTCCGGGCGGCCATTCTGGCCGACGGGTTCGACGGGGTGGTGGTCAGCCACGGCACCGACACCCTGGAGGAGACCGCCTACCTCACCGACCTGCTGGCCGGCCCGGCCGCCGTACGCGGCGCGATCGTCTTCACCGGCGCGCAACGGCAGTTCGACGAACTCTCGCCCGACGGGCCGCGCAACCTGGCGTCGTCCGTCGCCGCCGCGGCCGACCCGCTGCTGCGCCAGGTCGGCGCGGTGGTCTGCGTGGACGACGAACTGCACGCCGCCCGCTGGGCGAGCATGGTCGACGCCAGCACGGTCCGAGGGTTCTCGTCGGCACCGTTCGGGCCGCTCGGCCAGGTGGTCGGGGAGCGGGTCGAGCTGGTCGGCCCGCCGCCGCCCCGGCCGCCGGAGGCGTCCGGCGAACCGGAGTCGGAGGTGGCGCTGCTGAAGACGTACCCGGGAATGGACTCCGGGCTGCTCGCGGCGGTCGTGGACGCGGGCGCCCGGGGCGTGGTGCTGGAGGGGACCGGGCCGGGCAACGTCCCGGCCGGTCTCTTCGCCGCGATCGCCGAGCTGACCGACTGGGACGTCCCGGTGGTGGTCGCCTCCCGGTGCCGGACCCGGACGGTCGACCTGGCCGAGCTGCAGCCACCCGCCGGGCTGGCCGCCCGGGTCGGCGCGATCGGCGCCCGGGGCCTGCCGGCCGGCAAGGCGCGGGCCGCGCTGATGGTGGCCCTCGGCGACGGCGGCGGGGTGGCGGCGGCCCGGAACTGGTTCGACCGGCTGGCCCCGCCGCGCGCCCGGTGAACCGCCGGCGGCCCGGTCACTCCACTTCGGCCGGACGCCTCGACCGCCGCCGGGACGGTGCCGCCGGTCGATGTTCGCGTAGGCTGCGGCGATGACCGGCACCAATCCGCAGGCGGCCCGGAGCGGGCGTGGCCGGGTGCTCACCGTTGCCAAGATCGCCCGGATGGCCGGAGTCTCCGCACCGACGGTGTCCAGGGTCATCAACGGGCAGACCGGAGTGGCGCTGGAGACCCGGAAGCGGGTCGAGGCGATCCTGCGGGAGCACGGCTACCGCCGGCCGGGCGGGTCGACCTCGGTGGCGATCGTGGAGCTGGTCTTCCACGCCCTGGAGAGCCTCTGGGCACTGGAGATCATCCGGGGGGTCGAGAAGGTCGCCCGGGAGCACGACCTGGCCGTCGTGCTCACCGAGATGCAGGGCCGGCTGACCCCGGGGCGCGCCTGGACCGAGCAGGTGCTGACCCGCCGGCCGATCGGGGTGATCGCGGTCTTCTCCGAGCTGACCGTCGCGCAGCAGTCGCAGCTCGCCACCCGGTCGATCCCGCTCGTCGTGCTGGACCCGACGGGGGAGCCGCTGCACCAGACCCCCTCGGTCGGCGCGACGAACTGGAACGGCGGGCTGGCCGCCACCCGGCACCTGCTCGACCTCGGGCACCGGCGGATCGCGATGCTGAGCGGACCACCGGAATGGCCCTGCTGCCGGGCCCGGCTCGACGGATACCGGGCAGCGATGGACGCGGCGGGGGTACCGGTCGATCCCGACCTGGTGCGGATCAGCACCCTCTACGTCGAGGGCGGTCTCGCCGACGGCCGGGAGTTGCTGGCGCTGCCCGACCCGCCCACCGCGATCTTCACCGCCAACGACCTCCAGGCGCTGGGGGTCTACGAGGCGGCCCGCCGGGCCGGGGTACGCATCCCGGACGAGCTGAGCGTGGTGGGCTTCGACGACCTCTCCTTCACCCGCTGGTCCGGACCGCCGATGACGACGATCCGCCAGCCGCTGGAGCAGATGGGGGTGACCGCCGCCCGGATGATCATCGACCTCGCGGCCGGCCACTCCCTGGACCAGCACCGGGTCGAGCTGGCCACCGAACTCGTCGTCCGGGAGAGCACCGCCCCGCCGTCGGGTCGTACCCCCGCCTGAACCTCGCGCCACCCCTGCCGGCCGACCGGTCGGTCCACGCCGCGACATCCCGCCGAACTCATGTCGGTCAATGTCTTGTGTATTGAAACATTCCCATTGATACTTTGGGATGTTTCAAGTGGCAGGACGCTCCGGATCGCCTTCCGTGAACGCGCCTCGCAGGGTGGAGAGAGGATCGGGATGCGACGACTCGTACGCGCGCTCGCCATCGCGACAAGCGCGGTGGTGCTCGGCGCGGGCATGGTGAGCCTGACGGTGGCCACGCCCGCCTCGGCGGCGACGCTGACCGAGGTGACAAACTTCGGCACCAACCCCAGCAACCTGCGGATGCACCTGTACGTGCCGGACCGGCTGGCGGCCCGTCCCGCGATCGTGGTCGCGGTGCACTACTGCACCGGTACCGGGCCCGCGTTCTACTCCGGTACCCAGTTCGCCTCGCTCGCCGACCGCTACGGCTACATCGTCATCTACCCCTCGGCGACCCGCAGCGGCCAGTGCTTCGACGTCTACTCCCCGCAGGCGCTGCGCCGGGACGGCGGCAGCGACCCCGTCTCGATCATGTCGATGGTCCGGTACGTGCAGCAGCGCTACAGCACCGGACAGGTCTTCGCCACCGGTGTCTCCTCCGGCGGCATGATGACCAACGTGCTGCTCGGCAACTATCCGGACGTCTTCACCGCCGGGGCCGCCTTCGCCGGTGTGCCGCACAGCTGCTTCGCCACCACCGGCGGCTCCACCTGGAACAGCGAGTGCGCCAACGGGCAGATCATCCGGACCGCCCAGCAGTGGGGCGACCTGGTCCGGGCCGCGTACCCGGGCTACAGCGGCGCCCGACCCCGGATGCAGTTGTGGCACGGCACCAACGACGAGACGCTGCGCTACGCGAACTTCGGCGAAGAGATCAAGCAGTGGACCAACGTGCACGGGCTGAGCCAGACCCCGACCTTCACCGACACGCCGCAGTCCGGCCACACCCGTACCCGGTACGGCGGCAGCGGCCCGACCGCGCCGGTCGAGGCGATCAGCATGCAGGGGGTGCCGCACAACCTGCCGGTGAACGCGGCCGAGGCGATCCGCTTCTTCGGGCTGGACAGCACCCCGCCACCCACCGCCACGCCGACCCCGACCAGGACCCCGACCGCCGGGCCGACCAACACGCCGCCGCCCACCCAGACGCCGACCCCACCGCCGGCCGGCGACTGCGCGGTCAACTACACGGTGAACGCCTGGAGCGGCGGACTGACCGCCGCGATCACCATCACCAACCGGGGCACCTCGGCCATCAACGGCTGGACGCTCTCCTTCACCCTGCCGGCCGGGCAGACCATCACCTCGGGATGGAACGCCTCCTACAGCCCGAACAGCGGTGCGGTGACCGCCCGCAACGCCGGCTACAACGGCACCATCGCCCCGAACGCGTCGGTCGGGATCGGCTTCCAGGCCAGCCACACCGGCAACACCGGTAGGCCGGCCTCGGTCAGCCTGAACGGAACGGCCTGCACGCTGAGCTGACCGGGTGGCGTACCCGGTCGGCCCCTGTCCGTTATCGAAGCGCGACGGGCCGCGCGAGGGAGGGGCGGGGGGGGGGGGGGGGGCGGGCCCCCCCCCCCCCCGTCCCGTCCACCGAACACCGGTCGAAGGCGTACGGGTCGGTCTCAGTCCGCCTCGGCGGCGCGGCGGGCGCGAGCCCGGCGCTTGCCCTCGTGCATCGCCTGCACCCGGGCGACCGGGATGGTGTGCCCTTCGGCGACCACGTCGGCCGGGAGCCGCTGCGGCTCCGGCATCCGCTCGGTCCACGGGTCGTGCCCGGCCAGCAGGCGCGGCACCGTACGCAGGGTGAAGTCGGCCGGGGTGACCCGGTCCAACTCCTCCCACGGCACCGGAAACGACACCGGCACCCCCGGCCGGAGCCGGGGACTGTACGCCGAGACCACCGTCGCGCCGCCGGACCGGGTCGAGTCGACGAAGACCCGCCCGCCCCGGTCCTCCCGGATGAAGGCCGTGGTCGCCAGCGCCGGATCCAACCGTTCCGCCCGGGCCGCCAGCGCCCGGGTCGCGGCGGCCACGTCCTCGATCGGCGCCTCCGGATCGACCGGTACGAAGACGTGCACCCCCTTCGCCCCGCTGGTCTTCACCACCCCGGACAACCCCGCCTCGTCCAGCACCTGTCGGACCAGGTGGGCGGCGCTCACGACCAGTGGAAACGTGTCCGGGGCGGGCGGGTCGAGGTCCAGCACCAGGTGGGTCGGGCGGTCCCGCCGCCCCGCCGTGACCAGGGTGGGGTGGTATTCCACGGCCCGCTGGTTGCCGAACCACAACAGGGTGCGCCGGTCGTTGCAGAGGGCGTACGACACCTCGCGGCGGGACGCCTCCGCCCACAGCGTCACCGTGGAGACCCACGACGGGGTGTAACGCGGAACGTTCTTCTGCATGAACGGCGGCTGGCCCCGGAGCACCCGGATCACCGAGAGCGGCCGGTCCCGCAGCTGGCCGATCAGCGGGTCGCGCACCTCGTCGAGATAGTCCACCAGGTCCCGCTTGGTGGCGTCCGCCCCGTCGAACAGCGGCTGGTCGAGGTTGGTCAGCGAGACCCCGTCTCGTACCTCGTCGGCTCTGCCCGTCATCGAACCACTGTCCCGAGGTGCCGCCGTACGGTCAACTCGGCCGGGCCGCCACGCACCGGGCCGGGCATCGTGGTCACGGCCGGTTCCGGGCGAGACCCGGTCAGCCGAGGACCAGCCGGACGCTGTGCCCGGACTCGTCCCGCCGGAACGTGACCGTCCCGGTCAGCCCGGTCAACTCGCCGGTCCCGGTCCCCGGCACGATGTTCCCGAAGGTACGCGGAGGGTCCGCGTCCAGGCCGCCGTGCTGGAAGACGACCGTCCCGTGCCGACCGTCGATGCTGCCGGTGAAGCGCTCCGACGCCACGTATCCGCGATTCGCCGCGGTGAGCAGCTCGGCGACGCTGGTCCCCTCGATCACGCCCCGGAAGGACTTCCGCACGGTCACCCTGGCCAGGGTGCCGCCCTCGGCCGGCTCGTCGTAGGGCTGCTCGTCCCATCCGGTCACCTCGAAGTCGGCGGTGAACTCGGTGCCAGGGGCGAGGGTCGCCTCCGTCGGTCGCGTCATGTCGGCATCGTAGGACGGCCCCCCGACAGCGAATCGGAAATCCGCGTCACGGCCGGCGCCGAGAGTTCCTGGTACATCACGTGCAGGCCGACCCGGCCCAGGGTCGGATGGGCGAAGGCGCCCGGCACCGTACCCACCACGGCGAAGCCGAGCCGCCGGTAGAGCGCGACGGCCCGCCGGTTGGACTCGGCCACGGCGTTGAACTGCATGCCGGAGTACCCGTGCCGGCTCGCCCAGTCCAGCGCGTACCGGCACAACGCCGTCCCGACGCCGCGCCCCCGGGCGTCGGCGGCGACCATGAAACTGGCGGTCGAGACGTGGCCGCCCGGACCGGGCCGGTTCGGGCCCATCTTGGCCGTACCGAGCAGCCGGTCCTCCTCGACCGCCACCACGGTCAGCCCCGGCGCCGACTCGACCCAGATGTCGTATCCCTGCTCCGCCGTCATCCGAGGGTCGTAGGTGAACGTCTCCTGGGCCCGTACGACGTCTCGGACGATCGGCCACACCCGAGGCCAGTCGGCCTCGGTGAACTCGCGGATCAGCACGCCGCGACGTTAGTGCCGGGGCCACGGGGCGGACAACCGGGATACGGACCCGGACGGTGCCGTCGGCGCGGCCGGGCCCCGCAGCCCGCAGGCGACGATCCGCTGACGAGTCGGCTCACCGTGGCGTACCGGTGGACTCGGCGACCCGGCCGGTGCCGCTGACCACCCGGTCGATGAAGCCGTATTCCCTGGCCTCGGTCGCGGTGAACCAGCGGTCCCGGTCGGCGTCCTGGACGACCTGGTCGTAGGTCTGCCCGGTGTGCTGGGCGATCATCTCCAGCAGCATCCGCTTGGTGTGCAGCATCTGCTCGGCCTGGATCGCGATGTCGGACGCGCTACCACCCATCCCGCCGGACGGCTGGTGCATGATGATCCGCGCGTGCGGCAGCGCGTACCGCTTGCCGGGCGTCCCCGCGCAGAGCAGGAACTGACCCATCGACCCGGCCATCCCCATCGCCACCGTCGAGACGTCGTTGTCGATGAACTGCATGGTGTCGTA
Organism: Plantactinospora veratri; assembly: GCF_036421995.1. Classification (NCBI taxonomy): domain Bacteria; kingdom Bacillati; phylum Actinomycetota; class Actinomycetes; order Micromonosporales; family Micromonosporaceae; genus Plantactinospora; species Plantactinospora veratri. Next base: position 104,437 of record NZ_JAZGQL010000004.1, read on the forward strand.
GATCGCCATGCCGGCGTAGACCGACCCGCCCGGCGAGTTGATCCAGAGGTTGATGTCCCGCTCCGCGTCCTCGGCGGCGAGCAGCAGGAGTTGGGCGCAGATCCGGTTGGCCACCTCGTCGGTGACCTCGCTGCCGAGGAAAATGATGCGCTCCCGCAACAGCCGGCTGTAGACCGAGTCGTCGAGGGTGCCGTGCGGCTGTTCCCCGCCGCGAGCCTGTGGGGTGTGCAGGTCAGTCGTGCCAGCAACGTCAGTCATGCCAGCAACCTAGTGACGGCCGCCGGCAAGAATCGACGGCTTACGCTGTCAGCGGAGGTCTTCAGCCATCGGCGGAATCCGCTGGCGGTCCCGCTCCGGGCCGACGGGACACGGGCCGGGTACGTGAGCTTTTCGCGGGTGCCGGAGTGCCGATTTTCGCGGGGTGGCTCGCGCGGGCCGTGGGCCCGGAGGAGGCGCGCCCGGCAGGATTCGAACCTGCGACCAACTGCTTAGAAGGCAGCTGCTCTATCCGCTGAGCTACGGGCGCGGGAACCTGGTCGTGTGCCCCCGCAGGTTACCGTTGCCGGGACAACGCCTCGACGAGGACGTGACGATCTGGCCAGCACATACTAGGTTTCGAAGCGTGCAGTTGACGAGCACAATGTTTCTGCCGCTCCTGGTCTCCACCGAAGACACCAGGTACGGCGAGAACCACCTGCTCGAAGACTTCACCCAGGACCTCGACGTCGGCTATTCGTTCGGACCGCCGTACGGTAATCGCCTGGTCACCTGGGATGACCTTGACGAGCTTGAGATCAGCCAGGCCGAGCTGCGGCAGGTGGCCGTCGACAATCTCTACCGGCTCCTGCCCCGGCTGCGGATCGACGGGCAGCCGCCCGCGCCGATGCTCTCGTTCGGCGGACTGGAATCCACGGTGCTGCTCGCCGCCGAGGTCTGGGAGGACCTTGAGCGCTCCGTGCCGGGGGAGCTGGTCGTCGGCGTGCCGGCCCGGGACGTGGTGATAGTCACTGGTACGGCGTCCCGGCCGGGCATGGAGAAGGTACGGCGGGCGGTGGACCGGATCTTCTTCGCGGGCGACCAGAACCTGCTCAGTCGCGAGCTGCTGGTGTGGCGGCAGGGCGGCTGGTCGCCGTACCGGACGACGCCGGAGCCGGAGCCGCAGCCGGACCGGTGGGAGGAGCCGGCTCCGGAGCCGGATCGCCGGCCGGGCCCTGAGCGGGACCGTGACCTTCGGCCGGGACCGGAGCGGTCCCGGGGGGCGCGCCGGGAGGACCCGGAGCGGTTCCGGGAGCCGGCGCGGTTCCGGGAGCCGGGGCCGGAGTCGCAGTCGTTCCGGGAGGCGGAGCCGTTCCGGGAGGCGGGGCGCTGGCGGGGCGGTGCCCCGGGACCGGCGCCCGAACCTGAGACCGAACCGGAGCCGGACCGGTGGCGGAGTGCGCGTCGAGCGGAGGAGCCGGGTCCGGCTCCGGGGCGGCGGCGAGCCGACTCTCGGCCGGGGCCGGAGTCCGGCCCTGAGCCGGATCGGTGGCGGGACGACGATCCCCGGCCGGCGTCCGGGGCGCCTCGGGCTCGGTGGCACGGTGGCCCTCCGGAGCCTGATCGGGAACAGGAGACGGAACCCGAGCCCGAACGGGGTCGGTGGCGGGCCGCCTCGGGGTCGGAGCCGGGTCCGTACCGGGTGCCCCGGCAGCGCTCGTCGGGGGACGGCGGGACGACGGACTGGCCGGAGCGGCCGCCGGTGCGGGGCTCGAAACGACGTAAGCCGAGGCCCAGCGGGCCAACTCGGTGAAGACCCGCTGACGCACCGCCGGCCCGGAGAGGGTGAGGTCGTGCAGGGCGCCGTCGAACCGGATCAGTGTCACGTGCCGGCCCAGCTTCGGCGCCCACCGGGCGATGTGCTCGACGTCGAGTACGGCGTCCGACCCGGTGGCGGAGTCGTGCCAGGTCCGGCCCCGGAAGCTGCGCTCCGAGATGCTCACCAGAACCGGTACCGGGATCTCCAGCCCGGCTCGCAGTTGCCGCTGCGCCCGCCGGATCGCGGCGAGCCAGCCGACCCGGACCGGGAAACCGTCGACCGGTTTCCAGGTGAGGTCGTAGCTCCATTCGCCCCGGTGCTCGGCGTGCAGGCTGTGGCCGTACACGGCGGAGAGCCGGCGGGGGACGGTCCGGTACGGCATCCGGTGGCTGACCCGGGCGAGCATCGCCAGGGCCGGCCGGCGGACCAGCCAGGGCAGGTTGAGGTCGAAGAACGGACTGTTCAGGAAGAGCCCGTCGACGATTCCGTCGGTTCTGCGCTGGTGTGCCCAGAGCGCGGTGATCAGGCCGCCGGTCGAGTGTCCGTTGACCAGCAACGTCCGGCTGCCGTCCGTCTCGCGGATGATCCGGGCCGCCGCGTCGAGTTCCGGGAAGTACTCCGTGACGTCGTGGCAGAAGTTCGGCGTCTGGTGCGGCAGCAGGCTGCGTCCGTGCTTGCGTAGGTCGAGCGCGTAGAAGTGCCAGCCCTGCTCGACGAAGAAGTCCGCCAGGTGGGTCTGGAAAAAGTAGTCGACGAAGCCGTGCACGTAGAGCACGGCCCGATCACTCGGCCGGTTGGCCCGGCGTCGGACCAGGGTGGCCAGCACCGGTCCCTCCGCGTCGTGGCCGAGGTCGATCGTCTGCCGCTCGTAGGGCGGTCCGAGCAGGTCCGGTTCCACGTCGCCGACGCTACTCGGCAATACCAGATCGGTCCTTGATCAGGGCTTTTTCCACAGGGCGCCGGGTTGTCCACAGGTGTGCCGGCCCACGCTGGCGGCTTGACGGGTATGGGGCGAGGCTGTCGGTCGAGTCGGCTCGGACGGGAACAACTGGATCCCTGTGGAGGGACGATGTTCGACACATACGTAACAGTTGTCGGCAATGTGCTGACGGCTCCGGAATGGCGGCGTACCACCCAGAGCGGCACGCTGGTGGCCAACTTCAAGGTGGCCTCGACCGCCCGTCGCCTCGACCGGGAGAGCGGCCGGTGGGTCGACGGCAACAGCCTGCGGGTCAGGGTGAACTGCTGGCGGAAGCTGGCCGAGGGCGTTGCCTCCTCGGTGATGGTCGGCGACCCGGTCGTCGTGGTCGGCCGGCTGTACACGCGGGACTGGACCGACGACGCGGGCAACCACCGAACGATGTACGAGTTGGAGGCGGTGGCCGTCGGCCACGACCTGGCCCGGGGAAGAGGGCGGTTCGCCCGTAACCGACCCTCGATGGCGACCTCCTCGATGGAGGAGGCCGAGGCCGAGACCCGGGTGCACGGCGAGACCACCGAATCGGTCTCGCCCGACGAAGCGCCGGTACTCCCCGACGAGCGCCCGTTCGACGACGACGGCGACTATCGGGGTCTGCCGGTTCCGTCGGGTCAGGGCTTCGATCCGCTGCACCTCTCCGCCGATCTCGACGGACGTGCCGATCTTGACGGGCGGATCGATTTCGACGGGCTGCCCGATGGTGAGGTGACCGGCCCGGGCGAGGCGATCACCTCCTCGACCGGCACGGGCTACCGTCCGCCGGTCGATGCCGACGGGCTGGGCGGCATCGACGCGGTCGATCTGGGGGGTGACGAGGTCGGGACCGGCACCAACGGTGCGGACGAGGACGAGCAGGAGTTCGGGGACGGGCCCGACGTCGACACCACGGACCTCGGCAAGACCGGCGGCACCGGTCGTGGCCGACGTGGTCGTGGCCGAATGCCGGTATCCGTCTGAACCCAGCACACATCCGGTCCAGGCGCTCCGGTCGGAAAGGGGTCCGGCCGCACAATGCCTGGTCCGGCGGTCCGGCCCGATAGTTGGCCGGACAGCGGGTCGCCCGGACAGACGCGGTGGTCGCCTCCGCACCGCCGTCCGGGCCGGCCGAGGGTGGGGAGGTCGGTCGCGGCACTGGCCGATCTCCCCACCCGAAACGCGAGGCGGCGGCCGGAATGCACCGTCGTCAGGGCGTGCCGCGAACGCAGATCACGGACGCTTCATGGGCTGGCCAAGCTCGGCCCTCACCCGTGACCGGTTCTCGACATCTTTCCGAGATTCCTGTTCCCGGCGAGGCGACGGCACCGGACTCGGCTGGCCCTGCGCGCTCACCGGCTCGGTCCACACCGACTCAGCTCCGGCAGCCGCCCCGGCCGGCTCCGCCCCGGCTGGTCCGGAAACGGTGTCCGGAGCCGCCGCACCGGATTGGTCGGGCTGCCGCTGCCGCTGCCGTACGACGTCGGGCGGCAGCGGTGCGGTTCGGGGCCGGCGCCGGGGATTGAGCAGCCGCATCATCGGCGTCTCGACGAACCGGAAGAGCGACCAGGCGGCGACCAGGCTCACCACCAGCAGAGCGAGCGCGACGGCCGGCCCCTGCCAGCCCGGGAACCCGCCGCTGTGCCCGGCGAAACGGAAGACGGCCTTGATCAGGAACACGTGGACCAGATAGAACGCGAACGACACCTCGCCGAGCCAGACCAGGGGTCGGGACCGCCACGGGGACCAGCGACCGGTGGTGTCCGCCCGGGCCGCACTCGCGATCACCAGGACGTAACCGAAGGCCAGCACCGTGGTCCAGAGCTCGGCGCGGATCCACTCCATCGACGCCACCCAGATCGCGACGAAGAGCCCGGTGGAGACGAGCAGACCGGGCCCTCGCCACTTCCCCCGCAGCATGAGTTCGGCGGCGGCGACGCCCATCCAGAACTCGAAGGAGCGTACGACCGGGAAGATCTGCGTGAACCACCAGCGGGCGGTCTCCGGCAGCAGTTGCTGGCCCGGCCACATCAGCAGGATGAGCAGCGGCATGGCGACGAGGACGGCGTAGAGCTGCCACGCCCGCATCCGGCGGATCAGCGGGAGCACGAACGGCAGCGAGAAATAGAAGAACATTTCGCAGGCGAGCGACCAACTGACGTTGTTGACGCTGTAGAAATAGCCGTCGACCGGGATCCAGGCCTGCACCAGGAAGAGGTTCGCCAGCGCCGCCTTCACGTTGACGGCGTCGGCCCAGTAGAACCCGAGTGCGACGACCACGGCCCAGGTGACGAGGTGGTTCGGATAGATCTTCGCGGCCCTGCGCCGCCAGAACGCACGCTTCGTGTCGCCGGGCCGGGCGGACCAGACCAGCACGAAGCCGCTGAGGATGAAGAAGAACTGCACCCCGGAGAGGCCGAGCGTGAAGACCCAGTCGACGATCTGGCGATAGTCGGGCTCGGCGACGATCTGCATGGTGCCGATGTGAAAACCGAAGACCAGCATCGCGGCGACCCACCGCAATCCGGTCAGGGACGGCAGCCGGTGCAGCCCGGCGTCGGCGCCCCCTCGTACCGCGGGGCCGGCGCCCGACAGCCTGCCGGCGTCCAGCCTCGTCCCGTCCTCCGCTCCGGCGCCCGCCCCCCGAGCGTCAGCCGTCGATCGACCGGTGGCCACCTCGGTGACGGGCGTCACACCGGTCATCGGACCTCCTCGATGGGCACCTCGATGGCCAGCACTGACGCCTCCCGTCGACAGGATTGCCGGGATGTCAGGTGGTGGAGTGCTTCCCGGCCCCGTACCCCCGCTGTCGCGGGTCCGCCCGCGACCCTATCCGGTGCCGGAGTGACCCGCCGCCGGTGCGGGCGGCGCCCGACCTGCCGTACGACGGAGACCCTGGTCAGCGAGGTGTCGATCGGCCTCCGGACGGCCGGGCTAGGCTCCGGCGGGGGAGGTGGTCGCAGTGCGGCCAGATAGCAGGTCGTCCGGAACCGACAGCGGGTTGCCCGGAACCGACAGCGGGTCGTCCGGAACCGCCGACGGGGCGGGCTTGCGCGGCAGGATGTGGCCCGCCGGAGCGGGCCGGACCGGCAGGCGGGGCACGGCGCCGGGGTGGCTGGGCAGCGGTGCGGCGAACGCCGTCGGGCTGGCCGCCGGTTATGCACTCGACGCGCTGCTCGGTGACCCCCGCCGGGGGCATCCGGTCGCCGGCTTCGGGCAGTTCGCGGCTGCGCTCGAACGGCGCTTGTACCAGCCCCGGCGTACGTCGGGGGCCGGGTTCGCGGCGTTGGCGGTCGGCGTACCAGTGGTGCTCGGCGGAGCGGCGGCGGTCGCCACCCGACATCGGCCGCTGGCCCGCGCGGCGCTGGTCGCCGCCGCCACCTGGATGGTGCTCGGCGGGCGGACGCTGCGGCGGGAGGCCACGGTCATGAGCCAGGCGCTCAGCCGGGCGGACCTGCCGGCGGCGCGGCAACGGCTGGGCCATCTCTGCGGACGCGATCCGGCCGCGCTGGACGAGGCCGAACTCGCCAGGGCCACCGTGGAGTCGGTGGCGGAGAACACCTCCGACGCGGTGGTCGCGCCACTGGTCTGGGGTGCGGTGGCGGGACTGCCCGGTCTGCTCGGCTACCGGGCGGTGAACACCCTCGACGCGATGGTCGGGCACCGGTCCGAGCGGTACGCCCATTTCGGCACCGCCGCCGCCCGCCTCGACGACCTGCTCAACCTGGTGCCCTCCCGGCTGACCGGGCTGCTCACCATCGGCGCCGCCCCGCTGGTCAGGGGAGACCGGACCCGCGCCTGGCACGTCTGGCGGCGCGACCGGGCGGACCATCCCAGTCCGAACGCCGGACAGTGCGAGGCGGCGATGGCGGGTGCGCTGGGCGTCCGGCTGGGCGGCCGTAACGTCTACTTCGGACGTTCCGAGGTCCGGCCCTTCCTCGGCGACGGGCCTCGGCCGGAGGCGCGGCACATCGATCGGGCCGCCCGGCTCTCCGGCGCGGTCGGGCTCGCCGCACTGGGCGTGACGGTGGCGTACGCGGCGACCAGCCGGCCGCGTCGGGTCACGACCGGTTGGCTGACCCGACGGTTGACCCGACTCGGCGCCCGGTCCGAGATGGAGCCGTCGTCCGCGAAGCCGCTCCGCCCGGCAGGACGGAGGTCCCGGTGAGCCCTGCGGGTGCGCCGGCTCCTGCTGGCCCAACCGGCCCTGCCGGCCCCGTCGTCAGCCCGGCCACCTCGGCACGCCCGGCGAACGGGGCACGCCCGGTCGGGTCGGCACGCCCGGCGAACGCGGCAAGCTCGGCGAGGCCAGCCGGGTCGGCGAGAGCGGCGAGCGGTGGACTACTGGTCGCCGGCACCACCTCGGACGCCGGTAAGAGCGTGCTCACCGCCGGTATCTGCCGCTGGCTGCACCGCCAGGGGGTCCGGGTGGCGCCGTTCAAGGCACAGAACATGTCCAACAACTCGGCCGTGGTGATCGGGCCGGACGGGCGGGGCGGGGAGATCGGCCGGGCCCAGGCCATGCAGGCCGCCGCCTGCGGAGTCTCGCCCGACCTGCGGTTCAACCCGGTACTGCTCAAGCCCGGTAGTGACCGGTCGAGCCAGGTGGTGCTGCTCGGCCGGGCGGTGGACACCGTCACCGCCGGCAACTTCCGTACGCTCCGTCCCCGGCTGGCGACGGCCGCCTTTGAGGCGCTCGCCGAACTGCGCGGCGAGTACGACGTGGTGGTCTGCGAGGGTGCGGGCAGCCCCACGGAGATCAACCTTCGGGACACCGACTACGCCAACATGGGCCTGGCCCGGCACGCCCGGCTGCCCACGATCGTGGTCGGCGACATCGACCGAGGTGGCGTCTTCGCGTCGATGTTCGGCACCGTGGCCCTGCTGGACGCCGCCGACCAGGAACTCGTCGCCGGCTTCGTGGTCAACAAGTTCCGGGGCGACCTGGACCTGCTCCGTCCCGGCCTCGACATGCTGACCCGGCTCACCGGACGGCCGACGTACGGGGTGCTGCCGTGGCACGTCGACCTGTGGCTGGACGCCGAGGACTCGCTCGCCTACGGGCGGGTGCTCGGCCGACCGGCGCCGCCGAAGGGCGGTGAGTGGCTGGACGTGGCGGTGGTCCGGCTGCCCCGGGTCTCCAACGCCACCGACGTGGAGGCGCTCGCCACCGAGCCGGGGGTACGGGTCCGGCTGACCGTCGAGCCGGCCGAGGTGGCCGCCGCCGATCTCGTCGTACTGCCCGGCACGAAGTCGACCGTGGCCGACCTGGACTGGCTGCGCCGTAGCGGGCTGGCCGACGTGCTGCACGCACATGTGGCCGCCGGACGACCGCTGCTCGGGATCTGCGGCGGTTTCCAGATGCTCGCCCGCAGCATCGACGACGAGGTGGAGAGCGGACGTGGCCGGGTCGCCGGCCTCGGCCTGCTGCCCATCGAGATCACCTTCGACGCCGCCAAGACCGTGACGCGGTCGGCGGGTACGGCGTTCGGATCGGTCCCGGTCCAGGGCTACGAGATCCACCACGGGTACGTCTCCAATGCCGACCCGGCACCGTCGCCGCTGATCCGCTATTCGGACGGCCGACCGGAGGGAGCCGCGCTCGGGCACCTCTTCGGCACCCACTGGCACGGCGCCTTCACCTCGGACGGGTTTCGTCGGCGCTTCCTCACCGAAGCGGCCCGACTGGCCGGCCGGCACGGCTTCCAGGTCGCCCCGGACACCTCGTTCGCGGCGGCCCGGGAACGCACCCTGGACCTCCTCGGCGACCTGGTGGAGGAGCACCTCGACACCACCGCCCTGTGGCGGCTCGTCGAGCAGGGGCCACCGGCCGGGCTACCGTTCGTCCCCCCGGGCGCGCCCCCGGCCCCCGCCCCGACCCCGCGGGTTCCGACGAGATAGTCCCCTCGTCGACAGGTGGCCCGGGCGTCGTGCCGATGGCGTCAGGGCTGTCCGCGCCGACGGGCGGGGGATCACCTTCGCACGTCGGCCGGGCCGTCGGCACAGGGCAGCCCGGCCCGCCGCCACGCCTCGAAGCCGCCGATCAGGTCCGTCGCCCGCCACAAGCCGACGCAGCGGAGGCTGGCCGCCGCCAGGCTGGAGCTGTAACCCTGCCGGCAGACCACCACGACCTCGACGTCGTAACCGACCGCCTCCGGGATCCGCGACCCGCTCGCCGGATCGAGTCGCCACTCCAACACTGTCCGGTCGATCACCAGTGCTCCCGGCAGTTCGCCCTGTTCCGCCCGCTGCGGATCGGTACGGGTGTCCACCAGCAGCGCCCCGCGCCGTCCGGCCGCGAGCGTTTCCAACGGCGTCAGCCGGCGTACCCCGACACGCGAGCGAGCCAGCAGCGCGGCCACCCCCCGATCCTGCTCCGACACCGGATCAGTGTCTCCCGGCCCAGGTCAGCCCGGAGTAGGGTCGGCCGGATGTCACCCGTGGTCGAGGCGTACGCCGAGTTGGCGGCCCGGATCCTGCGCCGGCCGGCCCGGCTGGGACGGACCCGGCTGGTCGCCGTCGACGGGCCGAGCGGGGCCGGCAAGACCGTCTTCGCCAGCCGGCTGGCGGGTGCGTTCGACGCCGCCCCGGCGCTCGGTGACGACCTAGGGTCCGCCGACGGGCCGTCCGCCGCCCCGGCCGACGGACGGAACCCGCCGCCCGACGGACCGAAGACTCCGGTGGTGCACACCGACGACCTGCTCGACGGCTGGGCGGACCAGTTCACCTTCTGGCCCCGGCTGGAGGAGTGGATACTCGCCCCGCTGCGCGCCGGCCGCCCGGGACGCTACCGCCGCTACGACTGGACCCGTGGCCGCTTCGGGGCGGACTGGACGCTGCTGCCGCCCGCCCCGGTGGTGATCGTCGAAGGAGTCTCCAGCGCCCGCGCGGTGATCGCCGCCGAACTCACCCTCGCCGTCTTCGTGACCGCACCGGCGGAGCTGTGCCGGCACCGTACCCTGGCCCGGGACGGCGCCGCGCTGGAACCTCGGCTCACGGTCTGGCGTCGTGGTGAGCGGGCGCACTTCGCCGCGGACCGTACCGTCGAACGGGCCGACCTGGTGGTGGACGGCGCCGCCGGCTCGGCGCTGGACGGCCCCGCCTTCGTCCGCGTCCGGTGACGGACTGACCCTGGTCCGCTTATGGACGTATCCGGATCGCTACGGCACGATCGGCAGGAGAGGCCGACGCAGCGGCGGGCGGGGGGACACCATGACGACCGAGGGTACGGGTCCCACTCCGGCCCGACGACGGTTGACGCTCGGCGGGATCAGCTCCCGCGCCTGGGAGCATCCGGCCGACCGGGGCGCGCTCACCGCGCTGCGTGAGCTGCGCGGCTTCGACGACGTGGTCAAGGCGTTCTTCGGGATGTGGAACGAGCGCGGCTTCCGGCTCTCCTACCTGGCCGCCGCGATCCGGGTCGACCACCGGCAGTATCCCCGGGTCTACCGGCTCTACGCCGAGGCGGGCGCGGCGCTGGACGTGGCCGAGCTGCCGGAACTCTTCGTGACCCATTCGCCGTGGCTGACCGGTGAGGCGATCGGGCTCGACCGGCCGTTCATCGTGATCAGTTCGGCCGCCGTCAACCAGCTCGACGACGACGAGCTTCGCTTCCTGCTCGGCCACGAGCTGGGCCACGTGGGCAGCGGGCACGCCGTCTACAAGACCATTCTGACCATCCTGACCCGGTGGGCGGCCAACCTGAGCTGGCTGCCGGTCGGCGCGCTCGCACTCCGGGCGATCATCGCCGCGATGCTGGAGTGGTGGCGCAAGGCGGAACTCTCCGGTGACCGGGCCGGGCTCCTCGCCGGCCAGGACCCGGCTGCGGCGCTGCGGGTGCTGATGAAGCTGGCCGGCGGCGGGGACCTGAGCCAGATCGACACGGCCGCCTTCCTTGAGCAGGCCTCCGAGTACGACGGCGGCGGCGATCTCCGGGACAGCCTGCACAAGATCCGGATGACCGCCTGGAGTACCCACCCGGTGCCGGTGGCCCGGGCGGCGGACCTGCGCCGATGGGTCGACTCCGGCGAGTACGCCCGGCTGCTCGGTGGCGACTATCCGCGCCGGGAGGACGACGACCTGACCTCGGTCTCCGCCGAGATCAAGGCGGCGGCGGAGTCGTACCGGGAGGCTTTCGGACGATCCCAGGACCCGTTGGTCGGTCTGCTGCGCCGGCTCGGTGACGGCGCCAGTGACCTCGGCGAGTGGGCCGGCGGCGGCGCGGGCCGGGCCCGCTCCTGGGCGAACGCGGCGGGCGAGGCCGCCGCCAGGGCCGCCGGGCGTACCCGCCGGAGCGGCAAGCCGGGCGCGGCCGGCTCCGCCGGTCCGGGCACCGGGGCCGACGGCGACGGACCGGAACCGGGCGGCGACGAAGCCCGGTAGCACCCGCTCGGCGGCCACCGCTCGGCGCGCCCCACCCTCGGCGCGCCCCACCTCGGCGAACGGGACGGGTCCGCGGAAGTCGGACGAGCGAGGTCTGCGGCATTCGGCCGGGCAGGGCCCAGGGACTCCGCCGACCAGCCTCGTCCGGCGGCGCATACGATCTTTGCCATGACCACGACTATCCGCACCGAGTCTGAACTGCGTGCCGCGATCGAGCGCGAGCTTCCCGGGGTACGGGCCGACCTGGAGCGGCTGGTCCGGATCCCCGGCATCGCCTTCGACGGCTTCGACCACTCCCAGGTCGAACGGTCCGCCGAGGCGGTCGCCGAACTGCTGCGCGGCTGCTCCCTCGACGTGCGGGTGGTCCGGTCCGGCGGCCAGCCGGCGGTGATCGGCCGGCGTCCCGCCCCACCCGGCGCACCGACCGTGATGCTGTACGCGCACCACGACGTGCAGCCGGTCGGCGACCTGAGCCTCTGGCAGAGCGACCCGTTCGAGCCGGTGGAGCGTGACGGCCGGCTCTACGGACGGGGCGCCGCCGACGACAAGGCCGGCGTGCTGGCCCACGTCGCCGCGTTGCGGGCCTTCGGCGACGCGCTCCCGGTCGGCGTGGTGCTCTTCGTCGAGGGCGAGGAGGAGTACGGCTCCGACTCGCTGGAACGGCTCCTCGTCGAGCACCGGGACGAGATCGCCGCCGACGTGATCGTGATCGCCGACTCCGGCAACTGGGACATCGGCGTACCGGCGCTGACGACCTCGCTGCGCGGCATCGTCAACTGCTTCGTGGAGGTCCGTACCCTCTCCCAGGCGGTGCACAGCGGCATGTTCGGCGGGGCGGTACCGGACGCGCTGACCACGCTCTGCCGGCTCCTCGCCACCCTGCACGACCCGGCCGGCGACGTGGCGGTGCAGGGGCTGGTCAGCGCGCCGGGGGCCAGCGTCGACTATCCGGAGGAGCGGCTGCGTACCGAGGCCGGAATGCTCGACGGGGTCTCGTTCATCGGCACCGGCCGGCTGACCGACCGGTTCTGGAACAAGCCGGCGATCTCGGTGATCGGGCTGGACGCACCGCCGACCGCCGAGGCGCCGAACGCACTGGTCCCGTCGGCGAAGGCCAAGTTGAGCGTCCGGCTGGCCCCGGGCGACCAGGCCGCGAAGGCGTACGCCGCGCTGACCGAGCACCTGCGCCGGCACACCCCGTACGGGGCGACCGTCACCGTGACGCTGGAACACGACGGCGAGCCGTGCGTGATCGACGCCTCGGGTCCGATGTACGACGCGGCCCGGGCCGCCTTCCGGGCCGCCTGGGACGGCGTCGAGCCGGTGGACATGGGTGTGGGTGGTTCCATCCCGTTCATCGAGACGTTCCGCCGGATGTTCCCGGACGCCGCGATCCTGGTCACCGGGGTCGAGGACCCGTACGCGCGGGCCCACGGGCCGAACGAGAGCCTGCACCTGGGCGAGTTCGCCCGGGTCTGCCTGGCCGAGGCGCTGCTGCTGGCCAAGGTCGCCGAGGCCGCCGCCTGACCGTCCTTATGGCCGCCTCGTGACCGACGTCGGGGCCTGACCTCCCCCCGGGGGTCGGGGCCCTGACCTGCCCCGGGGGTCGGGACCGGATCGCCGGTCACGACCCCCGGACACGCCCGTCTCGGCGATGCCTGCCGCCGGGCGTCCCTACGGCTACTCGGCGGACGGGGGTGCCGCCGACCGGCGCCGCCGGCCGAGTAGCAGCAGTACCGCACCGAGGAGCAGGGCGCCGCCACCGACGGCGGCGATGGGACCGGTCCGGACCCCGGTGATCGGGAGCCCGTCGTCACCGTCCGCGCCGCCACCGCCGCCCGGCTGGTTGATCAGGAGCTGTGCGCTGTTGCTCTTCGGCCCGGTCTCCTTCGACGGGCCGAGGCCGCGGATAGTGATCTTGCCGTTCGTGCCCGGTGTCGACTTGATCTTCACCCGTACGACCGACGACACCACGCCCTCGCCGGAGGCGGTCGCCAGCCACCGGTTCTCGGTACCGCAGTCGACCTCGGTCAGTTCGGCGACCTGCTCACCCTGTTCGTCGCGGAACGTGCACCACTGACTGGGCAGCAGCACGGTGCCGCTCGGCGCGACGATCCGCCAGGCGGCGCCGCCGTCCGACGGCCCGTGGTTGGTGATCGTGTACGGCACCTCCACGGTGTCACCGACCGAACCGGTGACCTCGGTTGCCCGTACCTCCAGATCCTGGCTGTTGGGCTTGGTCCAGATGCTGAACTGGTCGACGTTGGGTGCTGCCCCGACGGCCGCCGGGGACGGCTCGGTGGTGCCGGTCCGGGCCTGCCTCGGCGTGGTCCGCTTCACTCCGTCGGGCTGCCCGGTCCCGGCCGGCTGCTCCGCCCTGGCCCGCTGCTCCGCCCTGGTCCGCAGCTCGGCGACCTTGTCGGCCAGCGACGGTCCGGCCGGCGCTCCCGCCCGGCGCTGGGCCTCGGGGAGCGGCTGGTCCAGCTCGCCGACCTCGAACCGCCCGGTCGCCTCGGCGGGCCCCGGCAGGTTCTTGCCGAAGACGACGTTGAACGCCGCGTCGCCGGAGACCGGGTCGGAGAAGGCGACCCCGGCACCGGGTTCCAGGATCAGGTGCATCTGGCAGGTCACCCGCTGCGGACCGTAGACGTAGCCCGTGGGCGGCTCGCCGGGCAGGTCGTCCTCGTAGACGCAGTCCCCGTAGCGCTCGACGAAGGTCGCCCCGAGCGGGAGGGTGATCGTCAGGAGGAAGCCGGGCAGCGTCCCGGTGCCGAAGTTGAAGACGGTGGCGTGCAGCGGACGCCGGTCACCGCCGCCGACCCGCTGCGCTTCGGAACCGAGGTCCTCCATCTCGGCCACCAGCCCCGAGCCGGTGGCCCGGATGGTCACCGGAAGCTCGTACGTCGCCGAGACCGCGCCGTCGGGACCCTGGCCCGTGACGCTGACCCGGACGACCCCGGCCGGGCCCGGCCGGGCGTTCGGACCACTGCGCAGCATGAACGGCTGGACCAGCCGCTCCTGCCCCGGCGCCAGTTCGCCGTGTCGGCAGTCCGCCGCCTTGCGGGACTGGTAGCAGTCCTCGGGGCCGGCCGGGACCACGAAGATGACGTCGTCGGTGGTGGGCTGGGCGTCGTAGACCGCACCGACGTCGGTGGCCGGTGCGTCCCCGGTGTTGCGCAGGTGGAAGCCGATGGTGGTGCCGGTGGTGTCGATCGTCGCGTCGACGGCGCTGGAGATCTGCAACTGCGGCTGCGCGGCGGCGTGCGCGGGGCTGGGTGCGGCGGTGAGCGCGAGCGTGGCGAGCACTGCGGCGGCGGCCGCGCCGACCCGTCTGCCTGGGCGGAGGATGGCGTTCGTCATGACTCTCCGGAGGGGTCTCGCCGGAGCCCGGGTCCGGGAACGGACCGCGTCTGGCTGGAGGGGAGTGTGGACAGAGGACGGATGGATGTCCGTACCCGAAAGATAGCCCACTCGTCCCACGATCGGAGGTTCGCGGGAAGAAAGCGGAGAAAGCGCCCGGCGGGATCGCCGAGGCGGTAAGATTTCGAACATGAGTACGAACGAGGCCATCGCGCGGCTCGACGCCGCGGTCAGTGCGCTGCGGGACGTCGACGTCTCCGCGTGGTCCGAGGATGCGCTCCGGGACCAGCTCGGCGAGCTTTCCACCGTTCTCTGTGCGCTCGATGCCGCCCTCGCCCGGGTGGCCGACAGTGTGCGCGCCCGCGGCCTACGCATCGAGGAGCCTGCCCCGGCCTGAGCGTCCCCGCCCAGCTCAGCCGGGGGATGAGGGCGGGCCGGCCGGCAGGATGTCGGCGGTGGCTGCCAGGATGGAGCCGTGCGCTTCGTTGACCTGGCAGCTACCTCCGCCGCTGTCGCCGCCACCTCCGGCCGGCGGGCGAAGGTCGAGCTGCTCGCCGAGGCGCTGCGAAACCTCGCCCCGGAGGAACTCGTCGCCGGCTCCGGCTATCTGGCCGGAGAGCTGCGCCAGCGGCAGACCGGGGTCGGTTACGCCAGCCTCCGCGAGCTGCCGCCGGCCGCCGAGCAGCCGACCCTGACGGTGGCCGAAGTCGACGCGGCGATAGCCGAGCTGGCCGAGGTGCGCGGGCCGGGCTCGCAGCAGCGCCGCCGTAAGCTGTTGGCCGCCCTCTTCGGTGCCGCCACCGTCGAGGAGCGGCGGCTGCTGCTCGGCCTGTTCAGCGGGGAGCTGCGGCAGGGCGCCCAGGCCGGGCTGCTGACCGAGGCGATCGCCCGGGCGGCCGAGGTGCCGCTGCCGACGGTCCGCCGGGCCCTGCTGCTCGCCGGCGATCTGAAGACGGTCGCGGCGGCGGCGCTCACCGGCGGCTCGGGCGCGCTCACCGGGTTCGCGCTGCGGGTCGGCCGGCCGCTCGCGCCGATGCTGGCGCAGAGCGCGGCCTCGGTCGAGGAGGCGCTGACCGCGGTCGGACTGCCGGCGGTGGTCGACGTGAAGCTCGACGGCATCCGCATCCAGGTGCACCGCTCCGGCGACGACATAGCGGTCTTCACCCGCAGCCTCGACGAGATCACCACCCGGGTTCCCGAGGTGGTGGCGGCGGTCCGGTCCCTGCCGGCCCGCGAGCTGGTGCTCGACGGTGAGGCGATCGCACTCGACCCATCCGGCCGGCCACGACCGTTCCAGGAGACCGCGAGCCGGGCGGCCACCAGGGGAGCGCGCCGGGCGGTGCGGGACGAGGCCGCCCGTACACCGGACGCGCCGGAAGCGATCGGCGACGCGCCCGGCGGGCCGGCCGCTGGCAACGGTGCGTCGGACGAGGCGGGAGCCGGCGGCGGTGTCTCGGGCGGGGCGGAAGCTGACGGCGGTGCGCCCGTCACCGGCGGCGCCCGGAGTTTCGGGGCAGCGCCGGTCGCGTCGTCGACGGCCGGGTCGGCACGGGCGGTCGGGCCGGTGGACATCTCCGAGGTGCCCCGGATCGGCAGCTCCGGAACGGCACCGGCCGGGATCCCCGCCCCGGAGCGTCCGACGGTCGTCGCTCCGGCGGTGGCCGCGGCGGCGAACACCAGCGGTGGTGTCGTGCTGACGCCGTACTTCTTCGACATCCTGCACCTGGACGGCGTCGACCTGCTCGACGCGCCGGGGCACGAGCGCTGGGCCGCGCTGGCCCGTACCGTCTCCTCGGCACAGCTCGTCGAGCGGATCACCGTCGATACGGTCGAGGAGGCGTCGGCGGCGTTCGCCGCCGCCGTCGACGCGGGGCACGAGGGCATCGTGGTCAAGGCGCCGGACGCGGCGTACGACGCGGGGCGGCGAGGCGCCGCCTGGGTCAAGGTGAAGCCGAGACACACCCTCGACCTCGTGGTGCTCGCCGTCGAGTGGGGCAGTGGCCGGCGCAAGGGCTGGCTCTCCAACCTGCACCTCGGCGCGCGCGATCCCGAGACCGGCGGCTTCGTGATGCTCGGCAAGACCTTCAAGGGGCTGACCGACGAGTTGCTGCGCTGGCAGACCGAGCGGTTCCAGGAGTTGGCGGTGGAGCGTGGCGACTGGGTGGTCCGGGTACGCCCCGAACAGGTTGTGGAGATCGCCTTCGACGGAGTGCAGAGCAGCCCGCGCTATCCGGGCGGCGTGGCGCTGCGCTTCGCCCGGGTGCTGCGCTACCGCGACGACAAGAGCGCGGCGGAGGCCGACACCATCGACACCGTACGGGCCATCCATGCAGGTCACCGCAGCGCCTGACCGCCGTCGCGGATCCACCGGCGACTGGTCGGCGGTTGCTACGGTTCGGCAATGATCTTCCGGAACGCGCTCTACCGGCTCTACGCCCGCCGCCTGCGGACGCAACTGGCCAGCGGCTCGCTGCCCCGGCACGTGGCGATGGTGATGGACGGCAACCGGCGGTGGGCCCGGAAGCAGGGCTTCGAGAATCCGAGCGTCGGTCACCGGTACGGCGCCGAGCACGTCGACGAGGTGCTCGGCTGGTGCGCCGACCTCGGCATCGAACACGTGACGATCTTCGTCGCCTCAACCGACAACCTGCGGAAACGGCCGACGGAGGAGGTCCGGTACCTGATGAAGGTGGTCGAGCGGATCGTCGCCGCCCGGCTCGCCGAACGGCCCGGCCGTTGGCGGCTGCACCTCGCCGGCCGGCTCGACACGCTGCCCGACTCGACCCGGCACGCGCTGAAGCTGGCCCGGGACGCGACCGCCGAGCGTGGGGCGGGATTCCACCTCACCATCGCGGTCGGCTACGACGGCCGGGCCGAGGTCGTCGACGCGATCCGCTCCCTGCTGGACGAGGCGGCCCGGGCCGGTACCTCCCCGACGGAACTGGCCCAGCGGCTCACCGCCGAGGACATCGCGGCGCATCTCTACACCCAGGGGCGACCCGACCCCGACCTGATCATCCGGACCAGTGGTGAGCAGCGGATGTCCGGTTTCCTGCTCTGGCAGGCGGCCTACTCCGAGCTGTACTTCTGCGACGCGTACTGGCCCGGCTTCCGGTACGTCGACTTCCTGCGCGCCCTGCGGTCGTACGCCGGCCGGCAGCGCCGCTACGGCGCCTGACCGGGGACAGCCCGGCAGCCACTCAGATCGCGGCCAGCGACCGCGCGTAGTTGACCTGCTGGTGGATCTGCTGGACCTGGAACTGGTCGGTGACCGGGATCCGGGCGACGTACTGCCGCAGCCCGTTGGTCACCGTCACCTGCACGGTTCCACGGTGCACGGTCTCCTTGACCAGCAGGAACAGCAGGCTGAACACGGTCAGCACGCAGAAGCCGACCACCGCCACCACGATCGCCCAGGTCGGCGTCTTCTGCTCGCTCTGCCAGTAGTCCGCGACGTGCCACTGTGAACCGGCCAGCGGCAGGTCGCCGCTCGGGGTGCGCACCGTCGACGAGGTGACCGCGATCTCGCCGATCTGCGCGACCACCGGCTCCGACCCGGTCGGGGGCGGCCACGCCGCACCGCCGGGCCCGCCTCCGCCCGGATAGGACTGCCCCGGATAGCCCGGTGTCGGCGTCAGCGGATCGCCCGGGGGGTGCGGCGGCGGATAGCCGGGCGAAACGGAGGCGTCGGTCGGCCACGGATCGGTCGGCGGCGGAGGTACGTCCGGCGCTCCGGTCGGGTCCACGCTCATTGCCGGCTCCTCCCCAGTGCCCCGGCCCGTTCCGCAGACCTTAACCCGGACCGTGACCGCCGCCACCGTGAGGTGCTCCCGGTACGTCGATGCCCGGCGCCCGACCGCTGGTCAGCCCGTCGGCAGGCTCAGGGGCTCGGTGCGGCGGCCGGCTGGTCCCGCCGGTCCGGACCGGCGGCCAGGTCCCGGTTCCCGTCGCCGTCGGTCGTGTCGCCGCGGGCCTCCCGACGGGCCGCCCAGCCGAAGCCGACCAGGGTCAGCGCCGCGAACAGCCACCACTGGACGACGTACCCGCCGTTCTGCCAGTCGTTCTCGTGCCGGATCGGTATCGCGGAGAAGGCCGGGTCGGCGGCCGGGGTCTGCTCGTCGAGCAGCAAATACGCCGAGTAGACCGGGTACGGCAACTCCCGGGCCAGTGTCGGTACGGCGATCCGCCGCGTCTCGATCCGGCCGTCCCGCCGGGTGACCGCATCCGGCTTGCTCTCCGACAGGCGCACCCGGCCCACCACCGTCACCTCACCGGAGGGTAGGGCCGGGATCTCGGGCCGGGCCAGCGCACTCCCGCCGGGGAGCGGCGGAATCCAGCCCCGGTCCACCAGCACGGCACTGCCGTCGGCCAGCCGCAGCGGCGTGAGCACCTCGAAGCCGACCCTGCTCTCCACGGTACGACTGCGGACCAGGATCACGTTCGCGCTGTCGTACCGCCCGGTGACCGTGACCCGGGTCCAGGCCGCGCCGGCCGGCGGCGGCCGCCCGACGGTGCCGGCCGCGCCACCCGGCCGGGGCAGCACCTGGTCCACCGGTACCGGCGCCAGCGTCGCGGTCTCGTCGATCCGCTCGTTGGTCGCGGCCCGCTCCTGGTAGCGACTCAACTGCCAGTTGCCGAGCAGCACCATCACCGCGGCCGCGACCAGGGTCAGCGCGAGGATGCCCAGCCAGCGGGGGGTGAGCAGGAACCGGTACACAGCACGAGGCTACCCGGACCGGTCCGGCGGTTTCCCAGGTGGCCGGCTCGGCGGGCCGGCGCGGCGGGCGGTGCCGGGTATCCTCACGCGCGTCGGTTCGATCGACGGGTCGGGCCGGGCCGTCCCTCGCACCACCACCGTCCGTACCAGAACCTCCGCACCGCCCGCACGGGCCGGTGACCGCGCCCCGAGGAGCCGACCATGATCGCCACCCCGCGCGTAGTGGTGAGCGCACCGTCGTCCGGACACGGCAAGACCGCGATCGCGGTCGGCCTGCTCGCCGCGCTGGCCGCCCGGGGGCTGGACGCCGCCGGGTTCAAGGTCGGCCCCGACCACACCGACGCCGCCTATCTCGGACTCGCCGCCGGGCGGCCCGGCCGCAACCTCGACCCTCGGCTGGTCGGCTCGCAGCGGATCGCCCCGCTCTTCGCGCACGGCTCCGCCGACGCCGAGATCGCGGTGGTGGAGGGCACGATGGGGCTCTTCGACAGCCTGGCCGGCCGGCCCGAGGTCGACTCGACCGCCGCGATCGCCACCACCCTGCGCGCCCCGGTCGTGCTGGTCGTCGACGTGGGCTCGATGGGCCAGTCGGTCGCCGCGCTGGCGCACGGCTTCCGGGCGTACGACGAGATGCTCTGGCTCGGCGGGGTGATCCTGAACCGGGTCGCCTCGGACCGGCACGAGCAGCTGCTCCGCGACGCGCTGGACGACATCGGGGTACCCGTCTTCGGGGCGCTGCGCCGACGGGACCTGCCCGCCGTACTGCCGTCCCGGCAGCACGGCGTGGTGCCGGTGATGCAGCGCGGCGTGGAGGCGTACCGGGGGGTGCGGCGGCTCGGCGAGGCGGTCGCCGGAGCCGTCGACCTCGACCGGCTGCTGGCGCTGGCCCGGTCGGCACCCCGGGTACCGGTGACCGCCTGGTCGGCCGCGGAGGCGCTCGCCGAGCTGGGGCCGGTCGGCGAGGTGCCCGCCGCGGGTACGGGCACCGTGGTGGCGCTGGCCGGCGGACCGAACCTGTCGTACTCGTACGCCGAGACCGCCGAGCTGCTGGCGGCGGCCGGTGCCGAGGTGGTCCCCTTCGATCCGCTCCGCGACGAGGAACTGCCGGCGAACACCGGCGCGCTGGTGATCGGCGGCGCGCTGCCGGAGACGTACGCCGAGGAGCTGTCGGCGAACCGCCGGCTCTGCATCGCGGTCGCCGAACTGGCGCGTACCGGCCGACCCGTGATCGCCGAGGGCGCCGGGCTGCTCTGGCTGGCCCGGGAGTTCGACGGCCGCCCGATGTGCGGGGTGCTGGACGCCAGCGGGGCGAGCCTGGACCGGACCGTGGTCGGCTACCGCGAGGCGACGGCGCGGGCGGACACCCCGGTGGCCCGGATCGGCGCCCGGGTGATCGGCTACAAGCAGCACCGTGGCGTACTGACCCCACGGGCCGGGCAGACCCCGGCGTGGAGTTGGGGCGGTGGCCCGCCGGAGGGGTTCGTCTGGCGCCGGGTGCACGCCTCCCAGTTGATGTTGCACTGGGCCAGCAGCCCGGTGATCGCCAGCCGCCTGGTCGCCGCCGCGTCGGCGGCTACGCCTGCCCCGGCGGGTACCGCTGCCCCGGCGGCTACGCCTGCTGCGGCAGGTACCCCCGTGCCGGCCCCGGCTCCGGTGTCGCCGGCCGTGCCGGCCAACCCGGCTGCGGCCAACCCGGCTCCGGTGTCGCCGGCCGTCCCGGCCACCCCCGCTGCCGCCGTGCCGTCGGCCGGGGCAGCAGCCGGGCCGGTCGGACCGGTTCCGCCCTCGGGCCCGACCGGCCCGACCGCGCCGGTGTCACCCGCGCTGGCCGGGGCGCCGGGTCCGGTCTCACCCTCCGCCCCGATCCCGCCGCCGTCCGCCCCGGACTCACCCTCGGCACCGGTCTCGTCGGCCGTCCCAATCTCACCGTCGGCCCCGGTGTCACCCCCGGCCACGGTCTCACCGTCGGGGCCGGTCGGGCCGGCTGCTCCGGTGTCGCCACCGGCACCGGCCGGTCGCCCCGGGCCAACCGGTCGCCCCGTCGGTGCACCCGGTTCAGGACCGACACCGCAGACCCGGCCGAGGCCGGCCGGCGGGGTGGAGTCTCCCGCAGCGGTGGCCGCGCCACGTCCGAGACCGGTACCCGTCGACGAGCAGCCGGTGCCCGGAGGCACTACGGACCGGCCGGCCCCGTCCCGGCCCGGTGACGGATCGGGTACGGCGCCCGGGGCGGCCCGGACGGGTACCGAGCCGGCCGCGGAGGCCGCCGGACCGGGTGGGACGACCGGCTCCGATCGGGGCGCCGGTGCGGTGCCGAGCAGTCCGGCTGGCGGACCGGTGGGGTGAACCGGTCGGTGACCGGGCGGGTGGCTGCCCGCGAACCCGGGGAGAAGATCCCCGGCCCCGCTGGACGGGTCAGATCCCCGGCCCGCTGGACGGGTCGGTGCCACCGGGAGCCATTGTTCTGCCCGGATGTGGGGCCCGGCGGGATGAGCCGAGATGAGGTGGCGGATGTGACCGAGTGGGCGGTTCGGCACGGCCGGATCGGCAGCCGGCCGGGCCGGTGGGACACGGTCGGGAGGCGACCCGGCGGCGAATGGGGTGAGTCGGCGGAATGAGCGGAGAGGTGGCGGTGCGCCGTTTTCCGACCCTGACCGTGTCGACGCCACGGGTGCACGTACGGCCGTTGCGCGGCACCGACGCGGAGGCGGTCTCGGCGATCTTCGCCGACAAGCAGACCCGGCGCTGGCTGCCGTTACAGCGCGAACTCGGCGAGATCGACGCCGAGGCCTGGTGCACGGAGATGGCCCAGGAACGGCGGGACAGCGGTAACGGCGACCACTACGGCATGATCCGGCGCGAGGACGAGCGGCTGGTGGGCTGCCTGTGGACCAAGCGCACCGACTGGGGAGGCCGGGTCACCGAGGTGTCGTACGCGGTCGCGCCGGAGGCGCGCGGCTTCGGCATGGCCGCGGAGGCGGTCGACGCGATAGCCGTCGCGTTGATCCTGGAGCACGGCTTCCAGCGTCTCGAACTACGGGTTGCCCCCGGCAACACCGCGTCTCGACGGGTCGCCGAGAAGGCCGGGTTCACCTACGAGGGGCTGCTGCGCAACGCCGGGTACGTGCACAGCGGCCGGGTCGACCTGGAGGTCTGGTCCCTGGTCGCCGCCGACCTGCACCGCCACTGACCATGACCACCCACTCCGCGCGCCTCCCTGGTGAACCGGCTGCTCACCGTCGTACGGAGCGCCGTGCGCGCGCCCGTCAACTGGTGATCTCGTCCGAGGGCGGGTTGAACTGGCGTACCGGCTGGTCCTTCAGCGCGCCCTTGAGGAACCCGGCGACGGCGTCGATCGGCTTGTTCGCCGGCCCCGAACCGACCGGGTTCATCGGGCTGTCCGGGTCGGAGAGGAAGCTCGCGGCGGCCAGCTCGGGGGTGTAGCCCACGAACCAGGCGGCCCGGTCGCTGTCGGTGGTACCCGTCTTGCCGGCCACCGGCCGACCGACGATGCCCCGCACCCGGTCGGCGGTGGACCAGCCGCCGCAGGAGCCCCGGGCCGGGGTGTCCCCGGTCGGGCACCGGGCGGCGTCGGTGGCGGCCCGGGCCGCGTCGGCGCTGACCTGCTGGCTGCACCGGGGGAGGGCGATCTCCAGATCCATCCCGGAACCGCTCCGGTAGGTCGCCGGGGTGCCGTCCGGCCCGACGATCGAGCTGACCGGCAGCGCCTCGCAGAACCGTCCCTCGGCGGCGACGGCGGCGTACGCGTTCGCCATCTCCAGCGGGGTGACGTCGGAGACCCCGAGGGTGAACGAGCCCCACTTGTTCGCCTGGCTCGGGGACGCCTGCCGCTTGTCGATGTCGGTACGCCACTGCAGGCCCAACCGTTCGGCCAGCCGGACCACGTTCTCGGCACCGACCTTCTGCTCCAGCCAGACGAAGTACGTGTTGACCGACTTGCCGAAGCCGGACCACATGGTCTGGTTGCCGCTCATCGCGCCGCTGGCGTTCGACGGGCACCAGTACCCGCCGCAGTCCGTCGGGCCGCCGCTGCCGTCCGGATAGATCGAGACGAACCGGTGCGGCGAGTTGAACGAGGTGCTCAGTGGCAGGCCGGCGTCGAGCGCGGCGAGCATGGTGAACATCTTGAACGTCGAGCCGGCCTGGTAGCCGGGGAGGTCCCCGCCGCCGAGCAGCGGTACCACGGTGTTCGGGTAGTTGCCCTTCATCCGGCTGCGCTTGCTCGGGTCGGAGTGTGGACCGTTCTCGCTCTGGTCCAGCGAGTAGGACCGGTTCACCGCCATCGAGCGGACGTACCCGGTGCCGGGTTCGACCGCGACCAGGCCGTGGCCGTACGGGCTGCCGGTGGACTCGCCGGCCTGCACCTGCTCGTCGGCGACCTTCTGCATGTTCGGGTCCAGGCTGGTGACGATGGTGTAGCCGCCCCGGCGCAGCTTGTCGAGGCGCTCGAGGGTGTTGCTGCCGAAGGCCGGCTGCGCGGCCCACCACGCCTTCAGGTAGTCGCAGAAGAAGCCCCAACTGTTGCGCTCCTCCGGCACCGAGACGCAGTCGTTCGGCGGGTTGCTGAGGCGGAGCTGGATCGGCTCGGCCTTCGCCGCCGCCGTGGCCTGCGGGGAGAGGTAGCCCATCGCCTGCATCCGGTCGAGTACGTAGTTGCGCCGGTCGGTGGCGGCTCTCCGGTCCGAGCTGGCCGGGTCGTACGTGGTCGGCGCCTTCACCAGCCCGGCGAGGGTGGCCGCCTCGACCGGGGTGAGGTCCTTCGGCAGCTTCGAGAAGAAGATCTCCGACGCCGAGTAGATGCCGTACGCCCGGTGGCCGAAGTAGGCCGAGTTGAGGTAGCGCTCCAGGATCTGCGACTTCGTCGTCTCCTTCTCCAGGTCGAGGGCGAGTCGCATCTCCCGCAGCTTGCGCAGCGGCGTCTGCTCGGTGGCCTGCCGGGCCTCCATCGGCGTCTTCGCACTGTCCCGCAGGGCCATCCGGACGTACTGCATGGTCAGGGTCGAGGCGCCCTGGGACACCCCGCCGGCCTGCTGGTTGGCGACGAAGGCCCGGAGTACGCCCTTGGGGTCGACGCCGTTGTGCTCGTAGAACCGGGAGTCCTCCGAGGCGACGATCGCCTGCTGGATGTACGGCGACATCTGGGAGACCGGCACGTACCGCCGGTGCTCCTCGTAGAAGGTGGTAATCAGGGTCGTCCCGTCGGCGGCGTAGACGTAGCTGGTCTGCGCGGGCGAGGAGGCGAGCAGGTCGGCCGGGGTCTTCTCCACCAGGTCGGCGCCGGCCTTGGCAGCCAGCCCACCGACCGCGACGAACGGGAACAAGGCCGCCGCGACGACCACACCGGCGATGAGGCCGGCACGGAGCAGGGGTACGAGTCGACCAGAGGCGGAGCGGGTGGTGGGGTTGGTCACGTTTCCAAGCTATGATAAATCTTGGTAAAACATGATAAAGATTCGCGAATCTCCGAGTCTCCGGGCCGGCCGGTTCGACCACTCCCGATCCGCTCCGGGACGGCACTGGCCCCCGTGCCGCGACGCCCGGCAGGATCATGCCCATGCACCGGCCCGCCCCCGCAGCGCCCTCCGTCGGGCCCGATCCCGGCCACCACCGACCCGGCCCGCACGCCCCGAACCAGGCCGTCCCGGACGCCGCGAACCAGCCCGGCGGGCACACGCCGGATCAGCTCGACCGGCACGGGCCGGATCTGGGCCACCACGGCGACGTCGAACTCGCTCCCGGTCTGGTGGATCTCGCGGTCAACGTCCAGCGGCACCCGATGCCGGTCTGGTTGCGGGAACCGGTCGTCGCCGCGCTGGAGACACTGGCCGCCTATCCCGATCCCGGCCCGGCCCGGGCCGCCGTCGCCGCCCGGCACCGCCGTCCGGTCGACGAGGTACTGCTCACCGCCGGCGCCGCGGAGGGGTTCGTGCTGCTCGCCCGGGCGCTCCGGGACGCCTGCCGGCCGGTGGTGGTGCATCCCCAGTTCACCGAGCCGGAGGCGGCGCTACGCGCGGCCGGGCACCGGGTCGAGCGGGTGCTGCTGCCGGCGGAGACCGACTTCCGGCTGGACCCCGAGCTGGTGCCGGCCGACGCCGATCTGGTCTTCGTCGGCAACCCCACCAACCCCACCTCGGTACTCCACCCGGCCGACGTACTGGCCGGCCTCGCCCGCCCCGGCCGGGTACTGGTGGTCGACGAGGCATTCGCCGACTCCACGATCACCGGCGACTCCACCGTCGGGGGGATCGCCGAGCCCGAGTCGCTGGCGAGCCGGCGCGACATCCCGGGGCTGGTCGTCGTGCGGAGCCTCACCAAGACCTGGGGACTGGCCGGACTCCGCGTCGGCTACCTGCTCGCTCCGGCCGAGCTGGTCGAGCGGTTGGCGGCGGTACAGCCACTCTGGGCGGTCTCCAGCCCCGCGCTCGCCGCAGCGGCGGCCTGCGCCACGCCCGCTGCCGTCGAGGCGGAGCACCGGATCGCCGCCCGGCTCGCCGTCGAGCGGGCGTACCTGGTCCGGCGGCTCGGCGAGCTTCCCCGGGTACGCGTCGCGGGTACCCCGGCCAGCGCCTTCGTCCTGGTGCACCTGCCCGGGGCGGCCGGGGTACGGCTGGCCCTGCGCGACCGGGGTTTCGCGGTACGACGCGGGGACACCTTCCCGGGGCTGGGCCCCGACTGGCTGCGCCTCGCGGTACGGGACACTGCCACCACCGACCTGTTCGTGGCCGCGCTGGCCGGAATCCTGGAGGAATGATGTTGGACGCCACCCTCGCCGGGATCGGACCACTCGACGAGGCGGCCATGGCCGCGGCTGCGGACCTGCACGGGAGGCTGACCAAGCCGGCCGGTTCGCTGGGCGCACTGGAGGAACTCTCGATCCGGCTGGCCGGGTTGGCCGGCGTCTGTCCGCCGCCGCTGCCCGAGCCCGCCGCAGTGGCGATCTTCGCCGCCGACCACGGCGTGCACGCCCAGGGGGTCAGCCCGTGGCCGCAGGAGGTCACCGCGCAGATGGTGGGGAACTTCCTGGCCGGCGGTGCGGTGGTGAACGCGTTCGCCGGGCAGATCGGCGCGACGGTCACCGTGGTCGACGTCGGGGTGGCCACCCCGCTGCCGCAGGTGAAGGTGCCGGCACAGCGGTCGGGGCGGTCGGCTCCCCGGTTGATCAGCGCCAGGGTGCGGGACGGCAGCCGGGACATGAGCGTCCGGCCCGCCCTGACCCGGGACGAGGCACGCAGCGCGGTCGAGGCCGGCATCCGGGTCGCACACGAACTGCTCGACTCCGGGGCCGGGATCCTGCTCACCGGTGACATGGGGATCGGCAACACCACGGCCGCCGCCGCGCTGATCGCCGCCTTCACCGGAATCGACCCGGCCGAGGCCACCGGCCGGGGTACCGGGATCGACGACGTCACGTACGCCCGCAAGGTGGCCGTGGTCCGGGCGGCGCTGGCCCGGCACGTACCCGATCCGGCCGATCCGCTCGGAGTGCTCGCCGCGGTCGGTGGCCTGGAGCACGCGGCGCTGGCGGGTTTCGTCCTGGGCGGCGCCGCCCGACGGGTCCCGGTGCTGCTGGACGGGGTGAGCGCGGTCGCCGCCGCGCTCGCGGCGGCCGCCTTCGCCCCGGACGCGGTCGGTGCGATGGTCGCCGGGCACCGCTCGGCCGAGCCGGGCGCGACCGCCGGGTTGGACCGGCTGGGCCTGCTGCCGATAATCGATCTGGGCCTACGGCTCGGCGAGGGCACCGGCGCCCTGCTTGGCTATCCGGTGGTCGCCGGTGCGGTGCGGGTGCTGCACGAGGTGGCCACGTTCGACGCGGCGGGAGTGTCGGAGAAATGATCATGTATCCGCTTGCGCTGCGGCTCGCCGGCCGGCGTGTGCTGGTGGTCGGCGGCGGGGCGGTGGCGACCCGGCGGGTGCCGGCGCTGTTGGAGGCGGAGGCCCGGGTGGTGGTGGTCGCCCCCGAGCTGACCCCGGCGCTGCGGGCGCACGTCGACGCGGGCCGGCTGGAATGGGTGGCTCGGGAGTACGCGCCGGCCGACCTGGACGGTGTCTGGCTGGTACAGGTGGCGGTCGACGATCCGCTCGCCGCCGAGGCGGTCAGCGCCGCCGCGTTCGAGCGGCAGATCTTCTGCGTACGCGCCGACGACCGTGACGCCGCGACCGCCTGGACCCCGGCGGTGACCCGGTACGGTCCGCTCACCGTCGCCGTGCTCGGCGGAGGTGACCCGCGTCGCGCGATGGCGGTCCGGGACGCGATCCGCGAGCAGTTGATCACCGGCGCCCTCTCCGGTGTCGCGGCGGAGTCACCCCCGCTGCCCGGCCCAGACGGCGTCACCCCCACCGACACCGCCGGCGCCTCGGACGGCGCCGCACGGGCGCACCCGGGCCCCCGGAACGCCAACCCACCCAACGCCCACGACACCGGCAACGCCCACGACACCGGCAACGCCCACGACACCGGCAGCACTCACGACAACGGCAACGCCCACGACACCGGCAGCACTCACACCGATGTCGCCACCGACGCAGACGCAGACGTCGGCCGGGTCGCGCTGGTCGGTGCGGGTCCCGGCGACCCCGAGCTGATCACCGTCCGCGGCCGGCGGCTGCTCGCCGAGGCCGACGTGGTTGTCGCCGACCGGCTGGTCCCCGGGCTGCTCCTGGACGAACTCCGCCCCGAGGTCGAGCTGGTGGACGCCACGAAGATCCCGCACGGCCCGGCCGCCGCCCAGGAGGAGATCAACCGGGTACTGGTGGACCGTGCCCTGGCCGGCGCCCGGGTGGTCCGGCTCAAGGGCGGCGACCCGTACGTCTTCGGTCGGGGTGGCGAGGAGGCGTTGGCCTGTGCGGCCGCCGGGATACCGGTGACCGTGGTCCCCGGGGTGACCAGCTCGGTCGCCGCCCCGGCGGCCGCGGGCATCCCGGTGACCCACCGGGGCGTGGCGCACGAGTTCACGGTGGTCTCCGGGCACCTGCCGCCGGAGCATCCCGACTCCCTGGTCGACTGGTCGGCGCTGGCCCGGCTGCGCGGCACCCTGGTCGTGCTGATGGGGCTGAACAACCTCCCGGCGATCGCCGCCGCGCTGCGGGCGTACGGCCGGCGGCCGGATACCCCGGCGGCGGTGGTACAGGAGGGCACGACCCACGGCCAGCGGGTGCTCCGGTCGACCCTGGACGCGGTAGCCGCAGAGGCGCTCGCGGCGGGTTTCCGCCCCCCGGCGGTGGTCGTCTTCGGTGACGTGGCGACCACCCTCGCCGCGGTTCCCTCCTCCGCGTCGGGGAGCGCGTAGCAGGTTTCGGGTTGTAGTGGCCGCACAGACTCCGTGCGGCCCCTCCAACACCGAGGGACGGCGCCCGACCACCACAACCCGCGGGGGGGGGGGGGGGGGGGGCCCCCCCCCCCCGCCCGCCGCCCCCCCACCCCAACCCCGAGGTAGCGCGCGATCACCGATCACCCCCCGGAGGGGGTCAGGACTTGAGCATGTTGTCCAGGAGGAGGGCGCAGCGGATCAGGCCGAGGTGGCTGTAGGCCTGCGGATGGTTGCCGAGGCCGCGCTCGGAGATCGGGTCGTACTGCTCGGGGAGCAGGCCGGTCGGGCCGGCGGTGTCGACCATCTGGGCGAACAGCTCCTCCGCGTCCGACCGCCGACCGGTGCGCAGGTACGCCTCGATCAGCCAGGCGGTGCAGATGTGGAAGCCGCCCTCCCGCCCGGGCAGTCCGTCGTCCCACCGGTAGCGGTAGACCACCGGACCGCTGCGCAGGTCGGCCTCGACCTTCAGCACGGTGGCCAGGAACCGGGGGTCGTCGTCGGGCAGCAGCCCGGACAGGCCGATCCAGAGCGAGGAGGCGTCCATCTCCTCGTCGCCGTACGCCACCGTGTAGGCGCCGGCACCGGCGTGCCAGCCGAACTCCAGCACGTTGTGCCCGATCCGGTCGCGCAGCTCCACCCACTCCGGCCGGTCGCCGTCGCCGTGCCGCCGCACCACGTGCAGCGCCCGGTCCACCGTCATCCAGCACATCACCTTGGAGTAGACGTGGTGCCGGGGTGGCAGTCGGGCCTCCCAGAGCCCGTGGTCGGGCTCGTGCCAGCGCCGGGAGACCGCCTCGACCATGTTCTCCAGTACCCGCCACTCGGTGTCGCGTACCGAGCCGCGCAGGTCGGCGACGGCGGCCAGCAGGTCGGCGACCGGCCCGAAGACGTCGAGCTGGAGCTGGTGGTTGGCGAGGTTGCCGACCCGGACCGGCCGGGAGCCGGCGTAGCCGGGCAGGGTGTCGATGACCGCCTCGGCGCCGAGTTCGTAGCCGTCGACGGTGTAGAGCGGGTGCAGCCGCTCCGGGTGCCCGCCGGTGCGTTCGACGCAGCCGTCGACCCAGCGCAGGAAGCCCTCGGCCTCGGTTAGCGAGCCGAGGTCGACCAGGGCGCGCGCGGTCATCGCGGCGTCGCGCAGCCAGCAGTACCGGTAGTCCCAGTTGCGTACCCCGCCCAACTCCTCCGGGAGCGAGGTGGTCGCGGCGGCCAGGATCGAGCCGCTCGCCTCGTGCACCAGGCCGCGCAGGGTCAGCGCGCTCCGCCCGACCATGTCCCGGGCGGTGCTGGGCAGCCGGAGCCCGGTGACCCAGTCCCGCCACGGCTGCTCCGCCACCGCCTGCCGCTCCTGCACCGGTACCCGGTGGTGGTCCAGGCTGTGCGAGCCGAACCGCAACTCGCAGGTGACCTGGCCACCGGCGGCGGCCAGGTCGACCACCGCGCGGGCGGTCTCGTAGCCGCCGTCGTTGACGATCTCCCACTCGACGCCGGGGGAGTAGAGCGCGATCGGCTCGTTGGAGCCGAGCACCAGCAGCCCGTCGCCGAGCGGCTGGAGCTGCACGGCGACCTGGCCGAACTCGGGGCGGGGGGCGAAGTCGAGCCGGACCCGGCCGGCGCCGCTGAGCACCCGGACCAGGGTCGAGTCACCGCTGATCACCGCCGAGCCGGTGGGCACGCCGTCGGTGGAGGGCCGGTCCAGCCAGTCGGTGACGGTCAGCCCGGACCAGCGGGTCTCCACGGTCATCGTGCCCGTCCGGTAGCGCTGGCCGAGCGGCAGGCCGCCGCGTTCCGGGGCGATGCTGAAGTAGCCGGCCGGGTTGCCGCCGACCAGGTCGGCGAAGATCGCCGGGGAGTCGGGCTTGGGGTGGCAGAGCCAGCTCAGGCTCGCCTCGGGGGTGACGAGTGCGACGGTACGCCCGTTGGCGAGCATCGAGTGCCGCTCGATCGGTACGGCCCGTTCGCCGAAGAGCCAGTTCCGGCGCACCTCCAGCAGCAGCGCGAGCACCCGGGCGGCGTCGACCGGCTCGTCGATCCGGAAGGTGGCCCTGGTCTCGCCGGGGCCGATCTTGATGCCGACGTCCGGGCCGTGCAGCTTGGCGAAGGCGTTCTCGTCGGTGACGTCGTCGCCGAGGAAGAGGGCGGCGCTCGCCGAGAGCTGGGTGCGGAGCTGTTCGAGCGCGGTCCCCTTGTTGGTGGGGATCACCGACAGCTCGATCACCTCCTTGCCCCGGGTCACGGTGACGTCCGGCCAGATCGCCGGGCCGGCGTCCACCGCCGCGACGACCTCGGCGGCGACCTCGGGGTCGGCGCCCCGGGTGTGTACCGCGATGCTGGCCGGTTTGGTCTCCAGGCGTACCCGGCCGCGGCCGGCGACGATCTGGCGCAGCTCGTTGCGGAGCCGGGTGCGTACCTCGATCAGCTCGGGGGAGAGCCGCTCGACGAAACCGATATCGAACTCGGAGCCGTGGCTGCCGACCAGGTGTACCTCGCTGGGCAGCCGGGAGAGCGTGGCCAGGTCGCGCAGGGCCCGGCCGGAGACCACGGCGACGGTGGTCTGCGGCAGGGCGGCCAGCGCGCGCACCGCGGCGACCGACTCGGGCAGCGGCACGGCCTTGGTCGGGTCCTCCACGATCGGCGCGAGCGTGCCGTCGTAGTCGCAGGCGACCAGGAGCTGTGGCACCCGGGCGATCCGGCCGATGGCCGACCGCAGTTCGGGGTCGATCCCGTCGAGGGTCCGGGGACCCCCGTCGAGCAGGGAACCAACCTTCACTCGTCCTCCGTCTCGGGTACGCCCAACTCGTTGAGGAAGGACCGGGCCCAGTGTCCGACATCGTGCGTACGCAGGTGGCGCTGCATGATGCGCATGCGGCGCCGAGCCTCGACCTTGTCGACGTGGACCGCGCGCAGCAGCGCGTCCTTGACTCCGTCCGGGTCGTGCGGGTTACAGAGGAATGCCTGGCGCAGCTCGGTGGCGGCGCCGGCAAACTCACTGAGCACGAGGGCGCCGCCCGAGTCGGCGCGTGTTGCTACGTACTCCTTGGCCACCAGATTCATTCCGTCTCGCAGCGGGGTCACCATCATCACGTCGGCCGCGCAGTAGAGCGCGGCCAGTTCACTGCGACTGTACGACTGATGGAGGTAATGGACGGCCGGTACGCCGACCCGGCCGAATTCGCCATTAATTCGACCAACTTCGCGTTCCACCTTGACCCGGAGTGCCTGGTAGTGCTCGACACGTTCCCGACTTGGCGTAGCAACCTGCACCATAACCGCGTCGGGAACTGTCAACTTTCCGTCAGAGAGCAACTCGCGGAACGCCTTGAGCCGAAGTTCGATGCCCTTGGTGTAGTCGAGCCGGTCCACGCCGAGGATCACCGTCTTCGGGTCGCCCAGTTCGGTACGGATCTGCTTGGCCCTGGCCTGCACCGCCGGGTCGACGGCCATCCGCTCCATCTCGGCCACGTCGATGGAGATGGGGAAGGCACCCGCCTTCACCTGCCGGCCGTCCACCTGGATCATCTGGCCCTCGTAGCGGAGGCCGAGCAGGTGCCGGGCCAGCCGGACGAAGTTCTGCGCCGCCAGCCGCTGCTGGAAGCCGACCAGGTCGGCGCCGAGCAGCCCGCGCAGCACCTCGGCGCGCAGCGGCATCTGCATGAAGAGTTCGATCGGCGGGAACGGGATGTGCAGGAAGAAGCCGATCCGCAGGTCGGGGCGGAGTTCCCGGAGCATCGCCGGTACCAGTTGGAGCTGGTAGTCCTGCACCCAGACCGTGGCGCCCTCGGCGGCCACCTCGGCCGCGGCCTCGGCGAACCGGGCGTTCACCAGCCGGTACGCCTCGCGCCACCGGCGCTTGTACGCCGGGGTCTCCACCGCGTCGTGGTAGAGCGGCCAGATCGTGGCGTTGGACTGGCCCTCGTAGTAGCGTTCGAGTTCCTCCGCGCTCAGTGGTACCGGGTGCAGCCGGATGCCCTCCAGGTCGAACGGCTCCGGCGCGGCGCCCACACCGCCGGCCCAGCCGACCCAGGTGCCCTGGTGCTGGGCGAGCACCGGATGCAGGGCGGTGACCAGACCTCCGGGGCTGCGCCGCCACTGGCGTCCCTCGGCTGTGGTCACCTCGTCGACCGGCAGGCGATTCGCAACGACCACGAACGAGCTACGTACGGTCACAATCAGTGCACCTCCGGTAATGACGGGTGGTCCACCGCTGAGCGTACTGAGCGTAGCCGCGGTGCCTAACCCCCAGTGGCACAGTTACTGCCCTGCGGGACGCGGGACGAAAACACAAAGGTGATCATGACCACCCGGCCGGTGCGGGCGCCGGCTCCGGCGTCGGCTCCCCGGCGTCGGCTCCGGCGGAGGGTGATGTGGGCGGGCCGGGCCGGACCTGTCAGGATTGACGACGGCGCTTCCGCCGCACCGCGTGGCCGGCGTGACACCGACAGCGCGGTCCAGAGCAAGCCCGACGTCGTGGTCGATCGTAAACACGGCATTCGGGGACATCACATCCGTGGGAGGTAGGCCGCACCGTGGCCCAGTACATCTACGTCCTGGAGAAGGCGCGCAAGGCGCACGGCGACAAGGTCGTGCTGGACAACGTGACGCTGAGCTTCCTGCCGGGGGCCAAGATCGGTGTGGTCGGTCCGAACGGCGCCGGCAAGTCCAGCCTGCTCAAGATCATGGCGGGCCTGGACCGGCCGAGCAACGGCGAGGCCCGGCTGATGCCCGGCTACACCGTCGGGCTGCTCGCCCAGGAGCCGCCGCTCAACGACGCCAAGACCGTGCTCGGCAACATCGAGGAGGCGGTGGCGGAGACCAAGGCCAAGCTGGAGCGGTTCAACAAGATCGCCGAGCAGATGGCCACCGACTACTCCGACGAGCTGATGGCCGAGATGGGGCAGCTCCAGGAGGAGCTGGACCACGCCGACGCCTGGGACGTGGACTCCAAGCTCGAACTGGCGATGGACGCGCTGCGCTGCCCGCCGCCGGACGCCGACGTCACCCAGCTCTCCGGTGGCGAGCGGCGCCGGGTCGCACTCTGCAAACTGCTGCTGGAGGCGCCCGACCTGCTGCTGCTGGACGAGCCGACCAACCACCTGGACGCGGAGAGCGTGCAGTGGCTGGAGCAGCACCTCGCCAAGTACGCCGGCACGGTGATGGCGATCACCCACGACCGGTACTTCCTCGACAACGTGGCCGGCTGGATCCTCGAACTCGACCGGGGCCGAGCGGTGGGCTACGAGGGGAACTACTCCACCTACCTGGAGAAGAAGGCCGCCCGGCTGGCCGTCGAGGGGCGCCGCGACGCCAAGATGAAGAAGCGGCTGAGCGAGGAACTGGAGTGGGTCCGGTCCAACGCCAAGGCCCGGCAGACCAAGTCCAAGGCGCGGCTGGACCGCTACGAGGAGATGGCCACCGAGGCCGAGAAGACCCGGAAGCTGGACTTCGAGGAGATCCAGATCCCGCCGGGCCCCCGGCTGGGCAACACCGTGATCGAGGCGCACGGGCTGCGCAAGGCGTTCGGCGAGCGGGTGCTGATCGACAACCTGAGCTTCTCGCTGCCCCGCAACGGCATCGTCGGCATCATCGGCCCGAACGGCGTCGGCAAGACCACCCTGTTCAAGACCATCGTCGGGCTGGAGCAGCCGACCGCCGGCTCGGTGAAGGTGGGCGAGACGGTGAAGCTGTCGTACGTCGACCAGAACCGGGAGGGGCTGGCCGGCGACAAGACCGTCTGGGAGGTCGTCTCGGACGGGCTGGACCACCTGATGGTGGGCAAGGTCGAGATGCCGTCCCGGGCCTACGTCGCGGCCTTCGGGTTCAAGGGCCCCGACCAGCAGAAGCCGACCAAGGTGCTCTCCGGCGGCGAGCGCAACCGGCTCAACCTGGCGCTGACCCTCAAGATCGGCGGCAACGTCATCCTGCTCGACGAGCCCACCAACGACCTGGACGTGGAGACCCTCTCCTCGCTGGAGAACGCGCTGCTGGAGTTCCCCGGCTGTGCCGTGGTCATCTCGCACGACCGGATGTTCCTGGACCGGGTGGCGACGCACATCCTGGCCTGGGAGGGCGACGACGAGGACCCGTCGAAGTGGTTCTGGTTCGAGGGCAACTTCGACGCGTACGAGAAGAACAAGATCGACAGGCTCGGCGCCGAGGCGGCCCGGCCGCACCGGGTCACCTACCGCAAGCTCACCCGTGACTAGTCCGGTGCAGGCCCGGCCGGCGCCAGCGGAGCAGCTCGACAGCCGCAGGTACGTCTACGACTGCACGCTGCGCTGGTCGGACCTGGACGCGTACGGGCACGTCAACAACGCCCGCTTCCTCACCCTCTACGAGGAGGCCCGGGTGGCGTTGATGTTCGCCGGCGGCCGGGCCTGGGGAGTCGGCTCGTTCGCCGACGGCGTGGTGATCTACCGACACGAGGTCGACTACCTGCGCCCGGTCGGGTACGCGCTCGACGAGACGACCGCCGAGCGCGCCCCGACGGTACGCATCGAGATGTGGATCGAGGATCTGCGGCAGTCCCGGTTCACCGTCGCGTACGAACTCTTCGACCGTACGGTGCTGGCCAGCCGGGCCCGGTCGGTGCTGGTGCCGTTCGACCTCGAACAGCAGCGGCCGCGCCGGCTGACCGACTCCGAGCAGGAGTTCCTCCGGCGGTACCTGATCGAGCCGGCGAACCGGGACAACCCAGCGTAGGGAGCGATTCGGTGTCCGCTGCGGAGAAGGCTACGGCCGGTGCGTCGGTGGCGCAGGGTAATGGGCACGGGCTCTCCGGCCTGCCGGACGCCGGTGCCTTCCTGGCCCGGTTGACCCGGCTCGACCCGGGCGCGGTGGTCCGGCTCCGCTCCGGGGCGCCCGGTGCGGCGCCCGGGGCACCGGAACGGACCGTACTCTGGGCGCGGCTGCCCTGGGAGGTGCTGGTGGGCCGGGTGGTCGCCGGGGTCGGCCCGGGCGACGCCACGGTCTCCGCCGCCGAACTGCTGGCCGAACTCGGCCGGGGCGGTGCGGCGTTGCCCCGCCGCCGGGACGCCGACTGGCGCTGGCCGGTGCCGGGCGGGCCCGGCACGGTGGTGGAGACGATCGCCGGTGCCGAGTTGCGCCGGATCGCGGTGGCGGCGGCCCAGACGCTGCGCGGTGCCGCCGTCGAGGGCGTCGCCGGCCGGGCGGTCGGCCAGCGCGCGGTCCGGGACGCCCTGCTCGACCACGTCGCGGTGGTGGTGACCGCGCCATCGACCAGCACCGATCCGGTACCCACCGCCGGCACCGCCGGCACCGATCCGGTCTCCGGCGGCGGCCGGATCGAGATCTCTCAACGGCTGGTCCAGGCCATCGTCCGGATGGGCTTTCTCGGCTCCTCCGGCGCACCCGGGCAGGACGCCGTACGGGTGCGGATCATGGGTCGTTGGGTCGGATTGGCCGCACCATTCGGAGTGGCATGGTCACAGAAAGTCAGTCAGCTTGCGATAAAACCGGCGCGTGATCATCCGAACGGATGAGGCGGCATGGTCCAACCGTCCTGGGGCTGTAGTTGGGGGGGTGCTTCGAGCCGGCTGTACGGGTACCGTCGGGCCTCGGATCCAACGCAACGTAGGCACGTGGATCCGCTGGGGAGTGAGGTGCGCAAGCGATGCCGTGGTGGTCATGGCGCCCCGGCCACGCCGGTGGCGGCGAGCCGGAAACTCGAAGCAGGATCGCGTCGGAAGGTGCCGTCCGGGTCGGGCCGCCGGCACCTCGGGAGCCGGATCACGACTCCCGACCGGAGCCCGACGCCCGGCCGGGGGACCGGGCCTCGATCAGGGAGATTCCCCCGGTGATCGCGCCGGTGACGCTCCGCCGGGTCGGCGACGCGCTGGACCTGCTCGACGTCCGTTATCTCGCCGACGGCGACGGCAGCCTGCTGGCCATGTGGGAGCGGCACGCCGTGCTGTTCGCCCTGGAGGGGCCGGACGACGAGATCCTCGTCATGCGGGCCCGTCCGCACTCCACCGTCCCGCCGGACTGGGCCGACCGGGCCTACCGGGTGGTCAACGAGTGGAACCACACCCGGCGGTTCTGCAAGGCGTACGTCGGTGACCCCACCGAGCGCGGCCAGCTGCCCATCTACGCCGAGTTGCAGGTGCCGTTGAGCGCCGGTGCGCACGACGCCCTGCTCGTCGAGATGCTGGACTGTGGAGCCGCCGTGGCGACCACCTTCGTCGACTGGCTGCACGACGAGGGCGCGCTGCTCTAGGGGCGGTCCCCGGCCGAGGCAGCGCTCAGTGCGCCGGCCCCGGCGTCTCGTCCATCGTGTTGACCATGAAGTACGCGGCCCGCTCCAGGTACTGCCACAGGGTCTCGTGCTGCTCCGGCGACAACTCCAGCCGGTCCACGGCCTGCCGCATGTGTCGCAGCCAGGCGTCCCGCTCGACCGGCCCGACCCGGTACGGCGCGTGCCGCATCCGGAGCCGGGGATGCCCGCGCTGCGCCGAGTAGGTGTTCGGGCCACCCCAGTACTGGATCAGGAAGAGCCGCAGCCGATCCGCCGCCGGACCGAGGTCCGCCTCCGGGTACATCGGCCGGAGCACCGGATCGGTGGCGACACCCGCGTAGAACTCGTCGACCAGTCTCCGGAAGGTCGGTTCGCCGCCGATCTCCTCGAAGAAGGTCGGCGACGGGCGGGTCTGCTCTCGCTCACCTGCGGGATTCACCGCTCCATCCTGCCATTCGGGTGGGCGATCGTCGGCAGTCTGTGCCGTGCCCCCGGTGCGGGCTCGCTCACATCTCAGCGGTGGGCGGGGGGATCAGACCGCGCCGATGCCGGCCTCGGAGGAGGGCGGCCTGGGATTGGGCGGGGAGGTCGGTGCGGGGTGCTGTCCCGGCCGGGCCGCTCCGGCCGCCGCCTCCCGGTCGGCGGAGCGGCGCTGGGCCTCCGCGATCGCCGCGTCGAACCGCTCCGGCTGCGGCCAGCGCAGCGCCAGCAACAGCATCAGCAGCACCCCGGCGGCGCTCCACACCCCCACCACCCGGGGGATGGTGAACCGCTCGGCCAGCAGGCCGGTGACGAGCACCGCCAGGCCCTGCGTCACCTGCACGCCGGTGTTCATCACGCCGTTGGCCCGGGCCCGGTAGCCGTGCGGCAGGGCCAGCACGAACAGCCCGTTCGTCACCGGCAACAGCCCGGCGACCGCGAAGCCGGCGATCGCCGCCAGCAGCGCGACCACCACCGGCGGCGGGTTGAAGAGGGCGGGCACCAGGGCCAGCGGCGCGAGTACCCCGAACACCCGGACCAGGGCCCGGCGCAGGTCCGGCCGGAGGGTCCGGCCGACCAGTACGCCGCCGAGGATGAAACCGGCCGGTGCGGCGACCATGATCAGCGCCTGGGTGACGCTCCGGTCGGCGCCCGAACCCGCGAGATCAGTGGCCCAGGCCGCGGCCAGCCCCTCGGGGACGATCGCGAAGAGCATCGCGCAGAACACCATGATCGCGATGGCCCGCAGCACCGGGGTGCCGAAGACCAGGGCGAAACCGGCGCCGGTCTCCCGGAGCAGGTGCCGCCGGCCCCGCTCGGGCGGCACGGCGGGCCGGTGCCGGACGCCGAACCAGATGATCACCGCGGAGACGCCGAAGGCGACGGCGTTGAGCAGCAGGGCCAGGGCCGGGCTGTAGAGCGCGATGCCGGCCCCGACCGCGTAGCCGACGACCTGCGCCGCCTGCCCCACGCTGCCCTGCAGGGCGAGTGCGACGACCAGCCGGTCTCCGGTGAGCAGCAGGGGGAGCATCGCGGACCGGGCCGCCTGGCTGGGCGGATTCGCCAGGGTCGCCGCGAAGAGCAACGCCAGGATCACCGGTGTGTCCAGGCCGTCGATCGCGATGGCCGCGTAGAGCGGCAGCCGGACGAGGTCGCAGATCACCATGACCGTCCGGTACGGGTACCGGTCGGCGAGGGTGGTGAGGAGCGGGCCACCGATCAGCCACGGAAGGTAGCTGGTGGCGAAGGCGGCTGCGGAGAGGGCGACGGACTGGCTCTGCTGATAGACCAGCAGGGTCACGGCGGCCTTGGCGAGATAGTCGCCGGTCCAGGTCAGTACGGTGGCCGCGAAGACCGCCCGGTATTCACGCTGGGCAAACACTTCCCGATAGGTTGCCGGCCGCTCGGGAGTGTGTGTCTCTTCGGACACCGGTGGGCCTCCATCGTTCTCGACCGCTGACCACATGTGATGGGGCTGCCGGGAACGTTTCAGACGTTCTGATCAGCAAGGTCTTCGTTACGCTCCGGGAGGGAGCTAGTTCTGGATTCTGCCCGATCGTATGACGGCTGGCTAGGGCGAACGGATAGATCGTCACATCTCTGACTGGTCGAACGGACCATACCCGACCGCCCGCGCGGTACGCGACCCCTGACGGCCGGCCCTCCGGCCAGGCCATCCGGTACCCGTACGGCGCCGTCCGGCGTAGTTGGCACCGCCCCGTACCGATGCCGGGTCACCCGGTCGGCGGGGCGGCTGCCGCCGTACCCGAAAGGGGCGGCCTCAGGTCGCTCCACCCTGGCCGGTCTCCCCGTCGGCCGGTGGGGTCGACGGCCGGGGGAACATCCTGGTCGCCGCGATGCCGGCGGTGATGCCGGAGTTCTCCAGCGCCTCGGCCAGCCGGCGGCGCAGTTCCCGGGCGACCGCGAACTGCCCCTCGGCGGTCGTCTTGGCGACCGTGCGGATCACCGAACCGTCCACGGTGATCTGCTCGACCCCGACCACCTCAGGCGGCTCCACCAGCTCCGGCGCCAGCTCCGGGTCGACCGCGACCGAGGCGGCGGCGGTCCGCAGCACGGCGGTGGCCTCCTCGGTACGGGCGAAGCCGATCGGCATGTCCACCACGACCATCGCCCAGCCCTGGCTCTTGTTGCCGACCCGGATGATCTCGCCGTTGCGGATGTACCAGACGACTCCCCGGGCGTCCCGGACCGTGGTGATCCGCAGGCCGACCGCCTCGACCACCCCGGTCGCCTCGCCGAGGTCCACCGTGTCGCCGACCCCGTACTGGTCCTCCAGCAGCATGAACAGCCCGGCGAGCAGGTCCTTGACCAGCGTCTGGGCGCCGAAGCCGAGGGCCAGACCGGCGATGCCGGCACTGGCCAGCAGCGGGGCCAGGTCGAAGCTGAGCTCGCTGAGGATCTGCAACACGGCGATCGCGAAGACCACCGCCGTGGTCATGCTGCGCAGCACCGAGCCGATCGCCTCGGCCCGCTGCCGGCGCCGTTCGGGTACCACGGCCTGCGGGTCGGGCGCGGCGCTGGGAATCCGTTCCCGCAGTGGCCGGAGCACCGCCGGGATCCGGCTCTCCGAGGTGCTCCGCACCAGCCGGTTGATCGTGCGGTGCAGCAGGAAGCGGAGCAGGACCGCCACCAGCAGGATCAGCAGGATCGTGGCCGGCTTGATCAGGAAGAGGTTGCTCCCCTCGGCGAACCACGCCGACTTGGTCACCCGGTAGACCTGGTCGCAGAACGGGTTGTCCAGGCAACTCGGCTTCGGTTCC
Organism: Plantactinospora veratri; assembly: GCF_036421995.1. NCBI lineage: Bacteria > Bacillati > Actinomycetota > Actinomycetes > Micromonosporales > Micromonosporaceae > Plantactinospora > Plantactinospora veratri. The sequence goes on from NZ_JAZGQL010000004.1 coordinate 144,480, forward strand.
GGCGTCTCGGCCGGTGGCGTTCCGAGCACGGCGGCGGTGATCAGCGTCGCGGGGTTCACGAATGCCTTCGTACCGTACCGGCGTCCACCGGTCGCGGCCGACCCGCCGGCACGTGGCGGACGCCCCGTCCCGCGGCCGGTGCCCGCCCGCCCGGGTCGGGGGGTCGGGACGGAACCGGTCATCTTGCCACGGGGACGTGAAAGCTTTCTGCGGGACCCCCGATTAGTACGTGCAATCGCGCCAGCTATCGGGGACTATTGGCGCACGGACGCCGGTGATCTGCCGGCGTCGGCCGTGGTCTTGGCGGTCGGTCGGTCCCTGCCGACCGGCGCCGGGGCGCCGGCCGGCACCAGGCGGGCGAGGGAGCGGACGAGAAACAACCGAGAGGGTGAGCGCGATGCCTGACATACGACCCACGGTGGGCTCCGGAGCGTTGGTGCTCAATGCCACCTATGAGCCGCTGTGTGTCGTTTCAGTGCGTCGAGCCGCCATCCTGGTTCTCTCCGCCAAGGCCGTCTGTGTGGCCGACGGGGAGGGGATCCTGCACAGCGCCCGCAACTCCCTGCCGGTGCCGTCGGTCGTCCGGCTGACCCGGTTCGTCCGGGTGCCCTACCGGACGCATGTCGGACTCTCCCGCCGGGCCATCTTCGCCCGGGACAACTGGCGCTGCGTCTACTGCCGGGGCCCGGCCGAGACCATCGACCACGTCTTCCCGCGCAGCCGGGGCGGCCGGCACGCCTGGGAGAACGTCGTCGCGGCCTGCGCGAAGTGCAACCACACCAAGGGCGACAAGACTCCGGCGGAGCTGGGCTGGCGGCTGCACTCGCTGCCGACCGCGCCGAAGGGCATCGCGTGGCGGGTGCTGGGACACCGGGCACCGGACCCGCGCTGGGCCGACTGGCTGGACCTGCGCGAGGCCGAGGCGGCCTGAGCCGACGGCACGCTGGCTCAGGTGTGCCGGGCCGAGACCAGGGACGCGAAGACGATGACGTTGTCGGCGTACCCGACGGAACCGCCGACCCAGCGCCCGCCGCAGGTGATCAGCCGCAGCGACGGCCGGCTGAAGTCGCCGTAGACCTGGTCGACCGGCAGCTCGGACTTGTTGAACCGCCGGACGGAGTTGACCTCGAAGACCGCCACCGACTCGTCCTCCCGGTCCACCTCGATCTTCGCGCCGGGGCGCAGCCCGGCCAGGTCGTGGAAGACGGCCGGCCCGGTCCGGGTGTCGACGTGCCCGACGATCACCGACGGCCCGTACTGGCCGGGGGTCGGGCTCTGGCTGTACCAGCCGGCCTCGTCGCGGCGGTCCGAGGCCGGCACCTCGATGGTGCCGTCCGGTGCGACCCCGACCGGGTGCACCGGGGCGCTCAGGTCGAGCGACCGGATGCCGATCGCGACCGGCGGGCTCGACTCCAGCACCGGGAACTTGCGGGGCGGCGCCGGGGCGCCGAACGGCAGCCCGCTGGGCAGCAGGGCGATCCCGGTGACGCTCTGCACCCCGAAGAGGGTGACGAGGATGCCCAGCAGCAGGGTGATCACCGGTACCGGCCCGGGGCGGCGGGCCCAACGGCGTCGACCCGCCCGGCGGGCCGGCCGGGGTGGCTCGGCGGCCAGGGTGCCGGGCGGGGTGCCGTCGGCCGGATCCGGGCTGGTGATGCTCGCCGCAGTGGCCTGGCGGGCGAGCCGGACCGTCCGGCGTCGCCACCGGTCGGTACGCGCCCACCACCGACCCGTCCGGTCCCGCCACGCGCCACCGGCGGTGGGAGGGCGGAACATCGTCGGTCCGCGGGTCAGCTACTCGGTTCGGTACGCCGCCGCCGGCCGGCCACGCCGAACCCGATCGCGAGCACGACGATGCCGAGACCACCGGCGATCATCAGCGTCCCGCCCGGGCCGCCGGCCGTACCGCCGCCACCGGTGGCCGGCCCCTGACTGCCCTGACTCATGTTCACCACGGTCAGCGTGGTGGTGGCGTTGTTGCCGTTCTGCTGGCAGGCCAGGTTGACCGCGTACGCCCCGGGCGCCTTGCTGCCCGGAATCGTCACCGACCCGGTGAGGAAACCGTTGTCGGGGCGTACGATCACCCGGCCGAACGCGTCCGAGTGCACCGTCGCCTGCTGGTTGTTCGCGCCGTCGCAGCTCGCCCGGATGTTGACCCGGGTACCCGCCTGGGCGGTGTTCGGCGTCACCTCGACGAAGGTGTTCGGTCCGGCCCGTACCGCGCCCACGTTCCCGAGCAGCGGCCCGGGGACCAGCGCGGCAACGGTGACACCGGCGGCGATCGTACGGCCGACGACCTTGGCAGTGCGCATGACGTCCTCCCCGACGGTGCATCCCCTCGGCCGGGCACCCGTCGCATCGCCGCACGGGTCGGGTGCGCGACCGTCGTCGGGGGACGTGTTCCCACCGGTCCGGCGCACACACGCCCCCGGCGGGCCGACAACCGGACGATCGCCCTGGTCAGACGCCTGACGCGGGTGGGATCGGCAGCACCGGGTGCCAGTCCAGCGGGCTGGAGAGCACCATCGTGCTCGACGGCTGCCCGTACGGGGCGAGACGGTCGATGACCTGCTCGAACGCCTCGATCGACTCGGCGGCGACCTTCAGCATCGAGCAGGCGTCCCCGGTGATCCGGTGGATCTCCAGGATTTCCGGCCACCCCGGCACGTCCGGGTCGCGGAGGATGCAACGCGCCCCGTAACAGGACATCCGGATCATCGCCACCACGTTCCGGCCGGCCCGGGCCAGGTCGACGTGCGCGTGGTACCCGGTCACCACGCCGGACTCCTCCAGCCGGCGGACCCGTTCGGCGACGGCCGGCGGGGAGAGGTGCACCCGGCGGGAGAGTTCACTGAACGAGAGCCGGGCGTCGGCCTGGAGTTCCCGCAGCAGTGCCCAGTCCATGTCGTCCACCACTGCCTCACTCTCAGTGACCTAATCCTGAATCTCGGATCGACCTTTCAAACGTTAAGCCAATTCAACACCGAACCGCAGAAGCGCCGAATCCGGGCCGGTAGTGCCGTTGGTCCGGCATTCCGTCCGGCACCGGACCGGGGAGATCATGACGGTAGTGCGTGACGGAACGGAGGCGACGGTGGAGAGCATCCAGCGGCAGCGGCGACCCGGCCGACCCCGGGTACGCCCGGTGAACGCCGCGCAGCGGGCCGCCCGGGCGGCGGCCAACGGCGGCGAGCCGACCCTGGAACCGGCCGGGCGGACGCCGTACGAGGCGTACGTGCACGCGAGTACGCTGCACCGTCTCCAGCAGCCGCTGAGCCGGGATCCGGGCGAGATGTCGTTCCTGATGGTCAGCCAGATCATGGAGCTGTACTTCGGGCTGACCTGCTTCGAACTGCGCGAGGCGCGGCAGCGGCTGCGCGCCGACGACCTGTGGGGCGCGCTCGCCCCGCTGCACCGGGCGGCGCTGCACCTGGAGGGGCTGAACGCGGCCTGGCGGGGACTGCGCTGGATGACTCCGGCGGACTTCAACCGGTTCCGCAACCTGCTCGGCGAGGGCTCCGGATTCCAGTCCGCGATGTACCGGCAGTTGGAGTTCCTGCTCGGGCTGAAGTCCGCCACCCTGGTCCGGCCCTTCCACCGGCAGCCGGAGGTCTACGCCGAACTGGTGGAGACGCTCCGGGCGCCGAGCCTCTGGGACGAGGTGACCGCCCTGCTGGCCCGTCGCGGCTTCGCGCTGCCGGAGACGCTGCTGCACCGGGACTTCTCCGGCGACGCCGAGCCGAGCGCCGAGCTGACCGCCGCCTGGGTGGAGATCTACGCCGACACCGGACCCGACAACCACCTGCGACAGCTCGGCGAGACCCTGGTGGAGATCGCCGAGCAGTTCGACGACTGGCGCCACCAGCACCTCAAGGCGGTACGCCGGACCATGGGTGCCAAGGTCGGCACCGGCGGATCGGCCGGCGCGGCCTGGCTGCGCCGGAGCATGGCCCGGGAGGTCTTCCCCGAGCTGTGGGCCGCCCGGACCGACATGTAGGGCCGGCAGCTACCGTTCCGTGCCGAGGGCGAGCGAATTGAGGAGTGACGAGCGGATGACCACCCCGGAGCAGGAGGAGGCGGCCCGGCGCCGTGACGAGGCCGACCCCGGTCACCGGCACCTCTTCCACGTGCCCCCGGCCGAGGGCGGCCGGTACGCCGAGGCCGCCTACCTGGTCGGCAACTCACTCGGGCTGCAACCCCGGGCCGCCCGCGCCGATCTCGACGCCGAACTGGAGACCTGGGCCAGGCTCGGGGTCTCGGGGCACTTCTCCGGCGACCGGCCGTGGGTGCCGTCGTACCGCTCGCTCACCGGGCCGAGCGCCTCGCTGGTCGGCGCGCTGCCGGCCGAGACCGTGGTGATGAACTCGCTGACGGTCAACCTGCACCTGCTGATGGTCTCGTTCTACCGGCCGACGGCCGGCCGGGACCGGATCCTGATCGAGGACGGCGCCTTCCCCTCCGACAGCTACGCCGTACGCAGCCAGGCCCGGCACCACGGACTGGACCCGGACGAGACCGTCGTCCGGCTGCGCCCGCGTCCCGGCGAGGAGACCCTGCGTACCGAGGATGTCGTCGACTACCTCGACCGGGAGGGGCAGCGGGTGGCGCTGGTCCTGCTCGGCGGGGTCAACTACCTGACCGGCGAGCTGATGGACATCCCGGAGATCACCCGGGCGGGGCACCGGACCGGCGCCCTGGTCGGCTGGGACCTCGCGCACGCGGTCGGCAACGTACCGCTGGCGCTGCACGACTGGGACGTGGACTTCGCCGCCTGGTGCACCTACAAGTACCTGAACTCGGGGCCGGGGGCGTTGGCCGGGGCGTTCGTGCACGAACGGCACCTCGGCGACCCGGCGATCGACCGGTTCGAGGGCTGGTGGGGCACTGACGAGGCGACCCGGTTCGAGATGGCACCGGTCTCCCGGCCACCGGCCACCGTGGAGGCGTGGCTGATCTCCAATCCGCCGGTACTGGCGATGGCGCCGATGCGCAGCGCCCTGGCCATCTTCGAGCAGGTCGGGATGCCCGCGCTGCGGGCCCGCAGCGCGCGGTTGACCGGCTATCTCGAAGGACTGCTCGACCAGATCACCCCCGGCCGGCCCCTCACCGTGCTCACCCCGCGCGACCCGGCCCGGCGCGGCTGCCAGCTCTCCGTCCGGATCGGCCAGGGCGGGGCCGCCGCGCTGACCAAGCGGCTCTCCCAGGAGTACGGGGTGGTCGTTGACGACCGGGAGCCGGACGTGATCCGGCTCGCCCCGGTACCGCTCTACTCGACCCACCACGACTGCTGGCGGGCGGCCGAGGCGCTGGCCCGGCTCGTCGACGCGGCCTGATCCGAGCGCCGCCCGGGCCGGATCGGCACCCCGAGATCTGGTGGGCGGCGGTTTCCGATACCGTGAACGGCGACCGGGTCGGTCGGGTGGACACCTTCGCCACCTGCGCCGACCGGCACGATGATCCCGTTTTCGCCTGGGGGCGTTGAGGTTGTCTGTTTCCGACACGTTGCTGGTCTTCGTTGCCATCCCGACCGCCGCGGTGCTCCTGATCACCGTGCTGGCCCGGGCCGGCAAGAGCGGCCGTAACGCCCGGCGTTACCGCCCGGGGCGGCCCTTCGAGTTCACTCCGGTCTGGTTCCTCTCCTCGCCCGAGCACCTGACCGAGTCCGCCCGGAACGCGCTGCCGGCCGGCGCCGAGGCCCGGGCCCTGAGCAGCGGCGAGATCGAGACCATCAGCGCGCCGAAGCGCGCCGGCGTGACAGGGGGCGCAAGTGACCGCTGGTAAGAGCGTGGCGACGGCCGAACGGCCCGAGGCCGAGGTCGGGCCGAGCGCCACCACCCGGCCGGACGTGCTCGACGGGCCGTTCACCACCCGCCAGCTCCTCCGGATCGACGAGGCGCTGCGGATCGCCGACGAGTCGACCGGCCTGGTCTTCACCGTCTACGTCGGCCCGCTGACCGAACCGGTACGCGAACACGCGCAGCGGCTGCACCTGGAGCTGGTCGACCCGGCCCGCGCCGTACTCGTCGCGCTCTCGCCGAACCAGCGGGTGCTGGAGGTCGTCACCGGCTCCGAGGCACGCAAGCGGATCCCGGACCGGGACGCCAAGTTGGCCGCGCTCTCCATGGTGGCCGCCTTCGGCGGCGGCGACCTGACCGGGGGCATCGTCAGCGGGCTGGACCAGCTCGCCACCCGGGCCGGCCGCGCCGCCTGACCCGGCGCGCTCGTCCGGCCGGTTCCCGCGCTCGTCCGAGTAGCTGCCCGGCCGCCCCGGCACTCGGCCAGGCGGCCGGTCAGCCCAGCCAGCTGCCCGGGACGACCCGCACCGGGAACGGCACCTCGACCAGCTCCGCGCCGGTCGAGGGGACCGAGTGGAGCAGCTCGTAGTGGCCGGCGGGGGCGCGCAGGTAGAGGTGGGCGATCGGCCCCGCTCGGCGCGTTCGATCCGCCAGTACGACTCGATGCCGGCCTCGGCGTACAGGCTCAGCTTGGTGAACCGGTCGTCCCGGCACCGCCCGGACCTGGTTGGCGGACGGAACGGGGCGCGCCCGGTGGCCGTACCCGAATCGCTTCCGGGCGCGACGACGGCGCCGGGCGTCGGATCGGATCCGGCGCCCGGCGGCGGTCAGTTCGGCGGCGCGGTCAGGCCGGCGAGGCGGCGTCCTTGGCCCGCGCCCGGATCGCCCTGACCACCCCGTCGCGGCCCTCGGCGACCAGCCGGCGCAGCGGCGCCGGATGCCCCGACTCGGCCAGCCAGGTGTCGGTCAGCCGGATGGTCTCCTCGGTGATCTGGTACGCCGGGTAGGCCAGCATCACGAACTCCTGCGCCGGCTCGCTGTCGCGGTTCTTCCAGATCTGGCCGACGACCTGGAAGAACCGCTCGGCGTACGGCGCGGTCAGCTCGACCTGCGCCGGATGCTGGAAACCCTGGAGCAGCGCCCGGTGCCGCCAGTTCGGCAGCGCCTCGTCCCCGGTCAGGGTGCGCCACACCGTCTCCTTGTTCTCGGCGGTGGGCAGCAGCGCGTGCGCGAGCGCGGCCTCCCGCTCGCCGCTCGACGTGCGGTCGGCGGCCAGCTCGGCGTCCACCTCGGCCCGCCCCGCCGCCCCGCCCGCGACCAGGGCACGAAGGACGGTCCAGCGCAGTTCGGTGTCGACGGCCAGCCCGTCCGGCACCCCGGCACCGTCCAGCCAGCCCCGGAGCACGGCCAGCTCCTCGTCGCTGCGGGCCGCCGATGCGTAGGTCCGGGCCCAGGCCAGTTGCAGGCCGCTGCCCGGCTCGGCGGCGCGCAGTGCGGTCGCCGCGGTACGCGCGAACTCCGCCCAGCCGGTCGGCGCCCACTCCGGCGCGGCGTACGAGGTGAGCGTGGCGGCGACCTGCCGCAGCGTCGCGGTGACCAGGTTGATGTCGGTCTCGGCGGGCAGCCCGGCCAGCGCCAGCGCCACGTAGTCCCGGGCGGCCAGTTCGGCGTCCCGGACCATGTCCCAGGCGGCGGCCCAGCACAGGCCCCGGGCCAGCGACGACTCGAACGCGGCGATGTGCCGGACCACCGTCGCCATGGACCGCTCGTCCAGCCGCAGTTTGGCGTAGGTCAGGTCGTCGTCGTTGAGCAGCAGCACGTCCGGCGCCGCGACGCCGGCGAGCTGGGGCAGCTCGGTACGCTCGCCGGCCACGTCGACCTCGATCCGGTCCCGCCGGACCAGCCGGCCGTCCCGCAGGTCGTAGAGGCCCACCCCGATCCGGTGCGTACGCAGCGTCGGGTGCTCGCTCGGTGCCTCCTGCCGGACCACCACCGACTCGTACGTCCCGTCCGGGCCGATCGACACCTCCGGGCGGAGCGTGTTGACCTGCGACGTCTCCAGCCACTCGGCGGCGAACTTGCGCAGCTCCCGGCCGGAGGCCGCCTCCAGCTCGGTGAGCAGGTCGTCGAAGGTGGCGTTGCCCCAGGCGTACTTGCCGAAGTAGCTGCGCAGGCCCTCCAGGAACGGCGCCTCCCCGACGTACGCGACGAGCTGCTTGAGCACGCTGGCGCCCTTGGCGTACGTGATGCCGTCGAAGTTGACCTCGACGGCCTCCAGGTCCGGCATCTCGCAGTAGACCGGGTGCGTGGAGGAGAGCTGGTCCTGCCGGTAGCCCCAGTTCTTCCGGATGGAGAGGAAGGTCGTCCAGGCGTCGGAGAACCGGGTGGCGTTGGTGTTGGCCCAGTGGCTGGCCCACTCGGCGAACGACTCGTTCAGCCACAGGTCGTTCCACCAGCGCATGGTGACCAGGTCGCCGAACCACATGTGGGCCAGCTCGTGCAGGATCGTGTTGGCCCGCTGCTCGTACTCGAAGTCGGTCTCCTGGGACCGGAACAGGTAGTGCGCCTCGGCGTGCGTGACACAGCCGAAGTTCTCCATCGCGCCGGCGTTGAAGTCCGGCACCCACACCTGGTCGTACTTGGGCAGCGGATAGCGGACGCCGAACTGCTGGTGGAAGAAGTCGAAGCCCTGGACGGTGATCAGGTTCAGGTCCGCCGAGTCGAGGTGCGGCGCCATGCTGGCCCGGCAGAAGTAGCCGAGGTCGAGACCGTCGTGGGTGTACCGCACCTCGTGGTAGGGACCGGCGCAGAGTGCGGTGATGTAGGTGCTCATCCGGACCGACTCGGCGAAGTGGATCGTCCTGGTGTCGGTGCCGGCCGGCTCCTCACCGCTGATCGGCATGTTGGAGATGACCCGCCAGTGCGCCGGCACGGTCGCGTGCCAGGTGAAGACGCTCTTCAGGTCCGGCTGGTCGAAGCAGGCGAAGACCCGCTGCGCGTCGGCGGTCTCGAACTGGCTGTAGAGATAGGTTTCGCCGTCCACCGGGTCGACGCTGCGGTGCAGCCCCTGACCGCTGGAGGAGTAGAGGAAGTCGGCATCCACGACCAGGGTGTTCTCGGCGGCCAGACCGGTGAGGGTGAGCCCGTCCTCGGCCGACCAGCCGGAGAGGTCGACCGGGGTGCCGTTCAGCGTCGCGGCGCGTACCGAATCGGCGGCCACCTCGATGAAGGTGGTGGCACCCGGATCCGCGCACCGGAACCGGACCTCGGTCGTCGAGCGGAAGGTGCGGCTGTCCGCGCCCCGCCCGGCGGACGACAGGTCCAGGCGGATGTCATAGCCGGTGACGTCGAGCAGACGACCCCGGTCCGTCGCCTCGACCTGGGTCAGGTTACGCACTCCTGGCACGTGAATCTCCATCCGGTCTTCCCGCTGGCTGTCCCCGTTGACAGCACCGAGCCATCCCCACGGCTCGACGTCGAGTGTTTCATGCCGGCGGGAATGCCACTGGTGCTCCAGGTCACGGTCTCATCCCGCTGTCGGCGACGGCGTACACGGGTGAAGATCTGTAACGGTGCCGCCGATTCCGGCTGCCCCGACGACGAAGGGAGTCGCGCCGTGTCCGAGCGCGCGTCCGTTGACATGTTCTTCGACCCGACCTGCCCCTGGGCCTGGATCACCTCCCGGTGGCTGCTGGAGGTGGAGCGGGTACGCCCCGTCGACATCCGGTTCCGGGTGATGAGCCTCTCGGTGCTGAACGAGGGCCGGGAGGACCTTCCCGAGCAGTACCGGGAGGGGCTGAAGACCGCCTGGGGACCGGTGCGGATCTGCATCGCGGTCGAGCAGCGGCACGGCTCCGAGGCGGTCGGCAAGCTCTACACCGCGCTCGGTAACCGGATCCACCTGGCCAAGGAGGAGCGCGGCCCGGAGCTGTACCGGGCGGCGCTGGCCGAGGTCGGGCTGGACCCGGCGCTGGCCGAGGCCGCCGACTCGACCGAGTACGACGAGGCGCTGCGGGCCAGCCACAACGCCGGGATGAAGCCGGTCGGCCAGGACGTCGGCACGCCGGTGGTCCACGCTCCCGGTCCGGTGCCGGGGGAGACCGTCGCGTTCTTCGGCCCGGTGATCACCCCGGCCCCGAAGGGCGAGGCGGCCGGCCGGCTCTGGGACGGCGTACTCCTGGTCGCCGGCACGCCCGGCTTCTACGAGCTGAAGCGGACCCGTACCGAGGCGCCGAGCTTCGACTGAGCGCGCCGCCGGGCGGTCCGGCCGGTACTCTCCGCCGGTCGGGCCGCCCACGGGGTGGAAACGACCGGGGTATCCGTACGCCGGCTCCGGCACCGCCGGTAGCGTTCCGGCACATGACGGTCGTGCATCCGATCAGCCGCGCCTGGGTCACCACTGGCGGCACCGGCGCCCAGAACTACGACGAGTTCGCCGACGACGCCGAGATCACGGCGATCATCCGGGACAACCCAGCCAGCGCACTCGCGATCGAGATGCCGCACCGGGCGCCGGAGAGCGTCGGGCGGTCCTTCACCGACGCGCTGCCCGAGGCGGTCGCCCGGTTGGCACAGGCGCGGGCCGACGGCAGCTACACCCCGGCCGAGCAGGTCGTGGTGCTCTACCGGATCACCGCGCCGGGCGAGGAGCCCGGTTACGGGATGTTCGCCATGGTCGACACCGACCAGATCTCCACCAGTGCGGACGAGCCCGGACTCGTGATCCGCAACGAGGACGTCTTCATCGCCAAGGTGCGGGAGCGGGTGGCGCTCGCCGAGGCGACCGGCCATCTCCTCTCGCCGGTGCTGCTGCTCCAGACCGGCAACCGGGCCGGCGGCGACGGCGGTGCGAGCGACGGCGACGGTGTGAGCAGCGCCGACGGCGGCGGTGCGCGGCCGAATGCCGGCGAGGCGCTGCACCGGGCGCTGGCCGAGGCCACCGACGCGGCCGGTCCGCCGGCCGCGACCGACACCGACCAGGCGGGGCGGACCCACGCCATCTGGTTGCAGGGGCCGGGGCCCCGCCAGGACGAACTGCTGGCGCTGGCCGGTGCCGGGGAACTCGTCGTCGCGGACGGCAACCACCGCAGCCTGGCCGCGCAGATCGGCGAGCTGCCCCGGTTCCTCGCGGTGGTCACCACACCCGGCTCGGTGGCGATCCAGCCGTACAACCGGCTGGTCAGCGAGCTGACCAGCACCCCCGACGAGCTGCTGGACCGGCTGCGTGCGACCGGCGCCAGGGTCGAGCAGGTGGCGGGCCCGGCGGCGGTACCGGACTCCGGCGGCACGATCCAGCTCTACGCGGCCGGCAGGACCTACGCGGTCACCCTCCCCTCGGGTTCCGGCGGGGGAGTGGAGGACCTCGACCACGCGCTCGTCGAGCGGGTGCTGCTGCGGGACGCGCTCGGGCTCGACCCCGGCGACAAGCGGATCACGTACGTCGGTGGGGACTACCCGGCGCGGTGGCTGGTCGGCGAGGTCGACGCCGGCCGGGCGGAGCTGGCGATCCTGATCGCCCCGGTGACCGTGCAGGACTTCGTCGCGGTCAACCTGGCCCGGCAGAAGATGCCCCGGAAGAGCACCTGGTTCACCCCGAAGGCCCGGGCCGGGCTGGTCCTTGCCGAGCTGGGCCGGGACACGGCGGAGACGCCGCGCGACTGACCCTGCGACGAGCTGGCGGTACGGCTCAGTACGCTGCCGGGCGCGCCGGCGGCGTTCCGGGCGCCCGGCACCGTACCCGTGGGCGGTGCCGGGTTGTGATCTGTCCGGCTGTCGCGGTGCCTGCCGGCGGGTGCCGGTGGCGGGCTGACAGACTCGCGGTATGCGCGTCTATCTGGGATCCGACCATGCCGGCTACGAACTGAAGGTGCACCTGGCCAACCACCTGGCCAAGCAGGGCTACGAACTGGTGGACGTCGGGCCGTTCCTCTTCGACCCGGACGACGACTATCCGGTCTTCTGCCTGCACTGCGGCGCCCGGGTGGTGGCCGACCCGGGCAGCCTGGGCGTGGTGATCGGCGGCTCGGGCAACGGCGAGCAGATCGCCGCCAACAAGGTGGCCGGGGTGCGCGCCGCGCTCGCCTGGAACGTCGAGACCGCCCAGCTCGCCCGGGAACACAACGACGCGAACGTGGTCGCGGTCGGCGCCCGCCAGCACACCCTCGACGAGGCGACGGCGATCGTGGAGGCGTTTCTCAGCACGCAGTTCTCCGGTAACGAGCGGCACGCGCGGCGGATCGGGCAGGTCGCCGAGTACGAGCGCTCCGGCGCGCTGCCGGCGCTGCCCGCGTCGTAGCCGGACGGGCCGCCCGCCCCGCTCGTCGGTGGCGGGCGCTCAGCGGCCGCCGCGCGGCAGTTCGTCCCGGGGCACCCAGTTGCGCCGGACCAGTACCAGCCGGTCGGCCGCCTCGGCGAGGTCGGCCTCGGTCGGCCGGGCCGCGTCCCGGGCGCGCATCGCCGCCGCGACACTCACCTGGGAGGCGCCCGAGCCGATCAGCCCGCGCAGGCCGCGTTCCGCGTCCCGGTCGTCCCCGGCGCCCGGCCCGGTACCCGGGTCACCGCCGCGACGGCCCTGTTCGGGTGTGCCGCCGCTGCCGCTCGACGGGTCGTGCCGCAGCCTCCGCCGTCGACGCTCCGGCTCGGTCATGGTCCCTCCCCGATCCGCTCGTCGGCGTCACGACCGGCAGACCTGAGCTGGTCGACGCCGTCGCTCCGCCCGGTCATGGTGTCGACCCTACCGGCCGGTGGCGTGCCGGTCCCGGCTCAGCGGCCCCCGAACCGGCGGGAGCCCCGAACGCCGGCACGCTCTGTGACCCGTGCACAGCCCGCCGAACGCGGCGGAGGTCGGCCAGGGGCGGCGGAACTCGGGCTGGCAGGTCGAACGGCGCGGGGTCGTCGCCCTGTCCGGTGGATCGACGCTGGCTCGGCGCGGGCTTTGCCGGCTGGCTACCCTCGGAACTGGACCGGGTTCCGGGCCCGGGCCGATGGGGAGGACAGGACAGATGGCAGACCAGACGCAGCCGTGGGCCGAGCGGACCGTCGAGATGCCGCCCGGTGCGGAGGGACCGGGGATGCCGCCGGGCCCCGAGGGCTTCCGGCGCGGTGTGGCGCAGGTCGGGGTGCCTCGGCCGCGCACCGAGCCGGAGGCGCCGCACGAGCCGACCGGTACCGGGTGGCCGATGGTGGAGCAGGAGCGGGAGCAGCTTCCGCCGGGCTACCACTGGCGGCAGCTGCGCATCGGGCGGCACTGGAGCATGCTGGGCGGCCTCTTCGCCTTCGTCTGCTGGGGGATCTGGGCGATCTCGGCCCGGGGTGACCTGACCAGTCCGGTGGTCACCTTCGTGCTGACCCTCTTCGTCGCGGTCGGCCTCTTCGCGCTGGCCCGGTTGGTCGGCCGGGTCGTCTGGGAGCGTCAGCTCGGTCGGATCCGGCGTAGTGCCCGGGGCGCGCACCTGGTCACCGGGATCTTCCTGGCCGGGGTCGGGGTGGCGTACCTGCGCCAGACCGAGTGGGTGGTCGACCTGTGGAACTGGGTGGCGGGGCTCTGAGCGACCCGTGCGGCGACCGGGATGACCGGTAGATCCGGACAGGTGTTGATCGAAGTGACAAATCACAATTTGGTCACTCGATAGTTACCGAGCGCGTGGCGCCCGATTACTGGGCGCTACTATTCGGTCTCCGTCCTCCCCCGGAGGTTTCCACGGTGACCCTGCTCAGCGTGATAGTCCCGGTCTACCAGGTGCGGGAGTACCTGGCCGACTGCCTGGACTCCATCCTCGACGCGTCCTTTCGCGACCTCGAACTGGTGGCGGTGGACGACGGTTCCCGCGACGGCAGCGCGGCGATCCTGGCCCGGTACGCCGAACGCGACTCCCGGCTGGTGGTGGTCACCCTCGACCGCAACCAGGGGCTCGGGGCGGCCCGCAACACCGGCCTGTCCCGGGCCACCGGCGAGTACGTGTGGTTCGTCGACGGCGACGACTGGCTGCCCGAGGGGAGCCTCACCGCCGTCGCCGAGCGGTTGACCCGGACCCGGCCCGACCTGCTGGTCACCGCGTACACCCGGTACTACCCGAACGGCGGGACCCGGCACCTGTCGCTCTCCCAGGTCGGTGCCGGGGGGTCGGGGCCGGAGACCTTCACCCTCCGGCAGCGGCCGGGCCTGCTGTCGGTGCTGCACATCACCTGCAACAAGGTGATCCGGCGCCGGTTCCTCCTCGACCTCGGCCTGACCTTCGGCCCCGGCTGGTACGAGGACGTCTCGTTCAGCTTTCCGCTGATGCTCGCCGCGCAGCGGGTCGCCCTGCTGGACCGGTGCTGTTACGCGTACCGGCAGCGTCCCGAGGGTGCGATCACCGCGACGGTCAGCGATCGGCACTTCGAGGTCTTCGCGCACTGGGACCGGGTGCTGTCCGGGCTGGACGCCGACCCGGCGGTGCCGGCCGAACTGCGTCACCTGATCTTCCAGCGGATGATCTGGCACCTGTTGCAGGTGCTCGGCCATCCCCGGCGGGTGCCGCCTGGCCGCCGCCGCGAGTTCTTCGCCGAGATCGTCACCCGGTACCGGGCCCACCTGCCGCCCGCCGGCTACCAGCCGCCGGGCGGCGCTGTCGGGCTCAAGCACCGGCTGGTCGGTCGCGGAGCGTACGGGCTGTTCGCCGCGCTCCAGGCCGCGCGGCGGGCACACGTCGGCGTGGTGACCCGGGTCCGGCATCCGCTCGCCGGGACACGGTCGACGGCCGGTGCCGGCGGCTCGGCCCCGGTGGCCGTGCCCGGCAGCCGGGTCGAGGCGGTACCCGGCGAGTTGACCGACCGGCTGGGCTGAACCCACCGGGCACGGGCCCGGGCGGCGGGCGCGGCGCCCAGGGCGGCGGGCGCGGGTACCGCGGGCGACCGACCCGGGCGGCGCAGGCGGCGGGCCGGCGGATCAGCCGTGTTCGCCGAGCGGCCCGACCCGCCAACCCCGGCGAAGGCACTCCTCGAGCAGGTGGGGCAGGGCGGCGAGGCTGGCCCGCCAGGACCCCGGCGCGGAGGTGCAGTCGGAGTCGTGCAGCAGTACCGTGCCGCCGCCGGCCAACCCGTCGCGCAGCGTGTCGAGTACCGAGGAGGGGGTCGCCGACCGGGTCCAGTCCCGCCCCCAGCAGGTCCAGAGCACCGGGGTCAGGTCCAGCCGGCGCGCGGCGATCAGGGCGGCGGCGCTGAGCACCCCGTACGGCGGGCGGAAGAACCGGGGTACCCGCCCGGTCACCGCTCCGACCAGCTCGCGGGTCCGGGCCAGGTCGCGATAGGTGGCGTGCGGGCCCCGGAGGAGCAGATTCCGGTGTGCCCAGCCGTGCACCGCCACCTCGTGCCCGGCGGCGACGAGATCCAGCCCGAGTTCCGGTGCGCGGGCCAGCATCGACCCCAGCAGGAAGAAGGTCGCCCGGGTCCGGTGCGCGGCGAGGGTCTCGACGAAGAGCGGGGTGGAGGCCGGGTCGGGGCCGTCGTCGAAGGTGAGCGCGACGTGCCCCGGCGAGCCGCGTCCGCTCAGCCGGGGAAAGAACCGCAGCCGTACCCCGGGCAGCACCGTCACGGCCGGCACCACCTGGGCGGCCAACACGGCCGGCACCACCTGGGCGGCCAACGCGGCACCGACGGCCGTCGCCGGTACCGCGCGTCCGCGCACTCGTTCCTCCGCCCGCCGCACCATTCGCTCCGCCCGCCGCACCGTCGCGGACGCGGTTACCCGCCCGGCCGGGGTTCATCCTCACCCGGACGGGTGCCCGGGCCGGTCACTCCGGTTGCCACGTGGCGGCCTGCTCCGGAAGCGTCCCGGCGTTTGCCGGGGCGTCGGCCGGGTAGCCGGCGCGGGCGACCGGGGAGGTTCGGGACGGGGGAGCGGATGCGGGGGCGACCTGCGGCGCGGGTAGCGGTGATCACCGGAGCGAGTGCCGGGGTGGGTCGCGCCACGGCCCGGCTGCTGGCCCGCCGGGAGATGCGGCTCGCCCTGCTGGCCCGGGGCGGTACCGGTCTTCGCGGCGCGGCCGAGGACGTCCGGGCGGCCGGGGGCGTGGCGCTGCCGATCGAGACCGACGTGGCGGACCACCACCAGGTGGAGGCGGCGGCGGACCGGGCGACCAGCGAACTCGGGCCGATCGACCTCTGGGTCAACAACGCCATCGTCTCGGTGTTCGCGCCCTTCAAGGAGATCGGACCGGAGGAGTTCCGGCGGGTGACCGAGGTCTGCTATCTCGGGTACGTCCACGGCACCCGGGCCGCCCTCGACCGGATGCTGCCGCGCGGGAGCGGCACGATCGTGCAGGTCGGGTCGGCACTGGCCTACCGGTCGATCCCGCTCCAGTCCGCGTACTGCGGCGCGAAGCACGCCATCGCGGGCTTCACCGAGTCGCTGCGCTGCGAACTGCTGCACGACCGGAGTCCGGTCCGGCTCACCATGGTGCACCTGCCGGCGCTGAACACCCCGCAGTTCGACTGGGTACTGTCCCGGCTGCGCAACCGCGCCCAGCCGGTGCCACCGATCTACCAGCCCGAACTCGCGGCCCGGGCCATCGTGCACGCGGCCGACCGGCCGGGCCGGCGGGAGTACTGGGTCGGTGCCTCGACGGTCGGCACCATCCTCGGCAACCGGCTGGTGCCCGGGCTGCTCGACCGGTATCTGGCCCGGACGGGATACTCCGGCCAGCAGACGGAGCAGCCGGCCGAGCGGGGTCGACCGGCCAACCTGTGGCACCCGGTCGACGACGGCACCGGGGTGGACCCGGGCGCGCACGGCTCGTTCGACACGCCGTATCGCACACGGAGTCCGCAACTCTGGCTGTCCCAGCACCGGGGCGCGGTGACGGCGGGTCTGCTCTCGGCCGGTACGGTGGCCGGTGTGCTGTTCGGCACAACGCCTTGGCGCCGACGGTGACCGGAGAATCACGCCACCGACCAACCTGGACACGTTTCCGCACGTCAGACGGCTGACAACGCGCTTGGTAAATAGCCGACAGCAGCTAGTCGATAATGGTGGACAAAGCATGACCTTCGATGCGTCTGACGCGCCGTGATTACTGATAGTCGTTGCCTGGCAACGCTTTTGCCTGCGAACGGGTCTTGCCATTCGGGAAGTGAAACCGGGTATGCTGTCTGCCGTTCATAGCCGCCGGATACCGAGTGGTGCCGGCGCTGATCGCCGCCTAATCGCCACACGGCGAGCCGGGGACCCACGTACCCCTGGGGTGAATCCGCGCGAGCGGTAGGGACCACTTCCATCCCGAACCCGTCAGCTAACCCGGTCGGCGGCCGACGGAAGGGATACATGTGAGGGCACCCCTACGCCGAAGGCTGGCGACTGCCCTGGCACTGCTCACCGCCGCAGCTCTGGTCGTGGTCCCGTCGGAGGCGTCGGCGGCACCCGCGCCGAAACCGGCCCCCCAGGAGGAGGCCGACTCGCCGGTGCTCGGAGACGTGCTCGCCAGCGCCGGCAAGCGGCTCGCCGAGGCGAAGGCCGAACGCACCAAGTCCCAGCGGCGGCAGCAGCAGCTCGGCAACCAGTTGAAGCAGGCGGAGGCCAGGCTGGCGGCGCTCACGCCGGAGGCGAGCCAGATCGCGGCCGAGTCCTACCGCAGCGGCAAGCTCAGCGCCATCTCGATGCTGCTGACCAACAACTCGTCCGACTCCTCGTCGAACTCGTTCATCGAGCGGGCCTCGGCGCTCAACGAGCTGAACCTGTTCAACAACAGCAAGCTCCGGGCGCTCAACCAGGCGCGCAACGAGGTCGGCGCGGCCAAGAAGGCGATCGACGAGGAGGTCGCCAAGCAGGCCGCGCAAGAGAAGATCATCAAGAAGCAGCAGTCGGACGCGAAGAAGGCGCTCGCCCTGGTGGGCGGCAACTCGCGCCCCGACAAGGGGCTGGTGGCGGCCACCTCGCCGGTCGCCCGGCCGGGGCCGGGGATGGCGGACGGCTTCCCCGGGCTGCCGTGCAACAAGAAGGACCCGACCACCAGCGGCTGCATCACCGCCCGGACGCTCCACATGTACAACGAGGTGCGCCGGGCGGGCTTCAAGAGGTTCGTCGGCTGCTTCCGGCCCGGTGGGCCGTTCGAGCATCCGAAGGGCCGCGCATGTGACTGGTCGCTGCGCAACTCCGGGTTCAGCCGGGCCGCCAACGACGACCAGATGAAGTACGGCAACGACCTGGCCGCGTTCCTGATCCGCAACGCGGACCGGCTCGGCATCCTCTACGTGATCTGGTACAAGGAGATCTGGTTCCCGGACGAGGGCTGGAGTTCCTACAGCGGTCCGAGTGACCACACCGACCACGTGCACGTCTCGATGCTGTAGCCCGAGCCAACGCCACCGCCCCGTCACCTGTCCGCTCAGGTGGCGGGGCGGTGGCATTGTGCGGACAGGTCGCGGCGCCGACTGGCATCATCGGCGGGTGGCCAGCATCGAAGTCGTCCTGGGCGACATCACCCGGGAGCACGCGGACGCGATCGTCACCGCCGCCAACGAGTCGCTGCTGGGCGGCGGCGGTGTGGACGGTGCCATCCATCGGGCGGCCGGTCCCCGGCTGGCCGAGGCGGGCGGGGCGATCGCCCCCTGCCCACCCGGCGAGGCGGTGGCGACCCCGGCGTTCGACCTCGACCCGCCGGTCCGGCATGTCATCCACACCGTCGGCCCGGTCTGGGAGGGCGGCGAGTACGGCGAAGCCGAGGTGCTGGCCTCCTGCTACCGCCGCTGCCTGGCGGTCGCCGACGAGGTGGGCGCGCGCAGCCTGGCCTTCCCGGCCATCGCCACCGGGGTCTACGGGTTCCCGGCCGACCGGGCGGCGCGGATAGCGGTGCGGACGCTCCGCTCCACACCGTCGGCGGTCGAGTCGATCCGACTGGTCGCCTTCGACGAGAAGACCCGGGGCCTGATCCAGGCGGCCCTCGACGGCACCGATCCCGCCTGATCTCAGTACGACTCCAGTTCCGCCGGGGTGACCAGTTCGGCGTCCGGGGAGTCGACCAGGGCGAGCGCGCTGTCGTAGCGGGGGCGCTGCCGGGGTGCCGGGCCGGGGCGTCCGGGCGTACGGGTACCGAGCTGCCGGGCGACCTCGGCGAGCACGATCGCCGCGACCAGCCGGTACCGGTACGGCACGTTCGCCGCCGGCACCTCCAGCCGGGCGAACTCCACCCTCGGGCCGAGCCGTCGCCACTGTTCGGGCAGCCCGGTCGCCTGCTCGTCCGGAATCACCAGCAGGGTCTCCGGGCCGCCCGTCAGGTCGACCCGGTGCAGCGCCGGACCGGTGACGTGCAGCCCGGCGACCACCACCCGTCGGGCCGGCAACGGCGGCTGCGCCGGCAGCGGTACCACCCGCAGCGGGTTGCGGGCGCTGCGGGCGGCGGCCCGGGCCTCGGTGCGTACCGGGCGGGGCGTGCCCCACCACACCCTCGCCCGGTCGTCCAGCCCCACCGTCTGCCAGCCGAACGCGGCGGCCGAGCGCAGCGTGCTGCCCGCCTCGACGTGGTCGCCGGGCCCGACCAGCAGTACCGCCGGACGCCGCGACCCGGGACGAGCGCCCCGGACGGTACGCCGGCCGGACGCCGCCAGCAGGTAGTGCAGGGCCACCGCGGCCGCCGAGGCGACGTTCAGGGTGTTCACCCCGCGACCGGCCATCGGGATCTGTACGCACCGTGCGGCCGCCCGCAGCACGTCCGGCCGTACGCCGAGCCGTTCGTTGCCGAGGACGACCGACGGCCGCCCGGCCGGCGGCGCGATACCGAACACGGAGGTCGCGCCGGGCGCGTTCTCGACGGCGACGATCGGGGTCGGTGCCGCCAGCAGTTCACTGCTGCTGATCATGTCCAGCGGCCCGCCGGCCCGTTCGGCGGACCAGCGCCCGGCCAGTCCCCGGCCGTCCCGGAACAGGCACGGCACCCCGAACATCGCGGCGGCGTCCCGCAGCGCGTACGCGTTGGCCGGGTTCTCCAGACCGTCACCGACCAGCCGGGCACGGCTATCCACCGGCGACCCCGGGCGCGGCGGTCGCCCAGCGCTCCCGGCAGCGGGCCGCGAACTCGTCGGCGTACCGCTCGTGGTCGGCGGTCCGGCGGACCCGGACCGTCCGCTTGCCGGTGCCGTGCTGCACCAGGTGGTGGCCGATCTCGTGCAGCAGGCCGTCGAAGAGCACGAAGTCGCGCAGCGTCGAATCGGGCCAGTCGATCGTGGTCAGCGTCGCGGCGGACTCGACCCGGGCACCGGCCCGTTCCAACCTGGACCGGGACCGCGGCACCAGTTGGCCGGGGAGGGTCCAGGGCGGTCGCGGCTGCTCGTACAGGATCACCACGCCCGGCACCAGCAACGCCGCGAGGAGCGGCCCGGGCCGGCCGGCGCCGACGGCGTGCCGCAGTTCGACGGCGCGGAGCCCGTACCGCAGCTCGGGGCCGAAGAAGCCCAGCAGCCGGGTGACGTCGCCGACGGTCGCCGGATGCAGGAAGCCCGGCCGGGCCGGGGACTCCCGGATCGGGAGCCGGGGCGGAGAGTACGGGGCCGCCGGCCGGGCCTCCGGCTCGGGCGCGGCGGCCTCCGGCTCGGGGACGGCGAGGCGGGCGCGTCGGCGCAGTACCCTCGGCTCGGCCGCGCGCCGGCCCCGGGGTGCGCCGAGTCGCCGGGCGGCCCGGCTCGGGTACGGGTCGGTGTGCAGGCTACGGCTCACGCGGTACGGGATGGTGTCGGCATCGGCTCTTGGTACCAGGGTCTAAGCCGGCGGCTCCACCGGATTTCGCGGCTCGGGGTTGTTGCGTGCGGCCGGTACGGCATTGACCGGCCTCGCTACGCTGCTGGTCATGTCGCTCGGCGTGCTCCGGGCCGCCGCCCTGGCGCTCGGCATCGTTGCCTTCCTGAGCCGATTCGCGGTGAGCTGGTGGGTGGAACCGCTGACCGACCGGATCGACCCCGCCGGCCTCGGCCTGCTGCTCCAACTGCTGGCGCTGGTCCTCACCGTGGTGGCGCCGCTGGTCGTCTTTATCCGGGTCGTCGCGCCGCTGGGACGGCGGCCCGCCACCTTCCAGGTCGACACCGCAGCCCGCCGGTTCGTCGTCGGGGCGTTCCCCCGCTTCCAGTGCGCCCTGACGATCGTCTACCTCTGGACTGCCGCAGTACTGGTCGTGGTCGAGGGCGGACCGGCGCGGGACAAGCTCAGCTTCCACGACTGGCCGTCCGATAGCTACCACGGCGCCCTGTTCGCCGTGGTAGTCGGGTGCGCGCTGGTCTCGCCGTTTCACCGGCGGGCAGGTCTGGTGCTGGAACCGACCGGGATCTCCGTGTCCGGGGTCCCGGGCGCGACCACCATCGACTGGGACGAGTTGGCGCCCGGTGGGCCGCCGCAGCCGGCGCCGGTCAGCCCTCGCATCACGCTCTACCGCCGGGGCTGGCACGCGTGGTCCGGCCGCCCACCGCGCACCGAGGAGCTGCCGGTCGGGCAGTTGAACGTGCAACCCGACTTCCTCGCCTCGGCGATCCGGGAGTACGTCGCACATCCGTCGTTCCGCGCCGGAATCGGCACCGCGACCGAGCTGGCCCGGCTGCACGCCGACCTCCCGTCCCGACCTGACGGCGGGTTGCCGGCGGGCGAGACACCGCCCCGGGAGTTCACCTGACGCCGAAGCCGACCGGCTCACGGCGCTGGCGACGGTGCGGCGGCTCTGTCCACACGAGAACCTGGAGCAGGCGACCGAGGCGACCGCTGTTCAGGTCCCTCTGCCCGGCCGGTGACGGTCGGCGGACCCGAACTGTCGGCGGTCGATCGGGGCCGGGAATTTCGACAACTGTCGCAATCACGGCCGGCCATGTCTCTGGTTGAATGTTAGCGATCACATCGGCGCCGACCTGCCGAGAGGTGACGAGGCGTCAGCGGGCGCCGGGGACATCGGAGCCACCACCGAGGAGGTTGACAGTGGTCGCAGACCAGCACGCACTTGATCGCCGCCGTTTCCTGCGTACCGTCGGCGCGGTGACCGCCGGCACCGTCGCCGCGACCCAACTGCCCGGTGCGGCGGCATCGGCCGCACCCGCGCAAGCGGCACCGGCCCGCGCCGCCGCCGTGCCGGACGGGGCGGCGGTGACCGCCGCGACGTTGTCCCAGGGGGACTTCTACGACCGCAACCCGCGCTGGGTGGTGAAGCCGTTCGGGCTGGACCAGGTCGAACTGCTCGACGGTACGCTCTTCGCCGAGAAGCGGGACCGGATCCTGAACCTGCTCCGGGCGTACCCGGCCGACCGGGTGCTGCACAACTTCCGGGTCACCGCCGGGCTGCCGCTGCCGGAGGGGTCGACCCCGCCGGGCGGCTGGGACGACGCCACCGGCAACCTGCGCGGGCACTACAGCGGCCACCTGCTCACCGGCTTCGCCCAGGCGTACGCCTCCACCGGCGACTCGGTCTACGGCGACAAGGTGGACTACATCGTCGCCGAGCTGGCCGCCTGCCAGACGGCGATGGCGGCGAGCGGGAAGTACAGCCACCCCGGCTTTCTGGCCGCCTATCCCGAGGACCAGTTCGTCCGGCTGGAGTCCTTCGCCACCTACCCGACGATCTGGGCGCCGTACTACACCTGCCACAAGATCATGCGCGGGCTGCTCGACGCGTACCTGCTGGCCGGGAACGCGCAGGCGCTCACCGTGGTCACCGCGATGGGCGACTGGGTGCACAGCCGGCTCTCGGTGCTGCCCCGGGAGACCCTGAACCGGATGTGGGCCATCTACATCGCCGGCGAGTACGGCGGGATGAACGAGGTGATGGCCGACCTGCACGCCATCACCGGTGACCCGAAACACCTGGCCACGGCGAAGTGCTTCGACAACCGGCAGTCGCTCTTCGACGCCTGTGTGGAGGACCGGGACATCATCACCCGGCTGCACGCCAACACCCACGTACCACAGTTCGTCGGCTACCTGCGGGTCTTCGACCAGGGAGCCGAGGAGACCTACCACGCGGCGACGGAGAACTTCTGGCACATGGTGGTGCCGCACCGGATGTACGCGCACGGCGGCACCAGCGGCACCTGGCCGGCCACCCCGGACCTGCCGGCGAACACCAACGCCGAACTGTTCCAGCCGAGGGGGAACATCGCCGGCTCGATCGCCGGGAACGGCGCCGAGACGTGTACCTCGTACAACCTGCTCAAGGTGGCCCGGAACCTCTTCTTCCACGACCCGGACCCGGCCTACATGGAGTACTACGAGCGGACGCTGCTCAACCACATCCTCGGGTCCAAGCGGGACACCGAGTCGGCCAGCACCCCGAACGTCACCTACTTCCTGCCGCTGACCCCGGGCAGCACCCGTGGCTACGGCAACACCGGCACCTGCTGCGGCGGCTCCGGCCTGGAGAACCACACCAAATACCAGGAGTCCGTCTACTTCCGGTCCGCGGACAACTCGACGCTCTACGTCAACCTCTACGTCGGGTCGGTGCTGACCTGGGAGGCGAACGGGTTCATCATCCGGCAGGAGACCGACTATCCGCGCAGCGAGCAGGCCAGGCTGACGGTGCAGGGCCGGGGCCGGCTGGACATCCGGCTCCGGGTCCCGGGCTGGGCCGAGGGCTTCTCCGTCAAGGTCAACGGGGTGGCCCGGAAGGGGAAGGTGACCCCGGGCAGCTACCTGAGCATCCAGCGGAACTGGAAGCCCGGTGACACCATCGAGGTGACGATCCCGTTCGTACTCCGCCTGGAGAAGGCGCTCGACGACCGGGACGTACAGGCGATCTTCAACGGGCCGGTGCTGCTGCCGGCGCTCGGCACCGGCAGCAGCCTCAAGGAGTTCTCCCTCTACCGGCACTTCACCCTGACCGGTGACCTCTCCCGGGCGGTCGTACCGGCCGGCGACGGCACCTTCACCACCAACGAGCACACGCTGCGGCCGCTCTACGTCGGTGACACCCAGGCGCAGCACGTCTACTTCCGGCGCTCCGAACCGGCAATCGTCTTCGGCTCGCACGACTCCGGTGTGCCGAACCGGAAGCGACCGGACGGCACGTCGTTCCTCGACGAGGTCTGGGCGGCGGCACCGTTCAGGAACCACAGCCAGTTCATGACGAAGGTCTCCCGGACCGCGACCGAGTGGGTGCAGGCCGGGCTGATCACCCGGGACGAGCGCTGGGACATCGTCACCGCCGCCGGCAACGCCGAGGACGAGCTGGGGTCCTGACGGCTGTTCCAGGACCTGGCGCCACGTCTCCGGCGTGGCGCCAGGTCTAACCGTTCGGGCGCGACTCGATCGCCTGCAACGACCAGCGGTTGCCGTCCGGGTCGCGGAAGTAGACGAAGCTTCCCCACGGCTGCGGGTCGACATCGCTCGCCTCGACGCCCGCTTCGCGCAACTGCCGGCGCGCCGCCTCGGCGTCGGCCACCACGACCTGGATCTCCTGGGTGCCGGGCGTCTTGTCGGTGATGCCGTCGCCGATCACTATCGAGCAGGCCGAGCCGGGCGGGGTCAACTGCACGAACCGCAGACCCTCGTGCACTCTGTGGTCGTGGTCGGTGTTGAACCCCACCTTCTCGTAGAAGGCCTTGGCTCGGTCGACGTCGGTCACCGGAACGGGGATGAGTTCGATCTTCCAGTCCATCGGGCCAGCGTAGGGCGAGGGTACGACGCATCGCAGGCCCGTCCGTGGTCGCGAGGGGCAGCGACGGCCCCCGGCAGGTGGGATCGGTCGCCCTTCGCGCTCAGCGTGTGGTCGGCGTGCGGGCGTTGATCAGTTAATCGGCGGAGTCACGGGTCGGCACAGCGATTATCCGCACACACTCGCGAGAACCGGAATTTGATCGAGTGGTGAAACTCTTCCCGAGCGGGACCGTCGATGTCGCCGCCGCACTCGACGTGCCCGCCACCCGAATCTGTGGCATTGACTAATGTCCTTAGGTGTGGCACGGTGGCGACAGACTGCGGTAGATGAGTCTGACTGTCGCGGCAGCAATGCCTTATCGATCTTATCACGGGGGTGTTAAGGGTCGAACTGTCTGTACTGGATTTCTCCAGACGTGATCAGAAGACGTGGGCAACGCTCCGGGTTGAGTGAATCCCCGGGCGTCCTCATTGCGCTGCCCACAAACTGTGATGACAATGCGATCAAATTCGGGAGGTGGTCCCGTCATCGCGCGCTCCACCCTGTCTAGGGTCCGACACTGTCACTGCCAATAGCGCACCCTCTCGGATCTACCGAATTTGGAGAGTTCTATGCGAAAGATTTCACAGGCGTTGATCACCGGTATCGCGGCTTTCGGCCTGGTTGGCGTGGCGGCTGGGGTGGCGATTGCCGACTCGTCTTCAGCTTTGGCGTGTACCTTGCGGGCCGACGTACCGAACTCGAACAACGACGCGGTCGTGGGCCGTTCGGGCTGCTCCGACACAGTCGATGGTGAGGGTCGTATCAGGGAGGACCGGAACAACTGGCCCGACGACACCGTCGGTTCAATCTCTGGTGGCGGCTGGGGCACCAAAACCGTCGACGGGTCCTGTGGCAACGGCCGTGGCAGCTACTACTCTGATTTCAGGTCGAGCACCGGGGCGTCTGCGGCGTCGTCGCGCGCCACGCGCTGCTGACCTCACGAAACGAGTCTCACTACTACAAGGTCAAGAGGTTTGAGTGACCGGGATCGTCGAGGTTCGAAACCTGTCATTCTCGTACGGGAGGCGTCGGGCCTTGACCGGCGCCTCCTGGACGATCGGCCCGGGGGTGACCGCGCTGCTGGGGCCGAACGGGTCGGGGAAGACCACATTGATCAAATGCATGGTGGGTCTCTCACGCCCCAGCCATGGTCAAGTGATCATCGACGGCCGGGACGTCAGCGACGGTAAGGCCGCCCAGGAGGCGCTCGGGTACGTACCGCAGAACCCGTCGCTTCCGGGTTTGGCGAAAGTGCGCGACCTCGTCGCGTACGCGGCCTGGCTGAGCGGGATGGAAATGGCACGGACGGACGCGGCCGTCGAGGTCGCCTTGGGCAAGATGCAGGCTCTGGACCTTGCCTCTCGAAGGATCCGTACCCTCAGCGGCGGGCAGCGGCAACGAGTCGCACTGGCCACCGGCATTGTGCACGATCCGCGCATTCTCATCCTGGACGAGCCCACTGTGGGTCTCGACCCGGGACAGCGGCTCAAGGTACGGCAGGTGATTCAGCAGTTCGCCACCGAGCGGCCGGTGGTGCTGTCGACCCACATGACCGAGGATGTCGAGCACCTCGCGGACTCGGTCGGTGTCCTGGTCCAGGGAAAGATTCAGTACCAGGGCCCGATCTCGCAGTTGACCATCGCCGACACGCCTGGTGATGGCCGCCCCGGGTCACCCTTCGAGCGCGCCTACGATGATCTGATCGTGTCCCTCGGCGGTTCCGAGTGAATCGCCTGCGCCTGTTGTGCGGCTGGCCCGGTCCGCTGTGGGTGTTCCCGGTCGCAGGCGCTCTCATGGCGACCGGTTCGTTTCTGGCAACCAGGGACATAGCCGGGTCCGACTACGTCACCTGGTCGGCTGTCGCCACCTCGTGGCACGAGTCGCTCTGGATCTCCGGATCGTTGTTGTCCGGTGTGGCCGCCGCGCTCGGAGCAACGTACTTTCCCAAGGCGTCTCCGGTGGCAGCGGCACTGCGACCGAGGGTGGCTGCCGGCCTGTTCCTCGTCCATGGGCTTGCCTTGGCGGTGTGGCTCTGCCTGGGACATGCCCTCGGGTTGGTCCCGGTGCACCTCGCCGCAGCGCGCCAGGCGACCGCCGGCGCGTTAGCCCTCCAGGACGTGGTCGTCGGTTTGGCCGGTGTGGCCACATTGGCAGTGATCGGATTCTGCGTCGGTGCTGCCGTCCGGCACTGGGTGATCGCTCCCGCGGTCGCGGTTCTGGCCTTCGCGGTGATGGGTCTGCCGAACGAGCCGCTGTTCATGCCGATCGGGCTCCTGCTGCCGGTACGGCAGTGGACCCCCAGTTCGCCCAGGTTCGAGCTGAACCCCGCGACCGCCGCCTTCGCCGTCGTCGCCTCCATCGCCATCTGCCTGCTTGCCGCCTCTGTCGCATCGTGGGCCGCCTCCCGCGGATCGGTCCGCCGACAGGGCCGGTCCAATTTCACCTGGCTGGCCGTGGTGGGTGCCCTGACCGCGATCGCCTTCGTGTGGCGCCCCGCGCTCACTGTGGTGGACCATCCCGTCCCACGGGTGTGCCAGCAGGTCGAGGGCACCGAGGTGTGCCTGCACGCGGCGAACGAGCCGGCCATGGCCCGCACCGTCGATGTCGTGGCGCGGCTGCGCGCCGCTGGACTCGCCCCGATGCTGCACCAGGTGACGGATGTTGGCGTGTCCGATCACGACATCCCACGCAACGGAGAGGCCCTCATCAACCTGGATCCGAGCCCCCGGGACCGAAGGTTCCTCGCCGCCACCATCCCCGACCAGGTTGCCCTCCAGGTAAGCGAAGCCATCACGCTCGGCGGCTGCCTCCAGCCCGGCCAGGGCACCGAAAGCTACGACGCCGCCACCGTTCTTTACGCGCGAATTCTTCAACTGGCAGGCTTCGACGACCTGGCGGGCGCCTTTGGCCCCGCCGAGCCATCACCGGAAGCGCGCAAGCTGACTGCCATGAACGCCGAGCAGGTCCGCGCATTCGTCAAGACCAACCAGGAGTTGATCAGTTCGTGCCGCCTGTCCGCCGGTCTCAGGTAATGCGAAGCCGTGCTGCGGGGCTGTGGCACGTCCGTGGTGGCCCACTCGCTGTCACCGTCACCGTTGTCGCATTGCTGTTCACGGTGTTGTTTCCCGAGCTTAGCGTTTCGGTAAGCGTCGTGTTCGACCTACCACCCCGGGGCGTGGGCACTCCGGAAATCGTCGCGGTCGCCCTCGCCAGCGTTCTCCCCGCCATCACCGTCCCGCGGTTTGACGGCCACGAACTCACCGCCCGACCGTCGGCCCGGCTCGGACACCTGGCCTATTCCGTGGCCACGCTCGCCGCACCCCTGGCCGTCCTGCCGATCTGGTACTGGACAATCACTGCAAGTCACCCCGACGACCAGTTTCCGCCCCTGCACGGGCTGATCGGCAACGTGGCCGTCTTCTCGTGCATCGGCGCCATACTGTGCTTGGCTCTCGGCCCGCTGGCATCCACCGTGGTTACACCCGCACTCTTCGCGGGCTTCGTGGTTGCCCAGCACGCAGTACCGAACTCGGTCCTCACCAACGAGTTTGCCACTGGTCGTTCCTGGCACACCAATTACTGGGTCACCACTGCCATGGCACTGCTAACCCTCGCCCTCAGTTGGCGCCTACGAGGCATCCCATGGCCTGACCGCCCTTGACCTCCCCCAATCAGAGGGCGGTGCAAGCCCGGATCAACAACAGGCGGGTATGGCCTCGGGGCAGGCCTGTTATCCTCTCATGACATGCAGGCAGGGGACCGGATCGACCGCGGCTCGCCGCTGCCGATGTATTACCAGCTCAAGCAACTGATCGTCCGGGACATCGAGCGGAGTCGCCGGCAACCTGGCGACCGCCTGCTCGGCGACCACGAGCTGTGCGCCAAGTACGACGTCTCCCGTACCGTCGTCCGGCAGGCCCTGACCGACCTGGAGAACGAGGGCGTCATCGAGCGGGTCAAGGGTCGGGGCACCTTCGTCGCGCATCCGAAGACCGCCGAGGGGCTGGTGCAGTCCCTCACCGGGCTCTTCGAGGACGTCGCCGCCCGGGGCGGCCACCTGCGCAGCGAGGTACGCCGGGCCGAGGTGCTGCCGGCGGACGCCGCCGTCGCCGCCGACCTGGAGATCGAGCCGGGTGAGCTGGTGATCCACCTGGAGCGGCTGCGCTTCGTCGACGACGAACCCTGGGTCTGGACGGTCACCCATCTGCCGGCCGATCTGGCTCCGGGGCTGGTCGACGAGGATCTCACCGACCGGTCGCTCTACCAGGTGCTGGAGTCGTCCTACGGGGTGCGACTGGTTCGAGGGGTGCGTTCGGTGGAGGCGGCAGTGGCCAGCGCCGCCCAGGCGAGACTGCTCGGCATCCGGCGTGGCGATCCCGTGTTGGCGCTGCGCAGCATCAGCATCGGGGAGTCCGGCCGGCCGGTGGAGAGCTTCCTCGCGCTGCACCGGGGCGACCGCAGCCGGTTCCAGGTGGAGCTGACCCGGGCGACGGCGAGTGGTCGGGCCGGCACTCCGCTCGTACTCGTGAAGGCCTGACCTCGACCGACGCGGCGGACGCGGCGCCCGTGGCAGCCGTCTCGGGTGGTGGCGAGCGGAGGGTGTGCGTCCCCGCGCCTGTCGAGCTGCCCCGTCTGTGTGTCCACGACCCTGCCCGTGCTGCCGGATCCTGGTCTCGATCCGAGTCTTGACATCCTGTCATGACAGGACGACAGTGTTTCGAAACACGACGGAAACGGGAGACGACGTGACCACCAGCGCCACCCCGCCGATCCAGCCCTTCGTGATCAGCTTCGGCGCCGACAACGCCACGCTGGAGCCGCAGGGCCAGGTCCTGACCCGGCGGATGTCCGACCTCGAAGGGCTCTTCGCCGACGGCGACGCCTGGGCGCGGGCGGTCGCCGACGGCGACCCGGTGGTCTACACCGTCGTCTCCTCACCCGTCCCCGAGGTGCCCCGGGAACTCCCGCAGTCCATCACCACGATCTACCCGGGCGAGACCGGCGGCGAGTTCTGGATGACCAAGGGACACCAGCACCCCGACCCGCAGGGCGAGATCTACCTCGGCCTGGCCGGCCACGGCGGCCTTCTGCTCTTCGACGGCGAGCGGGCCGAGTGGCTCGACATGCGCCCGGGAACCATCGGCTACATCCCGCCGGGCTGGGCGCACCGCAGCGTCAACGTCGGCGACGAGCCGTACCGGTTCCTCGCCGTCTATCCCGGCAGCGCCGGGCACGACTACGGCTGGGTGCTCGAGCACGGCATGGGCCTGCGCGCCCGCCGCGTCGGGGCTCCCGGTCGCCTCGACCTCGTCCCGTTCGGCGAACCCGCGGGCAAGCCCTGAACCACCGCCAGTTTCCACGGATAGGAGACCAGATGGCAACGAAGAGCGTCTCACTCGGCGCGGCCGGGCTCGCCGCGGTCGTCACCCTGGCCGTCGGCGTCGTCGCCGGCCGGGCCTTCGGCGGCGGCTCGGACGACGACGGCGGTGGCGGGAACGCCGGTACGGCGGCGATCGCCGGTACCAAGATCGACGTCATCGTCAAGGCCACCGAGAGCGAGTTCTGGCAGTCGATGCTGGCCGGCGCCAAGAAGGCCGGCAGCGATCTCGGCGTCGAACTCGACCTGTTCGGTCCCACCTCGGAGGCGGACATCGAACCCCAGGTACGCCTGGTCGAGGACGCCATCTCGCGCGGCGCCAAGGCGATCGTGCTGGCGCCGAACTCCTCCACCGCACTCAACGGGGTGATCGACCGGGCCCGGTCCGGCGGGATCAAGGTGGTCATCGTCGACAACGCGGTGCAGACCAAGGCCGACGGCTTCATCGGCACCGACAACGTCAAGGCCGGCGCCCAGGCCGGACAGCGGCTCTGCGAGCTGATCACCCAGGCGGGCAAGCCGAACGGCAAGGTGCTGCACGAGTCCGCGGTCTCCGGCGTACAGGTGTTGATCGACCGGTTCGAGGGGTTCAAGCAGGGGCTCGCCGAGAAGTGCCCGCAGGCGACGATCGTGCAGACCCTGGTCAACGACAACGACCTGAACAAGGCCGTCGGCCAGGTCAACGACGCGCTGACCCGGGTACCGGACCTCGCCGGGATCTTCGCCGACAACAACACCTCGGGCGTCGGCACCGCCAAGGCGGTGCAGGAGAAGGGTGCCGCCGACCGGGTCGCGGTGGTGGCGTTCGACTCCGACCCGGCCGAGGTGGAGGCGGTACGGTCCGGCGGGATCGACGCGATCGTCGTACAGAACCCGTTCTTCTTCGGCTATCAGGGCGTGGTGGAGGCGGCGATGGCGGTCGCCGGCAGCAACGCGCCGCAGCGGCTGGACCCGGGCGCCGTACTCGTGGACAAGTCCAACGTGGACGCCGAGGAACTCCGGTCCCTGCTCAACCCGCCGAAGACCAAGGGCTGAGCCGGACGGGGGAGGCGGGATGAGCGACGAGCCGGTGGTACGGCTGCGCGGAGTCACCAAGACGTACGGGCCGGTGACGGCGCTCGGCGACGTCGACCTGGACCTGCTCCCCGGCGAGGTGCACTGCCTCGCCGGGGAGAACGGGGCCGGCAAGTCCACCCTGATCAAGGTGCTGACCGGCGCGGTCGCCCGGGACCGGGGCGAGTACTCGGTCGCCGGGGTGCCGCTCGGGCCGCGCCCGTCCCCGGTGGAAACCCGGGACGCCGGGATCGGGGTGGTCTACCAGGAGCTGAGCCTGCTGCCCGACCTCAGCGTGCTGGACAACCTGACCATGGGGCGGTTCCCGCGCCGGTTCCTCGGCATCGTGGACCGGGCCGCGCAGCGGCGTACCGCCCTGGACCACCTGGACCGGGTCGGCCTGGCCGACCTCGACCTGGACCAGCCGGTACGCGCGCTGCCGACCGCCACCCGGCAGCTCGTCGAGATCGCCCGGGTCCTCGGCACCCGGGCCAAGCTGGTGATCTTCGACGAGCCGACCACGGCGCTCTCGGAACGGGAGGCGGCGGCCCTGCTGGACCGGGTCACCGCGCTGCGCGACGCCGGGCACACCGTGCTCTACGTGACCCACCGCCTGGAAGAGATGTTCGCCGTCGGCGACCGGGTCACCGTGCTGCGCGACGGCCGGGTGGTGGCTACCCGGCCGATCGCCGACTACGACCACGACTCGCTGATCCAGGCGATGGTCGGCCGCCCGGTGCAGAACCTCTATCCGGGGGAGCGGCACGAGATCGGCCCACCCCGGTTGGAGGTACGCGACCTGCGCATCCCCGGCTTCGCCGCACCCGTCGAGCTGACCGTGCACCGGGGCGAGATCGTCGGGCTGGCCGGGCTGCTCGGCGCCGGCCGCTCGGAGATCGTCCGGGCGGTCTTCGGCGCCGACAGGGTCGACGGCGGCGAGGTCCGGGTCGACGGGACGCCGATCCCCGCCGGCTCGCCCCGGGCGGCGGCCCGGCACGGCGTCGCGCTGCTCACCGAGGACCGCAAGGAATCCGGGCTGCTGCTGGAACTCTCCATCGAGGCGAACGTCTCGATCGCCAGCCTCGGCCGGGTCGCCAGCGGGCCGGTACTGCGCGGCGGCCGGGAACGCCGGCACGTCCGGCAGGCCGTCGAGGGGCTGCGGTTGAAGTACGGCTCCTTCGACGACCTGGTCACCTCGCTCTCCGGCGGCAACCAGCAGAAGGTACTGCTGGCCCGCTGGCTCGGCACCGGCGCGAAGGTGCTGCTGCTGGACGAGCCGACCAAGGGCGTCGACGTCGGCGCCAAGGCCGACATCTACCAGGCGATCGCCGAGATGGCCCGGACCGGCCTCGCCGTACTCGTGGTCTCGTCGTATCTTCCCGAGCTGCTCGGCCTCTGCGACCGGATCGTGGTGGTACGCGAGCGCCGGATCGTCGGCGAACTGCCGGCGGCCGAGGCGACCGAGGAGGAAATCCTCCGGCTCACCAGCCCGCCGACCTCCGCCGCCGACCTGTCGGCCCCGAAGGCTCCGCCGGCCCCGATGACCCCGCAAGCCCCTCTGGAGTCCTGATGACGACCCGCGACAGCAAAGTAGCCGAGGACGCCGCCGTACCGGAGTCCCCGCCGGAGACCGCGGCCGGGAAGGGCACGGCGGCCGAGCCGGAGGTGCTCGGGCTGGGCAGCCTGCTCGGCCGGGGCTTCGGCGGGCTGCCCGTACTCGTACTCCTGGTCCTGGGGCTGAGCCTGGCCACCGACACCTTCCTGACCGGCACCAACCTGGACAACCTCGGACGCCAGGTCTCGATCTACGCGATCATCGCCATCGGGCAGCTCCTGGTGATCCTCACCGCCGGCATCGACCTCTCGGTCGGCTCGGTGGTCGGGCTCTCCGGAGTGATCGCCGCGAAGGCGGTCTTCGACACCGCCGGCAGCGGGTCGGTGCTGCTCGCCGTCGTGCTCGCCCTGCTCGCCGGGGCGGCGGTCGGACTGGTCAACGGCGTGCTCGTGGCGATCCTCAAGATGCCGCCGTTCATCGTCACCCTCGGCACCCTGGGCATGGCCCGGGGGATCACCCTGCTCTACACCGACGGCCGGACCATCCAGCCGCTGCCGCGCTCCTTCACCTCGATCGCCGGGGGCGAGTTCCTCGGCGTCGCCAACCTGATCTGGCTGACCGTGCTGATCGCCCTGCTCGTCGGCTTCGGGCTGCGACGCACGGTCTGGGGCCGCTACATCTACGCGGTCGGCTCCAACCCGGAGTCGGCCCGGCTGACCGGGGTACCGGTCCGGGCGGTGCTGCTCAGCGTCTACGCGCTGGCCGGGACGCTGGCCGCGCTCGGCGGCATCCTGCTCGCCTCCCGGCTCGGCAACGGGGTACCGACCGCCGGCACCGGCTACGAACTCCAGGCCATCGCCGCCTGCGTGATCGGCGGGGCGAGCCTCTTCGGCGCCCGCGGCTCCGCCCTCGGCGCCCTGGTCGGGGCGCTGATCGTCGGGCTGCTCAACAACGGCGGCACCCTGCTCGGCGTCGACCCGTTCTGGTTGCAGGTGGCGATCGGAGCGTTGATCCTGGTAGCGGTGGGGGTCGACCAGTTGCAGGGCCGCCGGCGCGTGCGGCGGGGAGCGTGAGCGGGCGATGCTGATCGCGCACGATCTCGGCACCACCGGCGACAAGGCGTCGCTGCACACCGACACCGGCGCGCTGGTCGGCTCGGTCACCGTGAGCTACCCGACCCGGTACGCCCCCGGCGGCATCGCCGAGCAGGATCCGGCGCACTGGTGGCACGCGCTCGCCGACGCGACCCGGCAACTGCTGGCCCGGCACGACGTCGACCCGGCCGAGGTCCGAGGGCTGGCGATCTCCGGGCAGATGATGGGGGCGGTGCTGCTCGACGCGGCGTACGAGCCGGTACGGCCGTCGATCATCTGGGCGGACACCCGCAGCGGGGCGCAGTGCGCCGAGCTGGTGACGCGGGTCGGGGCGGAGCGGGCGTACAGGCTGCTGGGGCACCGGCTGAACCCGACGTACTCGCTGACCAAGGTGATGTGGGTCCGCGACCACGAGCCGAAGGTGTTCGCCCGGGTCCGGCACGTCTGCCTCGCCAAGGACTATGCCGTGCACCGGCTCACCGGGAGGCTCGCCACCGACCCGTCCGACGCCTCCTCCACGAACGCGTACGACCAGGAGCGGGGGACCTGGTCGGACGTGCTGCTCGGCGCGGCCGGGCTCGATCCGGCACTGCTGCCGGAGATCGTCCCCGCCACCGCCGTGGTCGGCACCGTGACCACGGCGGCGGCGGAGGCGACCGGGCTGCGGGCCGGCACCCCGGTGCTGATGGGCGGCGGGGACGGCCCACTGGCGGCGGTCGGTGCCGGAGTCGTCTCGCCGGCCGACGGCGCGTACTGCTATCTCGGCTCGTCGTCCTGGGTGTCGCTGGCCGCGCCGCGCCCGCTGCACGACCCGGCGATGCGGACGATGACCTTCGACCACGTGGTACCCGGGCACTACGTGCCGACCGCCACCATGCAGGCCGGCGGGGCATCCCTGGAGTGGATCGCCGACGTGCTGGAGCCGGCCGGTGACCGGGACCGGTTCGACCGGCTCGTCGAGGCGGCCGACACCGCAACGGCGGCCGGGGACGGGCTCTACTTCCTGCCGCACCTGCTCGGCGAGCGCTCCCCGTACTGGGACCCGGAGGCGGCCGGGGCGTTCCTCGGGCTCCGCCGGCACCACGACCGGCCGCACCTGGTCCGGGCGGTGCTGGAGGGCGTGGCGTTCAACCTGCTCACCTGTGTCGACGCCTTCCGCGAGCACGGTGTGCCGGTGGACCGGGTGGACGCGATCGGCGGCGGGGCGGCGAGTGACGCCTGGCTGCGGATCCTCGCCGACGTCTGGGGCGCCACCGTCCGGCGACGTTCCATAGTGGAGGAGGCGAACAGCCTCGGCGCGGCGGTGACGGCGGCGGTCGGGCTCGGCCTGGTCGACGACTTCGGCGCCGCCCGGAAACTCTCCGAGGTCACCGCCGAGTTCACCCCGGATCCGGCCCGGCACGCCGACTACCGGCGACGGCACGGGATCTTCCTCGACGCGTACCGGCGACTGGAACCGTGGAACGCGGCCCGGGGCGGCGAGCAGGCGGGCGGCGAGCAGGCGGGCGGCGAGCAGGCGGGCGGCGAGCAGGCGGGCGGCGGGTCGGCATGAGCGGGCGGAACGTGCTGGTCACCTCCCGGTCGTTCTCGTCCGGCTCCCGGGACCTGCTCGGCGAGCTGCGCGCCGCCGGCCTGACGGTGCTACGCGGCCCGACCGACCACCGGCTCGACGCGCTGCGACCACTGCTGGCCGACTCTGTCGGCTGGATCGCCGGCACCGCGCCGGTGACCGAGGAACACCTCGCCGCCGCCCCGCAGCTCGCGGTGCTGGCCCGGCACGGCGTCGGGGTCGACGCGGTGGACCTGACCTCGGCAGCGGCGCGCGGCATCGTGGTGACCAACACCCCGGGCGCGAACACCGAGGCGGTCGCCGACCTGACCGTCGGACTGCTGCTCGCCGTGCTGCGCGGCATCCCGGCCGGGGACCGCCGGGTCCGGGCCGGCGATTGGAGCGTGTCCCGAGGCCGGGAACTCGGCTCGTCGACCGTCGGGCTCGTCGGGTACGGCCGGATCGGCCGGGCGGTGGCGGAGCGGCTGCGCGGGTTCGGTGCCACGCTGCTCGGGTACGACCCGATGGTGGACCCGGCGGCGATCCGGGCGGCGGGTGCCGAACCCGCGGACCTGGCCGACCTGCCCCGCCGCTGTACGGCGGTATCCCTGCACGCCCCCGGTGGCGGCCGGCCACTGGTCGACGCCGAGTGGCTGGCCGGGGCCCGGGACGGGCTGCTCCTGGTCAACACCGCCCGCGCCGACCTGGTCGACGAGGCGGCCCTCGCCGAGGCGCTGCGCACCGGCCGGCTCGCCGGTTACGCCGCCGACACCCTCGACACGGAGTCGACGGGTGCCGGTTCGCCGCTGCTCGCCGAGGATCTGGCCGACCGGGTTGTCCTGACCCCGCACCTCGGGGCGCAGACCGTGGAGGCGATCGACCGGATGGGCTCGCTCGCCGTGGCAGACCTGCTGGCGGTGCTCGGCGGTGAGCCTCCGACGCATCCCGTCCGGACGGCCGGCGGGCCGGGCTCGGGGTAAGTGGTCGGGAGACTGACGAGCGGGCGAGAGGCACAAGGGGGATCAGCGGTGGGCGCGAGGGTTGGCGGCGGTGGACGTACCGGATCGGCCGGCGGGGGGTCGGACGGCGCCGGCTACATGGGTTTCGTCGGGGTGACCACCGGCGGCTCGTCGATCAACCGGGTCTTCCCGAGGTGGGCGGAGATCCTCGGCCTGCCGACCGACCGGCTGGTCGGGCACGACCTGCCGCTGGACGCCGACGACGCGCAGTATCGGGACCTGGTCAAGCGGATCCGGGACGACCCGGCGCACCGGGGCGCGCTGGTGACCACCCACAAGCTCCGGCTCTATCAGGCGGCGCACGACCTCTTCGACGAGGTCGACGACTTCGCCCAGCTCTGCGGCGAGATCTCCAGCATCGCGAAGCGGGACGGCAAGCTGCGCGGCGGCGCCAAGGACCCGCTGACCGCCGGACTCGCCGTGCAGGACTTCCTGCCGAACGATCATTTCGGCGCGACCGGTGCCGAGGTGGTCTGCCTGGGCGCGGGCGGCGCCGGGACGGCGCTGGTCTGGTACCTCGGCCAGCGGGCCGACCGGCCACGCCGGATCGTCTGCACCGACACCGACCCGAGCCGGCTCGCCCACCTGCGCGGGGTTGTCGAGCGCGGCGGCCTGCCGGCCGACCTCGTCGGGTACCGGCTCGTTGCCGAGCCCGGCGAGATCGTGGCGCTGCTCGACGCGCTTCCGGACGGCAGCCTGGTGGTCAACGCGACCGGCCTCGGCAAAGATCGGCCCGGGACGCCGCTGCCGCCCGGGGCCCGGTTGCCCCGGCACGGCTACGCCTGGGACTTCAACTACCGGGGCAGCCTGGAGTTCCTGCACCAGGCGACGGAGCAGCAGGATGAGCGCGGGCTGACCGTGGTCGACGGGTGGCGGTACTTCATCCACGGCTGGAGCCAGGCGATCGCCGAGATCTTCGACGTACCCGTGGATCCCGCGACAGTGCGGAGGCTCTCGGCGGCGGCCGAGGCGGTGCGGTGATCGGGGTCAGCTCGTGAGTTTCGTCCGGACCGTGCTCGGCGACGTGCCGCCGGAGCTGCTCGGCCCGACCGACTACCACGAGCACCTGTTCCAGGTCAGCCCGCTGCTGCCCGGCGACGAGCTGGACGACGAGTCGGCCAGCCAGGCTGAGACCGGGCTGCTCTTCACCGCCGGCATCACCGCGATGGTCGAGGCGACCCCGGTCGGGCTGGGCCGGGATCCGGCGGCGGTGGCCAGGATCAGTGCCGCCACCGGGATGCGGGTGGTGGCGACCACGGGCGCGCACCGGGAGGCGCACTATGGTCCGGACCATCCGTTGGTCACGGCCGCCGAGGCTGACCTGGCCGCGCGGTTCCACGCCGATCTCGTCGACGGCTGCCCGGCCCGCGACACCGGAGCATCTTCCAGGGGTACGCCAATCGCGCTGGACCCGGAGGGGCGGGCGGTGCGGGCCGGGCTGCTCAAGGCGGGGATCGGGTACTGGTCGATCAGTCCGTTCGAGCGACGGGTGCTCGGGGCGGTGGCTGCCGCGCACCGCTCGACCGGTGCTGCGGTGATGGTGCACCTGGAGCACGGGAGTGCTGGTCACGAGGTGCTCGACCTGCTCGGCGCGGACGGCGTCGACGCCGGGCGGGTGGTGCTGGCGCACGCGGACCGGAATCCGGACCCGGGGCTGCACGTGGAACTCGCCCAGCGGGGTGCGTACCTCGGTTACGACGGGATGGCCCGGCACCGGGAGCGGCCGGACAGTGCGCTGATCGAGTTGATCGCGGCGGTGTGCGGGGCGGGGATGGCCGGGCACCTGCTGCTCGGCGGCGACGTCGCCCGCCGCAGCCGGTACGTCGGGTACGGCGGGATGCCGGGGCTGGCGTACCTGCCCGACCGGTTCCTGCCCCGGCTGCGTACGCGCCTCGGCCCGGAGGTCGTACACGAAATCATGGTTGACGCACCGGCCCGGGTACTCGCCTGGAGCATCACCGGCTGACCGTCGTGGCACAGCGACTGTATGGTGCGGTGGCCGTTCCGCCGCCCGAGGGAGCTGTCCGTGCTGCCGTACCCGCGCCCTTCGGTCGACGAGATTCTCAGCGCCATGCCGGAACTCGGCCCGTACCGCAGGCAAGTTCGTGGCCGACCTGCACTGACGCCAGCGCGGATCAGGACCATGCCTGCACAGCCAGCACGCGAGCCCAAAGGCGGATGACGGCGAGGGAAGCGCCGGCAGCGGCCCGCGCAACCCTGCCGGCGGCCGACTCGTTGGTGCCACGAGGGGCGGGCAGGGGCGGGCAGGGCGGGCGATGGTGGCGGGACGCGGTGCCGAGCTGTTGCGCTCTGCGACGAGCTCGGGGCGCGCCTCGTTCTTGGAACTCTTCTTCGACCTGGCGTTCGTCTTTGCCCTCACCCGGGTCTCGCAACGGTTCGTCGACCTGGGCGGTGACGCCGGCTGGGCGCTCGTCGCCGGGCTCGGGCGTACCCTGCTGCTGTTCCTGGCGCTCTGGTTGATCTGGTCACACACCACCTGGATCACCAGTCGCTACGACCCGGAGCAGTCGATCATCCAGGCGGTCGTGGTCGGCACCATGTTCGCCAGCCTGGTGATGGCGGTGACGCTGCCGCGCGCGCTGGAGGAGCGGGCGTTGCCGTTCGCGGTCGCGTACCTGGTGGTGATGGTGGTCCGGCCCCTGGTGATCGCCGCCGCGCTGCGGGGCCACCCACGTCGGCGGGTGGCGCTCCGGCTCGCCCCGTGGGCGGCGGCGACCGCGCCGCTCTGGTTGGTCGGCGCGCTGGGCCCGGACCAGCTCCGCCTGCCGCTCTGGGCTGCCGCGCTCGCCGTGGACTATCTCGCCTGGGCTCTGGGCTGGCCGCTGCCGCGACTCGGAGCTGCGACGGTGGGTCGTTGGCGGATCGCCGGGGAGCATCTGGCCGAACGTCACCAGCAGATGTTCCTCATCGCGCTCGGTGAATCGATCTGGGGCATCGGCATCGTGTTCGGTGGCGTGGGCTATTCCGCGGAACGGGTTGCCGCCTTCGGGGTCGCCTTCATCACCACCGCGCTGCTGTGGCGGATCTACTTCCACCGGGCCGGCCTGTTGCTGCCCCAGGCGTTGGATCGGTCACCTTTGCCCGGCCGGTTGGGTGTGGCGTCGCAACGGACGCACGTGTTTCTCGTGCTCAGCGTGCTCGTCACTGCGGTCGCCTACGAGCTGGTGATCACCCAGCCGTTCGGGCAGGTGCGGCCGACGTGGCTGCTGTTCGTGGTGGGTGGTCCGGCGCTCTTCCTCGCCGCTCGGGCGCGGCTGGAGTATGAGATCTTCGGTCGGGTCGCCCGGTCGCAGCTGATCGGTTTGGTAGTCCTGCTGTTGGCTACGGCGGCGTTGGCGCGCTGGCCGCCGATGGTCGGGCTGAACGTGTCGGCCGGAGTGCTGGCCCTGGTCGCGCTGCTCGACGCGTTGCGAAGTCGGCAACGGCCGCTGGAGGAATCCGCCTCGCCGATCGGGCGGGAAAAGTCTGGCAACCACGGGCCCGAGGCGTGATCGCGCCGGGTCGGCCCCCCGACGCTGTACCACCTTGGGTGTCTTGCCGGCGGGCTCAGCACCGGCCCCAGCAGCTCAGGGACCGGGACGACGAGGGGTCCCGGCGAGCAGCCGGAGGGCGAGGACGGTGATCCAGGCCCAGTCGAGGGCGATCATCACCCGTTGGATCAGGCCGGTCGACGGGTGGTCGGTCTCCCACGCCGTACCGAAGATGCCGAACAGCGCCAGGCCGGCGAGTCCGGTCAGGATGTCGTACCCGATCCAGCCGCGACCGGTGGGGCGGCCGGCGGAGCGGCGGGCCAGTACGAAGCAGGCGACCGGTACCGACACGAACACCACGATGCCGAGGTTGTCGTGCAGTACGCCCGGCAAGCTGGTGGCGATCCCGTCCAGCGGCGCCCCGGGCGGATAGCCGTGGGCCGGGTCCATCACGAAGACGCCGGAGAGCAGCAGCCCGAGCCCGAACCCACCAACCGTCAGCGGCCCCCAGAGGTCAGCCCGCCCCGGACGCAGGGCGCGGCGCAGCCCGACGGCGAAGCCGAGCAGCAGCAGCCCGGTCAGGACGAAATTGGCGATCTGGATCCAGCCGCGCGGGCCGAGACTCAGCGCGCTCACCGGATGGTATGTCGGGTCGTAGCCGGCCCGGGTGGCGCCGTCGACCAGGAACACCAGGATGAACAGCGGCGGGCCGACCACTCCACACCAGAGCAGTACTCGGGTCAGCCGACGCGGTGACATGTTTCCTCCAGAGCTGACACGTCCGCCCCGAGGAGCGGATCAACAACCAACGGGGCGAGCAGGCCGGGTACCACCTGCTCGGCGAAGCCGACCACGGTCCGCGCGGGCATGTCCACCGCCGCGTACTGGCCGTGGCCGGCTGCGGTGGTCGCGGTCAGGGTGGCCAGGCCGAGGCGTCGTTGCAGCACCGACTGGCGCAGCCGCCAGCCGATCACCGCCGGGCGGGACAGCGCCGCCGTGCTCCGGCTGACCAGCCCGGACCGGACCACCAGGTACCCACCGACGAGCCCGTGCCCGAGCGCCCGCCACGCCACCACCGCCGCGCCCAGCGCCACCGGCAACACCGCCACCCCGACCAGCCAACTCCACCACGGCATCGCCCCAACGAGATGGCCCAGCCACGCCAGCAGCCCGGTGACGGCGAGCGTGACCAGCACCGCCCAGCCGAACCGGCGCCGCAGCGCGGCCGGCGGATGCCGACGCGGCGGTACGGCGAACGGGTCGGCCCCGGCGTCGAGGTCGAGCACCCGGGCGGCCACCGACCGCGCCACGCCGATCGGCCCGCGCGGCAGGATCGTGGTGGCCGGCGTCATGCTCCAGATCGACAGCCCGGTCGAGATGACGTTGGTGTCCGCCATCCCCATCCAGCGCCAGAGCAGCGGTTCGGCGATCTCGACTCCACGCAGCCGGCTGACGTCCCGGTTCACCTCCCGGGTCCGGAACATCCCCTGCGACGTACGCAGCACGGCGCCGGCCGGGGTGTCGACGCGTACCAGCCGGAAGGCCCAGTTCTCCGCCACGAACGCGACCGCCATGCCCAGCACCCCGAGCGCACCAACGCCGACGAACGCGATCGCACCGGTACGCCACGGACCGAGCGCCCGCCAGTCGAGCAGTCCGGTGACGAAACCTGCCGCGTCGAACCCGAACGACTGCGCCAGCCAGTAACCGCCCCAGAGCAGCCCGGCCGCCGTGACCAGCGCCCACACACTGAACACGTTGTAGCAGACCCACGACCAGCGGATCCGCGCGAAGACCCGCTCACCCGGCGGCTCGACACCAACACCGACGGAAGTCACCTCCGCCGAACCGGCCAGCAGCTCGCGGCGGAGTTCCTCGGCGGCCGTCCGAGTGACCGCGTCGAGCTGCAACGCCTCGTACCCGGTCGCGCCCGGCTGGCCGACCCCGACGGTGAGCACCCGCAGCCCGGCGAGTCGATGCCGCAGCCGCGCGGTCGTACTGACGGTGCGGATCCGCTCCCGGCGCAGCGTGCGGTGTTGCCGGACCAGCAGGCCGGTGCGGATCTCCACCAGCTCCCCGGTCAGCCGGTACCGGGTCTTGACCCAGCGCAGCGTGTCCCGGGCCGCGCCGACAACCCCACCCACGGCCACCGCGAGCACCGGGATCAGCGTCGCGGCGTGCGGCTCGTCGGCGACGAGCAGGGCCAACCCGGCGGGTACGAGCGACAGCAGCGCGTAGAGCCCGTCGACCCAGATGATCCGGGCGTCGAGTCGCCGCCACGGGATCTCCGCCGCCGGAGTCGAGTCACGCGCGGTCTCCGACGGCGGGGTCATGTCGCGTCCCCTGCCGTCTGCCGGACGATCTCGGTGAGCCGCTCGGCCGTCCGCGCGGCGACGTCCGCGTCGAGTCCAGTCAGCACGACCGGGCCGCTCGCCGAGGCCGTCGTCACGGTCACCGTCGCCAGTCCGAAGAGTTGTTCCAGCGGCCCCCGGACCGTGTCGACGGTCTGGATCCGGGAGATCGGGGCGGCCCGCCACTCCCGGACGAACCACCCCGACACCGCGTACACGGCCTCGGGGGTGACCTCCCAACCGTGTACGGCGTACCGCCAGGACGGCACCACGGCCAGGTACGCCAGCCAGACCGGTACCAGCACCAGCAGGATCGGGCCGAGCCAGCCCCGGGCGGCGGGCAGCACGGCGTACCCGATGGAAAGGACCGTGACCAGCGGCGCTACGCCGAGGATCACCCGAGTGCTCCACCAGCCGACGGCCCGGCGGTCGACCCGGTGCCGGAGCGGGCGCAACCCGATCGACCCGGCCACCGCCCCCGGGCCCGGCCCGGCGGAGTCCACCGGAGGCGACGGTGCGGTGGTCGGGCCGGTGGCGTCCCCGTCGTCCGGGTCCGGGGCGGTCGGCGGTGGGCCGGTGTGCGGCTGCTGCTGTGCCATCCTTGGACGTTGCGGCACGGGCCCGGCCCGGCGCCGCTGCCGGTCGGCCATCGGTTCTGGTCGGCTGGCCAGGACCGATGGCCGGTCGACCAGACCGGCGGCGGGCCGGAAGTTTGTACCCTCGGCGCATGGAGCTGGCCCGACGCCGTCGGCGGCCCGGTCGAGGCCGGACCGCCGCGCCGGCCGGGACCGCCCACGCCGACCCCGATGACAGGGCGCGGCGCAGCGTCCGGGACTGGGCCGTGGACGTCGTGCTGTTCGGCTTGGCGGTCCTCTTCTGGGCGTGGACCTGGCGCAGCGCGCCGCTGCACTACGTCGACGCGATCCCCGGCTGGATGATCACGGTCGACCCCTGGGTCGGCGCCGTCGCCTGCCTGGCCCTGTGGTGGCGGCGGCGCTTCCCGATCCTGCTCGGCATCGCGATGGTGCTGGTGCTGGCGCTGGCGGCGACCGGGCTCGGCGCGGCCCTGGTCATGGTGCTCACCGTCGCGGTGCACCGCAACTGGCTGCCGGCGACCCTGGTCACCGTGCTGCACCTGGTGCCGTCGCTGCTGTTCGGATACGAGAACCCGCCGCCCGGTGTCACCCGGTGGGCATACCTGACACTGATTCTGCTGATGTATCTGGTGCCGCTCGGCTGGGGGATCGCGGTCCGGGCCCGGCGGGAACTCATCGCCAACCTGCGTCGCGAGGTCGACCGGGCGCGCGACGAGCACCGGCAACGGCTGGCCGGCGCCCGCCGGGCGGAGCGGGAGCGGATCGCCCGGGAGATGCACGACGTACTGGCGCACCGGATCTCACTGATCTCGGTGCACGCGGGCGCGTTGGCGTACCGGACGACCCAGGCCGACGCGGGGGCGGGCGTCCCGCTCAAGCCGGGCGAGGTCGGCGGGGCGATCGAGGTGATCCGGGACAACGCCCGGCAGGCGCTGGTCGAGCTGGGCGACGTACTCGCCGTACTGCGGCCGGAGCGGGGCGAGGGGAGTGGCGTCGAGCAGCCGGACCCGGAAGCCGGTACGGCGGAACAGCCGGCGCCGCACCGGTCGGCGCCGCAGCCGAGACTGGCCGACATCTTCCGACTGGTCCAGGAGGCGCAGGCGGCCGGTCAGCGGGTGGCGTTCGAGATGGTCTGCGCGCCCGGCGCGGCCGAGTCGCTCCGGCCGGCGGTGCAGCGTACGGTCTACCGCACCGTCCAGGAAGGACTGACGAACGCCCGGAAGCACGCC
The DNA here is from genome assembly GCF_036421995.1 of Plantactinospora veratri. NCBI lineage: Bacteria > Bacillati > Actinomycetota > Actinomycetes > Micromonosporales > Micromonosporaceae > Plantactinospora > Plantactinospora veratri. The sequence continues at coordinate 188,224 of NZ_JAZGQL010000004.1, forward strand.
GGTCAGAGCGAGGTGACGGTACGGGTGGAGGCCGACCCCGGTACCGGCGTCGTCGCCACGATCACGAATCCGCTGCCGTCCCCGCGGTCCGCCACCGAACTGCCCGGAGCCGGGGCCGGGCTGACCGGGCTCGCCGAGCGGCTGGCCCTGGACGGCGGGACCATCGAGCACGGAGTGGTCGGCGGGACGTTCCGGCTCTGCACCCGGCTACCCTGGCCGGCATGACTCCGGGCGACGGGCCGAGCCGCCAGCCGGTCCCGACGGGTGCCGACCCGGCCCCGACGGGTGCCGACCCGGCCGGGGTCGACTCGCCCTCGCAGGGTGCCGACCCGGCCATCCGGGTGCTGCTCGTCGACGACGACGCGCTGGTCCGGACCGGGCTGCGGCTGATGCTCGGCGGGGCGCCCGACATCGAGGTCGTCGGCGAGGCGGCGGACGGTGCCGACGTCGCCGACGCGGTGACCCGGCTGTGCCCGGACGTGGTGCTGATGGACGTCCGGATGCCGCTGCTGGACGGCATCGCGGCGACCCGGGCGATCACCGCCCGATCCGGGCACCGTCCGGAGGTCATCGTGCTGACCACCTTCGACGCCGACGCGACGATCCTCGACGCGCTCCGCAACGGCGCGGCCGGGTTCCTGGTCAAGCACACCCCACCGGAGCAGATCGTCGACGCGGTGCGCCGGGCCGCCGCCGGTGAGCCGGTGCTCTCCCCGACGGTCGCCCGTACCCTGATCGACCACGTGGCGGGCGTCGCCCCGCACCGCCGCCCCGACCAGCGCCGGCAGCGGGCCCGGGAACGGTTCGGGCTGCTCTCCGAGCGGGAACGGGCGGTCGCCGTCGCGGTCGCGGAGGGGCTGTCGAACGGCGAGATCGCCGACCGGCTGTTCCTCTCCGTCGGCACCGTCAAGGCGTACGTCTCCAGCGCGCTGGCCAAGCTCGACCTGGACAACCGGATCCAGCTCGCGCTGCTCGCCCACGACGCGGGTGACGAGTAGTCGGCACCCGTCACCCTGCTCCGGTAAGCCCCCGCCGCCCCGGCGTCTCCGCGCACCCGACCATCTTCGCGCCGCCGCCCTGTCCCGGCAGCCGGTCGATTCCGACGGCAGTTGAACCCGTCGATCCATCCGTGCGTGTCTTCTCGCGCGAGCAGTGCCCTCCGGCACTGCGACAGACTCAGGAGCACGGATGGAGACACGCCCATGATCCGACGTAATGTCCTGACCGGCTTCGCCGCGCTGGGGATCGCCGCCGCGGTCGGCGCCCCGGAGAAGGCGAGCGCGCACGCACCCGGCGGACGTCCCCGCAAGCGCTTCCCCGACACGTTCGACCTGCCCGACGGCTGGATGCCGGAGGGGATCACGATCGGCGCGCTGCCGTTCGGCTACTTCGGCTCCCGGGCCGACGGTTCCATCTACCGGGTCGACCTGGCGACCGGCGAGGGCCGGGTTATCAGCCGGGGGCCGGGGGCGGGCTTCCCGTCGATCGGGCTGAAACTGGACAACCGGGGACGGCTCTTCGTGGCCGGTGGCACGGCCGGCACCGGGCGGATCGTGGACGCCTGGAGCGGCCGGCTGCTCGCCGACCTCACCTTCACCACCGAGCCGAGCTTCGTCAACGACGTGGTGCTGACCCCGCACTCGGCGTACTTCACCGACTCGCAGAACCCGGTGCTGTACGTCGTGTCGACCGGCCGCCGGGCGACCGTTTGCAATCTGCCGTTGACCGGGGACATCGTCTACACCACCGGCAACAACGCCAACGGCATCTGCCGGACCCCGGACGGCCGGGCACTGCTGGTGGTGCAGTCCAACACCGGGCTGCTGTTCCGGGTGGACCCCCGCTCGGGGGTGGCCCGGCAGGTCGACCTGGGTGGAGAGCTGCTCAGCAACGGCGACGGGCTGCTGCTGGAGGGCCGGACGCTCTACGCGGTGCTCAACCGGCTCAACACGGTGGCCGTACTCAGGCTGTCGCCGGACGGTCGCTCGGGGCGGGTCGTCGCCCGGTTGACCGATCCCCGGTTCGACATCCCGACCACGGTCGCCTCGTACGGCAACCGGCTCTATCTGCCGAACGCGCGGTTCAGCACCCCACCGACGCCGGAGACCACCTACACGGCGGTGGCCATCCCGAAGCCGTAGCCCGGCCCTTCCGCGCTCCGTCGGGCGTCCTCCCCCATACTGCTCCAATATGTCGAACGACGGGAGCGGTACGGGTATGAGGCTCTTCATCAGTTGGTCCAAGCCGCGCAGTAATCAGGTCGCGCTTCTGTTGCGGGACTGGATTCCGAGCGTCGTGCAACGAATAGAGCCGTGGATGTCGAGTGAGGACATTGACAAGGGTCAACGGTGGGGGAGCGAGCTGTCGGAGCTGTTGGCGACGACCTCACAAGGACTGGTCTGTGTTACGTCCGACAATGTGAGTGAGCCCTGGCTGAACTTCGAGGCGGGCGCTTTGGCGAAATCTGTCACCGCCGCGCGAGTGCGCCCGGTGCTGCTTGACGTGCGGCCGGCGGACGTCACCGGCCCGCTGGCCCAGTTCCAGGCAACCTCCCTGACCGAGAAGGCCGACGTCTTCAAGCTCATGGCCTCCTTGAACGCCAGTACGGACAAGCCAATGGATCAACCTTTGCTGAAGAAGTCCTTTGACCGGGCCTGGTCGGAGTTTGACGAAGCCGTCAATCAGCTCGCGCGTATGCCCGAGGACGGAAAGGTCAAGGCGGTCCGGCAGTCGGGGGACAAGATCGATGAGATTCTGAGCCTGGTACGTGATCTGGAACGCCGATTGCCGGCGTTCACCGCGCAGCACATGGCCGAGCCCGGCGATATTCTCGTCGACTACTCGGAGGTCGATCAATCGTTGGGAACTGGCAGGTACCCAGTCCGGGAGTTTGACAATGTGAGTGACTTCCTGAATGAGGTCTACGCGCGGATGAACGGTTTTGTGCCGGCGTTCTCGTACGGAGCGCGATGGGAGCTTTTCGACGTGATACAAAATGTTTCCATGACTGACCTCGGCAGCGCCTGGTCGCGGAGAAACGGGCGCAGTCGCGACTTCCGAACGCTGAACGAGGTCGGTCTGCGGGGCGGCAAGATACTCGCGGTCCGGCTTATACGCAGCGACGAGTCCGAGAGCTGAGCCTCGGCTCGTAGCCTCCGTGCTCCGTGAATCTCAGGCCGCCCACCGCAGTGTTGATCAGCTTTCTGTTCGGTGGCCCGGCGGAGCCGAGCGGTAGCGGACCGGTCGCGACGGGGTTGGTGCGCTGCTCCGGCCGCGCGAACCGCCCGGTTGACTTACGTCTTTCTATAGATTCTTATAGATCGATGGCGGTCGACGGCTCGCCGGTCGCCTTCCGCGGATGTCCTGGGGGTTGACATGCGATTTCGGAAGGTCGGCGCGACCGTTGCGGCGGTGCTGCTGCTGATGCCGCTGGCCGGCTGCGGCGACGACGGCGGCGGTGGCGGCGACGGCAGGACCCTCACCTACTGGGCCAGCAACCAGGGGCCGAGCCTGGACGAGGACCGGAAGATCCTGCAACCGGAACTCGACAAGTTCACCCAGCAGACCGGGATCAAGGTCGAACTCGAAGTGATCGGCTGGCCGGACCTGCTCAACCGAATCCTGGCCGCGACCACCTCCGGGCAGGGGCCCGACGTACTCAACATCGGCAACACCTGGTCCGCCTCGTTGCAGGCCACCGGCGCCTTCCTGCCGTTCGAGTCGGCCGAGCTGGATCCGCTCGGCGGCCCGACCCGGTTCCTCGGGCCGAGCTTCGCGGCAACCGGCGCGGCCGGCCAGCCGCCGACGTCGGTCCCGCTCTACGGCCTGGCGTACGGGCTCTTCTACCACAAGCGACTCTTCGCCGAGGCCGGCATCACCAGCCCGCCGAAGAACTGGACCGAGTTCGTCGACGCCGGCAAGAAGCTGACCAGGGGCGACCGGTGGGGCCTGGCGGTCGAGGGGGCGAGCTACACCGAGAACGCCCACCACGCCTTCATCTTCGGCCAGCAGCACGGGGCGGAATTCTTCGACGGCGCCGGCAAGCCGCAGTTCACCGGGCATCACCACGTCATGGCGGTCAAGCAGTACATCGACTTCATGGCCACCCACAAGATCACCAACCCGAGCAACGCCGAGTACAGCACCCCGACCCAGCCGATCGGCGACTTCGCCAAGGGCAAGGCCGCGATGCTGCTCTGGCAGAGCAACGCGATGAGCGTGCTCGCCGCCGCCGGGATGAAGCCCGACGAGTACGGTGTCGCCCCGATCCCGATCGCCGATCCGCTGCCGCCGGGCGGCAAGCGGGTGAACAGCCACGTCGCCGGGATCAACATCTCGGTCTTCAAGAACACCGACAACCGGGCGGGTGCGCTGGAACTGGTCAAGTTCCTGACCAGCAGCGCGGAACAGCAGATCCTCAACAAGGCGTACGGGTCGCTGCCGGTGGTCAAGGACGCCTACTCCGACCCGGCCTTCCAGACCCCGGTGATCAAGGTCTTCCAGGACGTACTCGGGAACACCGCCGCCCCGCTGCCGCAGGTGCCCGAGGAGAGCAAGTTCGAGACCACGGTGGGCAGCGGGATGCGGGACCTGTTCGCCAAGGTCGCCAGTGGACAGTCGGTCGGCCACCATGAGATCGCGGCGGCGCTGGAAAAGGCCCAGCAGGAGATGGGCACCGGTGGCTGATCGCCCCGGGGCGGTCGTAGCACGTCGTCGGGCCGGTGCCGGTTGGCGCCGGCCCGGTCTGGCGTACCTGCTGTTGCTGCCCGCGCTCGCCCTGGAGCTGCTGGTCCACCTGGTGCCGATGGCCGTCGGCGTCTGGATGAGCTTCCGGGAGCTGACCCAGTTCTTCATCCGGAACTGGTCGGCGGCACCCTGGGCGGGACTGCGCAACTACCGGGTCGCGCTCGACGTCAACTCCGCGATCGGCGCCTCGCTGCTGCGCTCCCTCTGGATCACCCTGGCGTACGCCCTGCTGGTGGTCGCCGGCGCCTGGCTGCTCGGCTTCGTGGCCGCCCTGCTGCTCCAGCGCCCGATGCGCAGCCGGGGACTGCTGCGCACCCTCTTCCTCGTCCCGTACGCGCTGCCCGGGTACGCCGCGGTGATCGCCTGGAACTTCCTGCTCCAGCGGGACAACGGCATGCTCAACCACCTGCTGGTGGACAATCTCCACCTCACCGACGACCGGGCGTTCTGGCTGCTCGGCGACCGGAGCTTCGTCGCCGTGGTGATGGTGTCGATCTGGCGGCACTGGCCGTTCGCCTTCCTGATCATCATGGCCGGGATGCAGAACATCCCGACCGAGTTCTACGAGGCGGCGGCGATCGACGGCGCCGGGCCGGCGCAGCAGGTCCGCCGGGTGACCCTGCCGATGCTGCGACCGGTCAACCTGGTGCTGGCGCTGGTGCTCTTCCTCTGGACCTTCAACGACTTCACCACCCCGTTCGTGCTGTTCGGCGCGGCGACGCCGGACCAGGCCGACCTGATCTCGGTGCACATCTACCAGAGTTCCTTCGTCACCTGGAACTTCGGGCTCGGCTCGGCGATGTCCGTGCTGCTGCTGCTCTTCCTGCTCCTGCTCACCACCGGATACCTGCTGCTGACCTCACGGAGGCGCCGCCGTGCTGTTTGAGCCCCGCTGGTTCCGCTGGGTCCGCTGGGTGGGCCTGACCTTCTTCGCCACCCTCGTGCTGCTGCCGCTCTACGTGATGGCGACCTCGGCAGCCAAGCCGCTGCGGGACGTGCAGGGCGAGTTCCACTGGTGGCCGACCGAACTGACGCTGAGCCCGTTCGCCGACATCTGGCGGACCATCCCGCTCGGCCGGTACTTCCTGAACAGCCTGCTCGTCTCCACGGCCGCCGCCGTCTGCTCGGTGCTGGTCGCGGTCTTCGCCGCGTACGCGATCAGCCGGTTCCGGTTTCCCGGCCGGGCCCTCTTCTCGATGACGGTGCTCTCCACCCAGATGTTCCCGGGCATCCTCTTCCTGTTGCCGCTCTTCCTGATCTACGTCAACATCGACCAGCTCACCGGCATCACCCTGTACGGCTCCCGGCTCGGCCTGGTCATCACCTACCTGACCTTCTCGCTGCCGTTCTCGATCTGGATGCTGGTCGGCTACTTCAACTCGATCCCCCGGGAACTCGACGAGGCGGCGCTGGTCGACGGTGCCGGGCCGGTCGGCGCGCTGCTCCGGGTGGTGCTGCCGGTCGCCGTCCCGGGGATCGTGGCGGTCGCCATCTACGCCTTCGTGACGGCGTGGAGCGAGGTGCTCTTCGCCTCGATCATGACCACCGAGCAGAGCCGTACCCTGCCGGTCGGGCTCCAGCTCTATTCCACCCAGGCCGGGGTCTACTGGAACCAGGTGATGGCCGCCTCGCTGGTGGTCAGCGTGCCGGTCGCGGCCGGATTCCTGATGCTGCAACGCTTCCTGGTGCAGGGTCTGACCGCCGGAGCCGTGAAGTGAGCACGCGGCACGGAAAACCGGGCTGTGCGTCGAGGGTCCGTTCAGTACACTCGTGACCAGCCCAGCGCGATCTTGGCCGTCGATGGCGGACGCGCGCGACGACGAGTGAGGGGAGCCGGCCGTGCGCTACCGCACCGCTGTCGTCGTTCCCCAGTCGCTGCACCGGGTGATCCTGGCGTCTTCCTGACGTCCGGTGTCGGCCCGCGCGGCCACACCGGAGATCCGTGACGAATCCTCCCTGAGCCACACCCCGACGCCGACCCCGGTCCTCGCCGGGCCGTTCGCGTCGGTCGGCTGGCCGTTCGCGTCGGTCGGTCGGCGCTGGTCGCGTCGGTCGGTCCGGCTGCCGGCTCGGGGTGCCCGCCTGGCCGTGTCCTGCCCAGGCCCGTCCCGGAAATCGCGCCGTCGGACCACGGAGACCAGATCATCCAGAGAGGCCATCGGCCATGCGTACCGAGCTGCACCGTAGCGTTTCCCACCCCCTGACCCGGCTGCGCAACCTGGGCATCCTCGCCCACGTCGACGCCGGCAAGACCACCACCACCGAACGGATCCTCTACGCCACCGGCGCCACCTACAAGCGCGGCGAGGTGCACGACGGGACGACCGTCACCGACTTCGACACCCAGGAACGCGACCGCGGCATCACCATCTTCGCCGCCGCGGTGAGCTGCGAGTGGGCCGGTCACCGGATCAACCTGATCGACACCCCCGGACACGTCGACTTCGCCGACGAGGTGGAGCGGGCCCTGCGGGTACTCGACGGCGCGATCGCGGTCTTCGACGGTGTCGCCGGAGTCGAACCGCAGAGCGAGTCGGTGTGGCGGCAGGCCGACCGGCACGGCGTACCCCGGATCGCGTTCGTCAACAAGCTGGACCGGGCCGGCGCCGACCTGGACACGGCGGTCCGGTCGATCCGCGACCGGCTCCGGGTCACCCCGATGGTGGTGCAACTGCCGATCGGTCGGGAGGAGGACTTCACCGGCGTGGTGGACCTGGTCACGATGCGCTCCCTGGTCTGGGCCGACGGTGCGGAGACGCCCGTCGAGGGCCCGGTTCCGGACGAGCTGCGGACGGAGGCGGAGCGGCGCCGTCGGGTACTGGTGGAGGCGGTCGCCGAGCGGCATCCGGCCGCGCTGGAGGAGTACTGCGAACGGTCGACGCTGGCCGCCGAGACGCTCCGGGACGCGCTGCGGGACCTGACCCGTACCGGGGACGGCGTGGTGGTGCTCTGCGGTTCGGCCTACCGGAACCGGGGCATCGAGCCACTGCTCGACGCGGCCGTCGGCTACCTGCCGTCGCCGCTGGACGTCCCGGCGGTGCGCGGCAGCACCTCCGGTGGCGAGCAGCGGGAGCGGCCCGCCGACCCGGCCGCGCCGTTCACCGCGCTGGTGTTCAAGGTCAACTCGACCGGTACCGGCCGGCTGAGCTACCTGCGGGTCTACGCCGGCACCGTCCGGAAGGGAGGAGTGGTGCTGGACGCCGGAGCCGGGCGTACCGAACGGATCAGCCGGATCCTTAGGGTGCAGGCCGACCGGCACACCGAGGTGGACCGGGCGGTGGCCGGTGACATCGTCGCGGTGGTCGGGCTGAAGTCGGCGCGGGTCGGTGCGACGCTCTGCGCCCCCGAGGCGCCGCTGCTGCTCGAACCGCCCACCGCCGCCGACCCGGTGGTCTCGGTCGCCGTCGAGGCGCGCCGGAGCACCGACACCGGGCGGTTGGCGTCGGCGCTGGCCCGGCTGGTCGAGGAGGATCCCTCGCTGGCCGTCCGGACCGATCCGGAGACCGGCCAGACCGTGCTCTCCGGAATGGGAGAGCTGCACCTGGAGGTGGCGGTGGAGAAGATCCGCCAGGACGTCGGGCTGGAGGTGACCGTGGGGCGGCCGCAGGTGGCCTACCGGGAGACCGTCGTGCGCGGCGTCTCCGGGCTGGTGTACCGGCACGCCAAACAGGACGGTGGCGCCGGCCAGTGGGCGCACGTCGTCCTCGACGTGGCGCCGTCGCCCGCTGAGGCGGCGGCCGGCGGTGGCGACGTACCCGACTTCGAGTTCTGCTCGACGGTGGTCGGTGGACGGGTTCCGAAGGAGTACGTCCGGGCGGTCGAGGCCGGCTGCCGGGACGCGCTCGCCGACGGTCCCCTCGGCGGCCACCCGGTGATCGGGCTGCGGGTCACCCTGACCGACGGCGCCACCCACGTGAAGGACTCCTCGGAGCTGGCGTTCCGTACCGCCGGTCGGCTCGCGCTGCGGGCGGCGCTGGCCGCCAGCGAGATGGTCCTGCTGGAACCGGTGGTCGAGGTGACGGTGACCGTGCCGGACGACGCCGTCGGCGCGGTGCTGGGCGACCTGGCCGCCCGGCGGGGCCGGGTCGTCGGTTCGACCACCCGGGCCGGCACCGTGGTGGTCACCGCGACCGTGCCGCTGGCCGAACTCTTCGGCTACGCGACCCGGCTGCGCAGCCGCAGCCAGGGTCGGGGGACGTTCAGCACCCGGGCCACCGGCTACCAGCCGGTGCCGGGCGCGGTCGCCGACTCGGTGCCGCGCGGCTGACCGGTCCGGCCAGCGGCTGTCGGGGAAAGGGTGGGGTGGGGAGTCGCGGCATCGCGGCTCCCCATCCGCCCGTCTCCGGCGGCGTCCGTTGCCGGTCGCGTCAGCGACGCCGGCTCGACCGTGATGCCCAGAGCCCCGTCGCCGGTCTGTCCGTCGCGGGGGTGGTCGCGGCTGGCCGGAGGTCGACCGGACGAACCGTCACAGCCCCCGGTCGATCCGGGCGTGGCTCGGGCCGGAGCCGGCCCTGCTGTCCGGCCGGGATGCCGTCGGTACGTCGGCCGGGCCGGTGACGGCCATGGTCAGTCGTACCCGGACGCCGTCGGCGTCGCTGCGTACCTCGATCGAGTCGGCGAGTTCCTGCGCCAGCCAGAGCCCCATCCCGCCGTTGGCGGAGGGCCGGGGACGGCTGGTCGGAATGGTCGGTAGCGGCTCGGCGAAGCCCCTGCCGAAGTCCCGGATCTCACAGATCAGGTGCCGCCGCCGCCAGAACCGCAGCTCGCCCCTTCCGCCACCGTGCCGGACGGCGTTGGTCATCGCCTCGTTGACCGCGGTCACGAAGTCGTCCAGCCGCTCCCCGGTCAAGCCGGCCACGAGGAGGCACTCGGTCAGTGCTCGGCGCACCTCGGCGACCTGGTCCCCGTCGAATTCGGCCTCAAGCAACAGAGGCTCATGCTGTGTCTCCGTCCGTTGATCGTGCAACGGACCGTCCGTCATGGCGCCTCCAAGGTCACCGGACCCGTCAGGGTACAGCGCGGACGGTACCCACCGGCGGCCGAGTCAATCAAAGCCGACCGGGGATTCAGCCTGTCGAGCGGCCCGGAATCGTCACCCCGATCGGCCCGGCATGCCCCTAATCACTAACTGTTGATCGCACAATACAGAGCGTAGGCAACCTGTCGGCCACTGACATCGCCGTGCGAGCTGATGAACCTGTCCGCCTTCAGGTTGAACACCCGACCCGGCTGGAACTGGTAGCCGCCGCCCACCTCGAGCAGCTCGCTGCCGGGCTGGACCACCTCGGGTGTCTTCAGCGCCCCGTTCCGGCCGATCCCGCCGTACGGGTCGTCGGCGTCGCCGAGCCCGGCGCCGGCCTGCCGGGCGAGCCGGGACGCCGCCGCGTACGCCAGGCCGACCGCCCGGTCGTTGACGGTGTGTGTGACCACCATCGGGCCGGTGAGCCGCCGATCCGCCAGCAGCGGCCGGAAGTGCCCGTTCCCGCCCCGGCCGTCGAAGTCCAGGGCGAAGGCGTGGTGACTGAACGCACCCTGCATCAGCGTGTAGGAGTGCAGCCGAGGCTGCCGTACGGCGGCGGCGGCCAGCGCCCGGGCGCCGAACGAGTGACCGGCCAGGTGCAGCCGTACGCCCGACGTCGACGCCCCGGCCAGGTCGGACAGGAGCGTGGCGATGCCACCGGAGCCGACCTTCCCGGCCCGGTCCTTCATCGTGTAGTAGGTGGTGAGGTTCAGCACCCCGCGCGCCTTGGCCAGCACACTGTCGAAGTCGAAACCGAACCCGGCCGCCCCGCCGGCCGTGGCATCGGCCATCCCGCCGGCCATCCCGCCGGGCAGGTCGCTGGCGGCGCCGCCGGACCGCTCCGGCGACCCGAAGTCGACCTCGGGGCCGCCCACCGCCTGGAAGACCGTCTCCGCGTCGGCGTGCAGCAGCGCCGTCGGCGGCGGATCCTCGTCCACCTCCGTCGCGCCGGTCGACGGTGCGGCCGGCGCGGCCGGGATCTGCTCCCGCAGGGCGTCGAGGAACCGCTGCCGGGCCTCGGCCGAATCCGTCAGCCTCGGCACCAGCCGGGTCAGCAGCGCCGCCCGGGCCGGATCCTCGACCCGGGTCGCGATCGCCCCTACCAGCGCCGCTGCCTCGTCGCCGACCGCGACCCCGCCGCCGGCCACCTCGTCCTCGTCCGACCAGCGGATCGACGGCCAGAGCGCGCCGACCACGGCCAGGGTCCGGGACGCCTCGCCGGGCACCGCCGGGCGTACCGCCGCCAGGTTGTCGGTGAGCCGCTGGTAGAGGCGCCGGGCCTGCGGGATGTCGTTGTTCCAGCCGTGGCAGAGCACGAGTACGTCGGTGGCGCCCGAGGAGGCGACCAGCTCCAGCGCCGCCCGCTGCTGTGCGTCGTCGTGGATCTCGCCGGTGGACCGGATCTCCACCTCCGCGTACGGAAACTGCATCAGCGCACCTCGCCTGTTGCCTCTGGGTCAGACCGACTGGAGGGCCCGCATCGCGTCGACGAGCCCACGGCCCTGGAACGAAGGATCCCGACCGAGGTCGGTGGCGGAGTCGAGCAGTGCCCGCTTGACCCGGTGCGGGCGGCCGATGAACTCCTGGTGCACCGACATGAACGCCGCCGCCACCCCGGAGACGTGCGGTGCCGCCATGGAGGTGCCGGAGTTCTCCACGTAGGTCGCGCCCGGGACGCTCTGCCGCGCCTGGTCGAGCAGCCGGCCGGTACCGGCGCTGATCACCCGCTCGCCCGGGGCCACCAGATCCGGCTTGGCCCGGCCGTCCCCGGTCGGACCCTTCGAGGAGAAGTAGGAGACGCCGGAGGCGTGCGGCCGGCACGAGGTGGCGCCGACCGTGATCGCCAGTTCGGCGTTCCCAGGGTCGTTGATGGTCAGGTCGAACGCCGTCCGCATCCGCCGGCCACCGGCGTCGATGACGTAGCCGTAGCCGGTGTTGCCGGCCGCCGCCACCACGACCACGCCGGACTGCACCAGCCGGTCGACCTCCCGGCAGATCGGGCTGAGACCGGTGGCGAACCAGGTCGGGTCGAACGGGTAGCCGACCGACAGGTTGACCCCGTGCACCAGCAGCTCCCGGCCGTGGTCGTTGAGTTCCTGGATGTACTCCAGCGCGGCCAGCACCGCCGCCATGTCACCGGAGCCGTCGTCCCGGAGCACCTTGCAGGAGAGCAGCCGGCAGCGCGGCGCCATCCCGCTGATCGACCGCAGGCGCAGCCGCTCGGTACGCAGGTCACCCGCCTCCGGCTGATAGAAGGTGGCGGCGGTCAGCGGCTCCTGGTCGTCGGAGACGATCTGCTCACCGGCCAGGATCCCGGCCACGTGGGTGCCGTGCCCGGCCACGTCCTTCGTCGCCTCGTCGTCACTGTCGCCGACGAAGGAACGGTGCGCCAGTGGCGGGGTCAGCGCCAGATTGCCGTGCCGCTGGAAGTGCGCGTGCCGCTCGTCGATCCCGGAGTCGAGCACCGCCCAGACGATGTCCTGGCCGTACGCGTTGAAGGCCCGGTGTGCCGCCTGGCACTTCGTGGTCACCACCGTGCGGTGGGTGAGGGGCTGGACCTCGAAGTTCGGCCAGATGCGGTGGATCGCCGCGCGGGGGGCCGGGCCGGCGCCGACCGTCGACGCCGAGGGGTCCTCGGTGGCCGGGCCGGACCGTGGTGCCTGCTCCGCCCACCCGGCGTCCAGCCCCGCCTGCTCCTGGGCGACCTCCTCGGCCTCCTCGGCGTCGGCGGCGACCAGGGCGCGGACCTGCGCGGCGGTGAGGGCGGTGCTGACGTACGAGCCGATCGGCCAGACCGGCGTCTCGGCGTCGGCGACCTGCCGGATCAGCTCCGTCACCCGGGACTGTGCCCGGCGCACTCCGCCGACGTACCGGGTACGCAGCTCGATCACCACGCCGATCGGCTCCTCGCCCGACTCCCGCATCCGCTCCTGCAACGGCCGGGCGATGACCGAGTCGGTGACCAGGCTGGGTGAGGTCGGCACCGGCGAGAGCGGGCTCGCCCGGTCGCCGCCGTCGGCGTTCTGCTCGGCCGAACCGAACTCGGCGGGCAGCGGCTCCGCCGGACGGCCCGGGTCGACGCTGTCGGAGTCCATCGATTCCTCCCGTGGCTTCCGGACCATCGTTTCCTCACGGATGGCCGGAGGAGAAGCGGCGGACGTGGATCTGACAGTCGTCGTCGACCGTGTTGCGGACGGGTCGGATGCGACCGGTCCGGGAGCCGGGTAATCATACGGCGACGGCCGGCTGCGGTGGGGGCCCGCGGCGGCCAGGGTGGCCGCGTCGTCCGGTGTCCCGGACGCCTCCCGCCGGAGCCGGCCGGAGGCGTCCGAGCCGTGCCGGGAACTATCCGGTACCGGTGGCAGCACCGGGGCCGAAGGGTGCGCGGGCCAGCGGCACCCGTACCGGCTGGCGACCGTTGAACCGGAAGCGCAGCAGCTCGGCCGCGTCGACGACCGCGTCAGCCAGGTGCAGGCCACGACGTGCGGCGACCCAGTCGACCAGGGCCACCGGATCGCGCAGCGGCCCGGTGAAGTGCACGAGGGTGGCGTACCAGATGTCCCGGCTGAAGTCGGCCTCGAACCAGGCGTCGTCACCGAGCTCGTCGCCGAGTCGCGCGGCGAACTCGTCCGCCGCCGGGTCGACCGGGTACGCGCAGGCCATCACGCCGGACGGGGTCAGGGTCAGCCCGCGCAGCGCCAGGCGTACCGGCCGGCACGCCGCCGCGGCCCGACGCAGCGCCGAGCTGGCCCGGCGTACCAGCGGATCGCCGTCCGGCACGCCGCTGCGGTGCGCCTCGAGCGCCCGTACCGTGAAATGCGCCGCCTCCGGCGCACCCGTCGGCCAGTGGTCGGGGCCGGCCACCGCGAGCGCCTCGGCGGTCACCGCCGCGAGGCGGGCGGTGCAGGCCGGGTCGGGCGGCAGCACCACCGACACTCCCCACCGGCCGCCGTCGACCGGTGGGGAGTCGCGGTAGTGGTTGCCGGCGAGCACCGCGTCGCGGCCTCGCACGAAGAGCCGGTCGAAGGCGGCGCCGTAGCCGGCGACCGGCTCGGCGGTTCTCCGTTCCAGGCTACCCACGGTCACCGAAGAGCCGGCGGAGCAGTGCGGCCTGCCGGGGGAACTGGAAACCCGCCCCGCCCTCGTGCCCGTTGTACGGCCACACCGTGATCTCCTTCTCCTCACCGGCGTAGTGGTTGAAGGCGGCGTAGACCGTCGACGGCGGGCAGACCGCGTCCATCAGGGCGACGGAGAAGAGCGCCGGGGCACTCGCCCGGCTGGCGAAGTTGACCCCGTCGAAGTAGCTCAGGGTGTGGAACGCCTGCTCCACGTCGCCCCGGTGCGTCCGCAGGTACGTCACCAGCTCGTGGTACGGCGTGGCATCGGTGATCTCGGTGGCCCGGCGGAAGTGGCAGAGGAACGGCACGTTCGGCAGTACCGCCGCGAGTCCGTCGACGAGGCCGGCGACGGCGATGCTGATCCCACCGCCCTGACTGGTGCCGCCCACCGCCACCCGCTCCGGGTCGACTCGGGGGTGTGCCCGGACGGTCTCCACGGCCCGGACGGCGTCGGTGAAGACCCGGCGGTAGTAGTAACTGCTCGGATCGGTGAGACCCCGGGTGAGGAAGCCGGGGGTCTGCGGCAGGCCGACCGGGTCCGGGTCCGGGGTGTCGCCGACCAGGTGACCGGCGCTGCCCTGGCCCCGGGTGTCCATCACCAGGTGGGCGTAGCCGGCGGCGCTCCAGGCCAGCCACTCGTGCGGCAAGCCGCGCCCGCCGCCGTACCCGAGGTAGTCGACGACGCAGGGGAGCCGGCCGGTGCTGTGCCGGGGGAGCAGGAACCAGCCGCGTACCGGCTGGCCGGCGAAGCCGGAGAAGGTGACGTCGAACACCTCTACGGTGGAGAGTCCGGCGTCGTACGGTTCGAATCGCGCCGGGCTCCCGGCATCGCGGGCCTGGGCCAGGGTGTCGGCCCAGAAGGCGTCGAAGTCGGACGCTTCCTCGCGCTTCGGTAGGTAGTCGCGCAACCGGTCCAGTGGCCAGTCGACAAGCATGCGCCGTCTCCTCTCGTCGTCGCGGGCTGGAGGGGTGCAGCCCGCGAGCGGCCCCGGCCGCGAGCCGGGGCGTCCCGAAATCGGAGGGTAGCGTCCGGGCCGCCGATCGCCACGTGCCGGTGCGCCGCACCCAGGTTCGGACGAGGCGGAGTCGACGTCAAGTCCCTGGTCGTCCGGTAGGTCGGTCCGGTCCTCCGGGGGCGGTCAGGTCCCGTCGTCCGGGACGGTCAGGTCCAGTACGCCGACCACCTGGTCGCCGATCCGCTCGCCGGTGAGCCGGAAGCCGAGTCGGGCGTAGAACCGCTCCGGCCCGTGCTCGCCCGGCGCCCAGGTCACATAGGCCCGGTCCTGCCCGCGCCGCCGAAGCTCGTCGCAGACGGCCAGCACGGCGAACCGGCCGTACCCCCGGCTCTGCTGGTCGGCGGCGATGTTCAGCCGCCAGAGCCCGGAGCGCGGCTCGTCGGCCGGGTCGTCCGGATCGAACCTGACCATGAAGAAGGCCATCACGAAGCCGACGAGCCGCTCGGCATCGTAGACCAGCCGGGGCCAGGCGACCTCCGGCTGGACGTACGCCTCGGCCAGCGACTGCGCGACCGGCGCGACCAGGCCCTCCTGGTCGGGGCGGACCCGCAGTCCGCAGGCGGCGACGACGTTGTCCGGAGTCACCTTCTCCAGGCGCGGCGACGACGACATGCCGGCACTCTATCCGCTCCGTCCGCCCGCCCAGCCGGTCGCGCTGTCCGCCCACCGGCCCGGCCCTCAGTCGGCGAGCGGCAGGTCGATGGTGTGCGCGGTGTGGTTCGCCTTCGTCTTCAGATATCGGGCGTTGGCGGCGGAGAGGTGCACACCGGTGGGTACCCGCTCGGCGACCTGCACGCCGAGCCGGTGAAGTTGTTCCGCCTTGTCGGGGTTGTTGCTCAGCAGCGCGATCCGGTTCGCGCCGAGGGTACGGAGCATCTGTGCCGCCACGGTGTAGTCGCGCTCGTCCTCGCCGTGCCCGAGCGCCACGTTGGCCTCGTAGGTGTCCAGCCCCACGTCCTGTAGGGCGTACGCGTCGAGTTTGGCGTACAGCCCGATGCCCCGGCCCTCCTGCCGCAGGTAGAGCAGGAACCCGCCCTGGCCGCTGATCCGCTCGACCGCCTCCCGCAGTTGCGGGCCGCAGTCGCACCGCTGACTGCCGAAGACGTCACCGGTCATGCACTCGCTGTGCGGCCGCACCAGCGGCGCGGTCGCGCCGTCGACGGACTGACCCAGTCTGCTCCGCCAGTCACCGAGACCGAGTGCGAGATGCTCCCGGCCGTCCACCAGCCCGTCGAAGGTGAAGACGCTCGCGGTCGCCGTGTAACCGTCGGCGAAGCGGAGCGGTACGGTCACCTGCCGGCGGACGGTGGCGGCCGGAACCGGCCCGACGGTGTCCAGCGTTTCGGGTGCCTCGGCGGTGGTTACCTGGGGCGGTGTGTGCGGCATCAGTTCTCCCTCTTGGGGTCGGGTGCGTACGCCCTGAAGATCTAGGGTGCCTCTCTCGGGGGTCTGCCCGCCCGCGCATCTACAGAGCGTGGAGGCTGGTACCCGGTGTTCGGTCATCCGATGCGGGCCACCTGACCGGCATCGGGACGAGGTCGGCGGGGACGGGCGCCGACGATGCGGAAGACTGACCCACCGCGCGGGCTGTTCATCGACGGAGAGGTGCGACAAGTGGGCGACCGGCCGTACGTACTGCTCAGCTGCGGCATGTCAATCGACGGCTACCTGGACAACGCCGGCGGGACGCGCCTGCTGCTCTCCAACGACGCCGACTTCGACCGGGTCGACGCGGTACGGGCGGACTGCGATGCCATCCTGGTCGGCGCGGGTACGGTCCGCCAGGACAATCCGCGACTGCTGGTCCGGTCGGAGCAGCGCCGGGCCGAGCGGGTGGCCCGGGGCCTGCGGCCGACGCCGGTGAAGGTGACCGTGACCGGTCGGGCGGACCTCGATCCGACCGCCCGGTTCTTCGTCACGGGTGACATCGACAAGATCGTCTACTGTGCGAGCGCCAGCCTGGACGAGGCCCGTAAGCGTCTCGGCGAGGTGGCGACCGTGGTCGACAGCGGCGACCCCGTCGACCTCGAACTGGTGCTTTCCGACCTGCACGACCGGGGCGTGGCCCGGCTGATGGTCGAGGGCGGCGGGCAGATACACACCCAGTTCCTCACCGCCGGCCTCGCCGACGAGTTGCAGTTGGTGATCGCGCCGTTCTTCGTCGGTGACTCCCGGGCGCCGCGTTTCGTCGGCGACGGCCGGTTCCCCTGGGGACCCGACCGCCGGGCCGAACTGGCCGAGGTCTGTCAGATCGGCGATGTGGTGCTGTTGCGCTACGCCCTCTCGGAGCGGTTCGCCGCGACGTGACCGGTGGACGGCCACCCGGCCGGCCGGGGCGGCGAGGGGCGTGCGGCGGGTCGTGCCGCCGGTCACGCGACCGCCCGGGGTAGCCGGAGACGCGCCGTCACCCGCTTGTCGGACGCCACAGCCGCGGGTGCCAGGGTCGCGGACGCCACAGCCGCGGATGCCGGTGTCGCGGGCGTGCTGATCGGGGTCGTGCCGATCGTGACCGTGCCGGCCGCGGTCGTTGCGGTTCGGGCCGTGCGGAATCCGGCGATCCCTCGGGTGACCAACACCACGGCTCCGGGCAGGCTCGCGACGAAGGCGAGCACCCCGTAGACCACGGCGACGGTGAGGCCGAGCGAGGCGCCCAGCCCGGCGGCGCCGAAGGCCCAGGCGGTGACGCCCTCCCGGGGACCCCAGCCGCCGACGTTCAACGGCAGCGCCATCGCGATCAGGGCCAGCAGCATCAGCGGTACGAGTTGGCCGACCGGCGCCGACGATCCGGCGGCCCGGGCCGCGACGACGAAGGTACCGAGATGTCCGGCCAGCACCACGGCGGAGGAGAGCGCCACTCCCGGCCAGTTGTTCCGGGAGAGCAGCCCGAGCCGTACGTCGGAAACGGCCGTCCGGCACGCCCGACGCCACCGCGAACCGGCAGGGTGCACCGCCTCCGGTCCGGCGGGCCGGACCCGTTCCGCGGTGGCGCGGTCCACAGCGGAAGCGTCGGGTCGCCGTCGCGACCGCAGTACGAGCCAGCCGGCGAGACCGAGCGCGCCGGCCGCAGCCAGGACACCGGCCAGCAGCGGACCGGTCGACCCGGAGCCGACAACGGCCGGCAACGGGGCGGGATAGCCGAGCAGCAGCACCAGCACACCGACGGTGACCAGCACGATCTGTCCGGCCGAACGTTCCAGCACCACCGCCCGGACGCTGCGGCTCACGTCGTCCACGTCCCGGCCGTGCCGTACCGCCCGGTGCACGTCCCCGAGTACGCCGCCCGGCAGCGCGGCGTTGAGGAAGATCCCCCGGTAGTAGTCCGCGATCGCCCTGCCCAGCGGCAGCCGGATGCCGAGACCCCGGGCCACCAGGCACCAGCGCCAGGCGCTGAAGACGGTGGTCAGCAGCCCGATCCCGAGCGCGGCGAGCAGGGTGCCGGCGTCGATCACCCGCAGCCCGTCCAGGAACGCCTCGGTGCCGAGCCGCCACAGCAGGAAGCCGAGGATGGCGGCGCCGCCGAGCAGCCGTGCCCAGGCCCAGAACCTACGCCTCACGACGCCGCCCGGTCCGCCGGAACTTCCCGCCGTGCCGTCCTCGCCCCGCACATCCGCCACCTTCCTTCGATCGGTTTCTCGCCAGTTATACGAGGCAACCGGGGCTGCGGTTCATCCGTGCCTGGCGAGCGGGTCGGTACGGGCTCGTTCGTACGTGCCGAGCGGGTCGGTACGGGCTCATTCGTACGTGGCGAGCAGGTCGGCGTGCCCGACGACCACCCGCAGTTCACCGGCGATCGCGGCGGCGAGCCGGCGCTCCAGGTAGCCGGCGGCCGGACCGGCCAGTTCCGGACGGTGTTCGACGGCGGCGGCCACCCAGCCGCGCAGCCACCACGCGGCCAGTTCCGCCTCGGCCGGGCCGAGCCGCCACGGGCTGGGCCGGACCCGCACCTGCGCGCCGAGCCGGCGGAACGCCTCGGCGGTGGCGTCCACGGCGTCCGGGCCGAGCAGCCGTGCCCCGTCACCGGTCTCCCGCCGCTGGTGGGCGTTGAACGCGGCGGCGATCTCGGCGTCGAGCGGGTCGGCCGGGGAGAGTTCCACCTCGCCGAGCACCGAGAGGGTCAGCAGCGCCGGACAGCCGGCGTCGACGCAGGCCCTGACGAGCCGCTCCACCTCGGCCAGGCTGAGCAGGTCGAGCAGGGCGGAGGCGGTGACCAGCGACGCCCCGGCGAGGTCGTCGGCGGTCAGCCGGGTGAGGTCGCACTCCCGGGTCAGCACGCTGACCGGCGAGCCGTCGGCGGCGGTGCGCGGAAGGTGGTCCCGGGCGTGCTCCAGCAGCCCGGCCTCCCGGTCGTAGAGCACCCAGTGCTGCGGACCGGGCAGCCGACCGGCGAGCCAACGCCCCATCGAACCGCTGCCGCAACCCAGATCCCGGATCAGCGTCGGGCCGGCGTCGGGCAGCAGGCCGCGCAGCGCCTCCACCAGCTCGTCCGCCCGGGCCCGCGCGTCGGCCGGCTCCCGCAGGCCGAGCCAGGCCAGGCTGTACGGCGAATCGTCGCCCCCGCCGTCGGATTGCCCGGTTCGCTCGCCGTGCTCAGTCATGCCGTCCCCTCGGTGCGTCCACTTCTGGCTCCTTCCAACGGACCGTCCTGGCCGGCCGGCGACGGATCGTCCTCGGCCTGCGACAGCTGCCGGGCCGGTTCCGGTTGCCGGGCCAGCGCGGTCAGCACCTCACCGAGGCGGGCGGCGGTGACGTCCCAACCCGGCAGGTCCGCCCGGCGGTCCCGGGCGGCGGCCCGGAGCCGCTGCCGCAGGTCCGGCTCGTCGAACCAGCGGCGCAGCGCCGTGGCCAGCGCCGCCGGGTCACCGGGCGGCACCAGCAACCCGGGTACGGCTCCGTCGGGTGCCCGCCCGACCGCCTCCGGCAGCCCGTCCACCTCGCTGCCCAGCACCGGAACGCCCCGGGCCAGCGCCTCGGTGACGACCATGCCGTACGGCTCGGCCCGGGACGGCAGCACCAGCAGGTCGGCGGCGGCGTAGTCGGCGGCCAGCTCGGCTCCGGTACGCGGACCGGCGAACCGAACCCGCTCGGCCAGCCCGGCCGCCCCGGCGGAGCGGCGCAGCCGGCCGACGTAGTCCGGATCGCGGTCGACGGGGCCGACACAGCGGCAGGTCCACGGGCGGTCGGCGACGCTCGCCAGCGCCTCCACCAGTACGTCGTGCCCCTTGCGGGGGATGACCGAGGCGACGCAGAGCAGGCTCGCGGCGCCGTCCGTACCCGATGCCGGCGGTGCGGCCGCGACCCCGGGCGGCACGACGTGCACCCGCCCGGCGGGAAGGCCGTGCCGCCGCACCAGCGTCCGCCCGGTCCCGGCACTGGTCGCGACAATCGCCGGGACGGCCCGCAGGGTGCGCCGTTCCAGCTCGTCGAGCCGGGCCGCCACCTCGGACGGCAGCCCGGTCTCGTCGCGCAGCGGCAGGTGCACCAGCACCGCCAGCCGGAGCCGTCCGGCTGCCCGCCCGACGACCTCGGGCACCCCGCAGGCCACCAGCCCGTCCAGCAGCACCAGCGCGCCGTCCGGTACGCCGTCGAGCGCGGCGGCGAGCGCGGCCCGCTCGGCCGGACCCGGCCGGGGCCAGCTCCCCGGCACGGCCAGTTCGGAGACCCGCCAGCCGAGTCCGACCAGCCCGGTGATGACCTGGCGGTCGTAGGCGTTGCCGCCGCTCGGGGTGCCCGGATCGTCGATGTCCCCGGGCAGCACCACGTACGCGGTCCCGGCGCTCACCGCGCCGCCCGCGTCCCCGGGCCCCGGCGGGCGCCGCCGGAATCCGCTCCCGTCACAGGGTCCGCTCGTAGCTGGCCCAGGCGATGTGCGACTCGTGCAGCGTGACGGTGATGCCGGTCAGCCCGCGCGCTCCCGCACCGAGCGAGCCCGCCTGCACCCGCTCGGCGAGCCGGTCGGCGATGATCTGGGCGAGCGCCTCGGTCGAGGTGTTGATCCCGGCGAGCGAGGGCTCGTCGTCCAGGTTGCGGTAGTTGAGTTCGCCCAGCACCTCGGTCAGCGCTCCGGAGGCCAGCCCGATGTCCACGACGATGTTGTCGGCGTCGAGTTCGGGCCGGCGGAACGTGGCGTCCACCACGAAGGTCGCCCCGTGCAGCTTCTGGGCGGGGCCGAAGACCTCGCCACGGAAGCTGTGCGCGATCATGATGTGGTCACGGACGGTGATGCTGAACAAGGATCTCCTCCTGGTGTTTCCCGATCGGTCGGTCTGTCGGAGCTGGTCGGTCTGTCCGAGCTGGTCGGTCTGTCCGAGCTAACGGTCGACGGCCGCGTCACCGTAGTCGACCAGGTGACACAGCGCGGATAGTTCCCCGCTGACCAGCCGGGGAAGCACCTCCGGCAGCTCGACGAAGTCACAGGCGCCGGTGAGCAGGGCGTCGAACACCGGGTCGGTGAGCAGTTCCAGGGCGAGCGCGAGCCGGTCCGCGAAGGTACGCCGTCCGCGTACGTTC
The DNA here is from genome assembly GCF_036421995.1 of Plantactinospora veratri. Taxonomy (NCBI): domain Bacteria; kingdom Bacillati; phylum Actinomycetota; class Actinomycetes; order Micromonosporales; family Micromonosporaceae; genus Plantactinospora; species Plantactinospora veratri. The sequence continues at coordinate 209,631 of NZ_JAZGQL010000004.1, forward strand.
GGTGACACCGTACCGACCTGACTGCTCCGTACCACCAGTCGACGGGAGTGGAAGTTCTCGCCGAGCGGCACGCTGACCTGGCGGTCGCCGTACCAGCTCAGCTCGACGACGGTGCCCTCCGGGGCGAGCAGTTCCAGCGACCGGGTCAGCCCGGCCGAGGTGGCGCTGGCGTGCACCACCAGGTCACGGTCACCGGTCGCGTCGGCGGGCAACGCGAAGTCGACGCCGAGCGCGGCGGCGACGCCCGCCCGGGCAGGGTCGGCGTCGACCAACTGCACCCGGGCACCGGGGAACCGGGCCAGCACCCCGGCCACCGCGCTGCCGACCATCCCGGCCCCGACCACCGTGACCCGGTCGCCGACCAGCGGCGCGGCGTCCCAGAGCGCGTTCACCGCGGTCTCCACCGTGCCGGCGAGCACCGCCCGGGACGCCGGCACCCCGTCCGGTACGACGGTGATCGCCGACGCCGGCACCACGTACCGGGTCTGGTGCGGGAAGAGGCAGAAGACGGTACGCCCGACCAGGTGCTCCGGCCCCGCCTCGACCAGGCCGACGTTGAGGTAGCCGTACTTCACCGGGCCGGGGAAGTCGCCCTCCTGGAACGGGGCGCGCATCGTCGCGTACTGGCTCGGCGGCACCTTGCCGGCGAAGACCAGCGTCTCGGTGCCCCGGCTCAGCCCCGAGTGGAGGGTGCGCACCAGCACCTCGTCGGCACCGGGCGGCGTCAGCGGGACCGACCGGATCTCGCCCCGGCCTGGTGCGGCAAGCCAGAAGGCCTCGGCACGCACTGTCATCAACTCCTTTCCCGGCGCGATGAACCGAACGCGGGTCTTTTCCGTTTCCACGGGGGTGGGCAGCGGCAACGATACGCGGCGCGTCGATCGCGCCAAACCGTGACGGAGGAACGTTGACTGTCAGTGATCATCCGATCGCATCATCCCTGGTCCGCCTGCGTCCCGCGCGGCAGCGGGCGGGATCCGTACCGCTCGATGGCCGTCGCCCCGTACCGGTGGGCACGCCAGCGGAGGTGGACGGACCGGCGGTGGGACTGGCCGTCCAGTTCGTCCTGCTGGCGGCACTCTCCGCCACCGTCGGGCTGGGCCCCGCCGGCTGGCTCGCCGGTTCGGCGTACGCGGTGGTCACCTGGCTGCTGCTCGGCCGGGCGATGCGCCGCTCCGGCGCGCGGATGCTGGGCGCGGCCAACCAGGTCACCCTGGCCCGGGGCACCCTGGTCGGCGGGGTGACCGCGCTGGTGGCGGCCTCCTTCTGGTCTCCGGCCCCGGTCGGCCTGCTGGTCGCCGTGGCGGGCGTGGCGCTGGCCCTGGACTGGGTCGACGGTCAGGTCGCCCGGCGCACCGGCACGACCTCCGCGCTCGGCGCCCGGTTCGACATGGAGGTCGACGCCTTCCTCATCATGGTGTTGAGCGCCTATCTGGCGCAGACCCTCGGCGCCTGGGTACTCGCGATCGGCGTCCTCCGGTACCTCTTCGTCGCGGCCGCCTGGGCGCTGCCGTGGCTCAACGCGGCGCTGCCGCACCGGTTCTCCCGGAAGACCGTCGCCGCGATGCAGGGCATCGTGCTGGCGGTGGCGAGTTCCGGGCTGCTTCCCGGGCCGCTGGCGTACGCGTCGGTCGGGCTGGCGTTGGCGCTGCTCTGCTGGTCGTTCGGCCGGGACGTCGGCTGGCTGTGGCGGGCACACCACCGCGACCCGGTAGCGGCCGGTTCGCACTGAACCCTGCCGCGTCCCGGCCCGGTCGGCCAGCGGTCAGCGGAGGCGCTCGATCGTCACCGGGATCAGCCCCGCGATCCTGGCCGCCGTGGTCAGCTCACGCAGCAGCGGTCCCACGGCGTCGTCCCGGCTGCCGGCCAGGTCGGCCGTCAGGTCCAGGCACCAGGCGGCACCGGCACCGATCCGGCGCAGCTCCCAGGTGAAGGCGTCGGCACCGACCCGGCGTCGAGCGGTACCGACGACTCCGGTCAGGACGCCGGTGCCGCCCTGGCCGGACCTCATCCGCCAGGTGCCGAGCAGTCCGGTCAGGGCGTCCGGGTCGAGTCCGGCGGTGAAGAGGACCCGGTAGAGCCGGGTTTCGGTGAAGCCGGGGGTGGCCCGGCCGGGGCTCAGCCGCAGCGGTGTGGAGACGGGCAGCCGGATGCCGCCGTCGAAGTGTCCGCGCAGCACCTCCTCGCCCGGTAGTTCGCCCCCGCCGAGATGGCGGTAGACGAACTCGACCTCCTGCCGGTTGACGCCGACGACCCGGTCCCGGAGTGCGGCGTCGGCACGTACGCCCCGGCTGAACGCCGAAGCGCCCCGCCAGCGGGAGCCGCCGGCCGTCCACCCGGTGCTGTCGAGCCGGACCGCCGAATAGTCCCGGCCCAGCACGAACTCCTCGACGAGGATTCCCGCCGGGCCGGCGAAGTCCGGGTTGTCGGGCCGGACCAGGTAGTAGTCCAGCATCGACCCGGCGGCGACCGGCCTCGCCGCCGTCCCGGGCCGGGATGCGGCTCGGGACGGCCACCGGGCCGCACCGTCTGGTCTGGCGGATACCGTCGGCATGCCATGCATTCTCGGCCGGAAGTCCGCGCCGACGGTCGCGGCTCGCCCAGGAACGGTCGCCGGAGATGTTCCCGACGCCTCCGCACCGGGAGAACGCAGCGGCCTCGTGGACTCAGCGGGTCTCGCGGGGGAGTCAGCGCGTCTCGGGGCCTGAGCGGGCCTCGGGGAGTCAGCGGGCCTCGGGAACGGTGGGCTCCTGCTTGTCGTACCGGCCGAGTGTGCGTTGCCAGGCGGCCCGCCAACGACCGTCGGCGACGATCCGGCGCAACGTCTCGGTGAGCCAGGCCCGGAACGGCTCGTCGCCCCGGCGCAGGCCGATTCCGTACGGCTGCGGGGCGAAGGCCCGGCCCACCAGCCGGAATCCGGCGTCGCTGCCGGCGGCCAGTCCCACCAGGGCAGACCCGTCCCCGGTGATCGCGTCGACCCTGCCGCTGAGGAGCGCCTCCGCGCACTCCTGGTATCCGCCGAGCGACGTCAGCGCCAGCGACCGGCCGCCGAGGTGCTCTTCGAGCCGCCGGCCGTGCGGAGTTCCGGTGACGGTGCAGATCCGGTACCCCTCGGTCCGTAGCGACTCGGGGCCGGTGATCGCGGTCTCGCCGGCCCGTACCAGCAGCTGCTGCCCCGGCAGGTGGTACGGCCCGGCGAACGCGACCCGTTCGGCGCGGGTCTCGGTGATGGTGTAGGTGGCGATGACGAGGTCGACCCGGCCTTGCTCGATGAGTTCTTCCCGGCCCGTCAACGGCGCCTCGGTCCACCGCACGCGGTCGGGGTCGATGCCGAGTTCACCGGCGATCAGCCGCCCGATCTCCACGTCGAACCCCGTCATCGTCCCGTCGGGCTCCCGGTAACCGGTGCCGGGGAGATCGAACCTGCTGCCGATCGCGATCTGCCGTGCCGCCTGCAACCGTCGCATGGTCGTGCCGTCGGCGAAGGCCGGCGACGCCTGCGCACTCGGCGCCGGGTCGGCCGCCCCACCGCCGGGTCGGTCCCACGGTCGCAGCACCACGGCGACGGCCAGCACGGCCAGTACGGCCAACGCGAGCACCCCGGCGAGGAGGATCCGACCGCTTCTCCGGGGCGGTGCGGACCGGCCCGGAGCGCCGGCCGGCGACTCGGCCCCTGCGGCCGGAGCCGGCGGGCCGGGCACCGGTGCCGGTGGGCCGGGCGCTGGCACCACCGGATCGACCGGTGGTACGGGAGAGCCGGTCGGGGGAGAGCCGGTCGGGGGAAGGCCGGGCGGTGCTGGGGCGGGGCCGGTAGGCAGCATGTCGTCCGGCGACACCGCGAGGGCGCCCTCGGCCACCACGAGTTCCGGCTGCTCGGTGACGACCGGTGCCACCCCGAGGACCCGGTGCAGCAGCGTCGCCGCCAACGGCATCCGGCTCGCGCCCCCGACCAGGACGACGGTGGCCGGTCCCACTCCGGGGCCGGCCGAGCGGACCGCGGCCACCGTCACCTCGACGGTACGGTCCAGCACCACCCGGGCCAGCCGTTCGAACTCCTCCCGGCCGACCGGCACCGACTCGTCGAAGAGCGGGACGTGCAGGTAACCGACCGAGGTGCGGCTCAGGCTCTCCTTCGCCCGGCGGGCCTCGTCCCACAGGGCCAGCGCGGCGCGGCGGTCGGCGTCGTCAGCCGGTGCGGTCAGCCGCCGCCACCGGACCGGATCGCGCTCCGCCAGCAGCCGGCCGACGTAGTCGACGAGCGCCGCGTCGAGATCCAACCCGCCGGTTTGTGGCAGACCGTCGGTGGCCAGCACGGTGAAGCCGCCCGTGGCGGTGCGCCGGACGACGGTCGCGTCGAAGGTGCCCGCGCCGAGGTCGTAGACGGCGACGTGACCACCGGCCGGGACGTCCAGTGCGCCGGCCCCCACCAGGTAGCTCGCGGCGGCGACCGGCTCGGCGGCGAGCCGGGGCTCGGGCAGGCCGGCCTCGACGGCGGCGGCCACCAGCAGCGCCCGCCGGGTCGGCCCCCAGGTGGCGGGCACGGTGAACAGTACGGATCCGAGCCCGCCCGGCCCCGCGACCCGGTGCGCCTCGTCGGCGACCCGGGCCATCGTGGCGGCCACCAGCGAGGTGACCGAGACCTCCCGGTCGCCGAGCCAGACGGTGCCCTCGCCGATACGCCGCTTCGGATACGGCTCGAAGCCCTGTGGCCGTCGTCGGGCGGCATCGGTGGCGTCCTGACCGGACAGGATCGTGCCGCCGTCCTCCACACAGGTGGCCGAGGAGAGCAGTGGCGAACCGTCGAAGAGCAGCGGCCGGGTACGCCCGTCGGGCCAGCGCAGCACGGCAACGGTGTGCGACGTTCCATAGTCGACACTCAGCCGGAACCCACCGTCCGCCACCCTGGCAGCCTAGTGGGCACCCGACGGTCCCGGATGTCGGTGTCCGGTCGGTGTCCCGCCTCGGCGGCCTCAGAGCCGGCGCAACGCCACCACGGCGATGTCGTCGGTGACCTCCACCGGGCCGAGTTCGGCCAGCAGCCGCCGGCAGAACCCGTCGAGGTCCGGTTCGACGGTCGCCGCCGAGCCGGCCAGGTCGTCCAGTCGCCGGTCGAGGTCGATGTCCCGGCGTTCGACCAGGCCGTCGGTGTAGAGCACCAGGGTGGCGCCGCGGGGAAGGACGAGTTCCAGGTCGTCCGGCCGGTCGGCCCGGACGCCGAGCAGCGGGGCCCGGTGTGCGACGAATTCGGTCGAGTCCGCCGTGACGACCAGTGGCGGCAGGTGCCCGGCACTGGCCAGCCGGATCCGGCCGGTCGCCGGCTCCAGGGTCAGCAGGCAGAGCGTCGCGAACTCGCCCGGCAGCAGGGTACGCAGGAGTTCGTCGACCCGTTCCAGGATGGCGCCGGGCGGATGCCGCTCCACGGCGTACGCCCGGATCGCGTGCCGGAGTTCGGCCATCACGGTCGCGGCGTGCAGCGAGTGGCCCGCCACGTCGCCGATCGCGACGACCAGCCGGCCGTCGATCATCGCGAGTTCGTAGAAGTCGCCGCCGACCTCGGTCTGCGCGCTCGCCGGCTCGTAGCAGACGGCAAGGTCGAGACCGGGCACGATGGGCAGCCGGCGGGGCAGCAGGCTGCGCTGGAGCGTGACCGCGATCCGGTGCTCCTCGTCGTACGAGCGCTGCGCCTCGACCGCCGTCGCCACCGCCTGGACGAGTTGGCTGAGTACGGCGGACTCGGTCGTCAGCACCGATTCCGGTACCCCCACCTGCACGGCCGGGCGGTCGGGCCGCAGCCGCGCGGTGGCCACCCGGATCCGGTCGTCCGGGCCGACCGGCACCGGCCAGTCGGCCGGCGTCTCGGTGCGCATCCCGACGCCGACCGGCACCGCCGGGAGGTCGGCCGTCCACTCCCGGGTCGTCGCCGGCCCGTCCGGTTCGCCGACCACCGCCGCCCAGCCCCGACCGTCGGCGTCCTGGCCGGCGACCAGCGCCCCGGTGCCGAAGATCCGGGCCGCTCCGCTCGCCGCGGCGGTCAGCATCGACGCGAACGAGGGCGCGGCGTTCACCGCCAGGGTGGTCTCGGCGAGCCGGGCGAGCCGGGTGGCGAGCAGTTCGGCCCGGCTGCGGGCCCGGTAGTAGCGCAGCGCCGCCTGGGTGGTGGCGATCAGCTCGTCCGGCTCGATCGGTTCGACGAGGTACGCGTCCGCGCCCCGGGTCAGCCCCTGCGCCCGGTCGGCCACGCTGACCGCGTGCGCCGACACGTGGATGACCGGTCGGGAGGCGTGCCGAGGGTCGGATTTGATCCGCTCGCTCACCTCGAAGCCGCTCATGTCGCCGAGCCGTACGTCGAGGACGACCAGGTCGATCTCCTCCCGCTCCATCCGGTCGAGCGCGGCGCCTCCGCTGTCCGCCTGCACCACCGTGAAGCCGGCCCGGGTGAGCCAGCTCACCAGCAGGTAGCGCTTGGCGGCGCTGTCGTCGACCACCAGGATCGTCGCGCCGTTGCCGACCTGTTCCGGGCTGTTCACGGCACCGGACTCATCGGCAGGTGGACGGTGAACGTACTGCCCCGGCCGGGCTCGCTGGCGACTCGCAGGTCGCCGCCGAGCAGCCGGGAGAGCCGCCGGGCGTACGGCAGCCCCAGGCCGGTACCCCGGGCGCCGGTCGGCGATCCACGCCCCGGCACCTGGTAGAACTCCTCGAAGATCCGTTCCTGGAGTTCGGCCGGAATGCCGATCCCGGTGTCGCGGACCCGTACCACCAAGGAGTCGTCGGCGATTTCGGCCGTCATCCGGACCTCGCCCTGCTCGGTGAACTTGAGCCCGTTGTGCAGCAGGTTGCGCAGCACCTGGGTCAGCAGCACCTCGTCGGTACGGATCAGTGCCGGCGGTTCGGGGTCGACGACCACCAACTGGACCTCGGGCCGGGTGGCCATCGCGCGTACCGTGCCCCGGAGCTGGCCGAAGACGGCCCGCAGCTCGACCTCGGACCAGTTCGGCTCGATCGCGCCGGACTCCGCCTTGCCGAGGTCGAGCAGGTCGTTGACCAGCGACAGCAGGTCGGCGGCGGAGCTGCGGATCAGCTCGGCCTGCTCCCGCTGCTCGGCGGTGAGCGGGTCGGAGGCCGGGTCCAGCAGCAACCGGGTCAGCCCGATCACCGCGGTCACCGGTGCGCGCAGTTCGTGGCTGACGTTGGCCAGGAACCGGGTCTTCGCCTCGCTGGCCGTGCGGAGCTGCACCGAGCGGTCCTCCAGCTCGGCGTGCAGTGCGACGACGCCCCGGTTGGTCTCGTCGAGTTCCTCGGAGAGCTGCGTGTAGAGCGCCAGTACGCCCTGGTTGGTCTCGGCGAGTTCCGCGTTGAGCCGGGCGAGTTCGTCGCGTTGGGCCCGGGTCTGCTCCAGCGCCGCGAGGAGCTGCTCGTTCTGCTCGGCCATCTCCTCCAGCGGAGTACGGGCGGCCGAGGCGTTCAGGTTGTCGCGTATCACGTCGAGACGCTCCGGCGTCAGCGTGGTGGTGGCGGGGATCTTGCGGGTCATCCGGATGACGGTGGCGTCACCGTCCCGGCCGACGTCGAAGGTGTCGACCAGCCGTCCGACGAGCAGGGCACCGGTGAGCGTCTGTGCCGACGTGCCGGGGGGCAGCACGGCGGTGGCCTCGGTGACCAGTACCGCCCCGGACTCCTCGACCGCCACCGTGAAGGCGACCTCGGCCCGCGCCGGGGTGGGCAGGGTGACCACGAGGTACCGGCCGATCTCGCTGAGCGCGGTGGCGAGCCGGACCTGGTCCTGGTGTTCCAGGCCGACGGCGGCGGCGACCTCCCGGCCACGCTGACGGACCAGGAACACGTCCGGCTCGGCGCGCAGCGTCAACCGCAACAGTGCCGGACCGGCCGGCGTGCCCTCGGTCATGCCCGGTCCCCGATCACGGTGTGGCCCGGGCGACCAGGACGCAGGCGTCGTCGCGGCGTACGGCGGCGTCCCGGAGGAGCGTGCCGGCGATCACCTGCGGTGAGCGCCCCTGCAATCCGGGATAGTCGGCGAGCCGCCAGCGGTCGGTCACCCCGTCGCTGTGCATGACGAGGCAGGCGCCGCGGGGGAACGGGTAGTCGAACTCGCGTACGCTCCGCCGCTGGTGACCGACGATACCGGGCATGGAGACCAGGCCGCGCCGCTCGTCGTAGTGCTGCACGGAGCCGGCGATGTTGCCGAGCCCGGCGTACCGCAGCAGGCCGGCCGCCGGGTCGAATTCGGCGACCGCGGCGGCGGCGCCCCGGGTGTGGCTGATCGCCCGGTGCAGGTGTTCGAGGACCGCCGCCGGGGGTGCCGCCGGGGCGAGGTGAAACGCGTGCACGGCGGCCCGGGCGGCCACCGCGGCGAGCGGCCCGTGTCCGAGCCCGTCGCAGACCAGCACCTGCCGCCGGCCCTCGACGGTACGCACGGCGAATCCGTCACCGCAGGACTGCTCGCCGCTCATCGGCCGGCTGAGCCCGGCGATCCAGTCCGGTTCGGGCGCTTCCGCCGGCCAGACCTGCGCGGCGCTCACCGTGCCGCGTCCAGGCAGGGAGTAGACGTCGAACCAGCTCGACTGCCGGCCGATCGCCCCCAGCCCGATGCCCAGGGAGCCGGCGGTCGAGTGACCGTCCTGGGTGGACGAGGTCACGTCGCTCATGCCGGGGCCGGAGTCGACGGCGATCAGCTCCACCCCGGCCACCTCGTCGGTCCGGGCCGGCCGGACCAGCAGTTGCCCGTTGTCGGCGTGCTTGACGAGATTGCTGGCGAGTTCGGCCGCCACGATGGCCAGGGCGGCGGCGTGGGCCTCGTCGAGCCCCATCCGGCCGGCCAGCAGTTCGGCGGCCCGGCGTACCGTGCCGACCGCACCGGGCTCCTCGACCTGGAACCAAACGCCCTCGTCGACGAGCCGGTGTTCGCCGCTCACATCGACCGCGCCCATTTCGTGATGGTGACCCGGGTGCCCCGACCGGGGCCGGTGTCCACGTCGAACTCGTCGACGAGTCGACGGGCGCCGCCGAGGCCGAGGCCCAGGCCGCCGCCGGAGGTGTAGCCGTCGGTGAGCGCCAGCTCCAGGTTGGCGATGCCGGGCCCGTCGTCGGAGAAGACGATCCGGATGCCCTTGCGACGGCCGTTGTCCACGACCTCGACCTCGGCGCCGCCGCCACCGCCGTAGACCAGGGTGTTCCGGGCCAGCTCACTCGCGGCGGTGACCAGCTTGGTCTGGTCGACCAGGGAGAGCGAGACCGCCACGGCGACGGTGCGGACGAGCTGCCGGACCCGGACCACGTCCGCGTCCGAGCTGATCGTCACGAGCTGCGGAGTGGTCAGCTTGGGGCCCCCGGTCAAGACGTGGTCGCCGTCGGGTGGTCGGAGTCGGGGCCCAGGGCGAGCATCCACGTCGTGTCCGATTCCGCGCCCGGTGCGGGGTACGGCTCCTGCTGCCGGGACCGGGCCAGCAGCTCCATGCCGCGTTCGACGTTGAGCGCGGTCCGGATGCCGTTCAACGACAGGCCCAGCTCGACGAGGGTGATGGCGACGGCCGGGCGCATCCCGACCACCACGGTTTCGGCGTCGAGTACCCGGGCGATCGCGGCGATGGTGGAGAGCATCCGGCCGACGAAGGAGTCGACGATGTCCATCGCGGTGATGTCGATGATCACCCCGTGACAGCCGCTCTCCACGATCCGGTCGGAGAGGTCCTGTTGCAGGGCCAGCGCGGTCTGGTCCTCCATGTCGACCTGGATCGATACGAGGAGCAGGTCGCCGATCTTGAGGACCGGTACCCGGTCCATCAGGCGCCCCGGGTACCGGCCGCGCCGGCGCCGTTGCTCCGGCGGGACTTCTCGATCATCCGCAGGGCGTGCCGGAGCGCGTCGGCCAGTGTCGCCTTGGTGGCGATGTCGCCGAACTCGATGCCGAGCGCCACGATGGTCTGGGCGATCTGCGGCCGGATCCCGGAGACGATGCACTCGGCGCCCATCAGCCGGGCGGCCACCACGGTCTTCAGGATGTGCTGCGCGACCTGGGTGTCCACCGCCGGCACCCCGGTGATGTCGATGATCGCGTACGGCGAGCCGGTGTCGACCAGGGTCTGCAACAGTCGTTCCATCACGACCTGGGCCCGGGCCGAGTCGAGGGTGCCGACCAGCGGGATGGCGACCACGCCCTCCCAGAGCTTCACCACCGGGGTGGAGAGCTCCAGGAGCTGCTCGGCCTGCTCGCTGAGCAGCTCCTCCCGGGACCGGGCGTACCGCTCGAAGGTGAACAGCCCCAGCTCGTCGACGACCGCGGAGGCGGTGACGTAGTCCGCCAGCGCCTGCTTGTCACCGGAGCGCACGTCCAGCACGTCGAGCAGGGCGTTCTTGAGCGAGAGGACGCTGACCGCCGTCTCGGAGGCGGTGAAGCCCTGCTGCGCCCGGCTGCGGGACATCTCCACCAGGTTGGCCCGGAGTGCGGCCGAGCCCTCGGCCGCGAGGTCGAACTGCCCGTGGTCGAGCGCGGCGGTCAACGCCCGGTAGAGCTCCTGCACCTGCTGGCGCAACTCCGTCTGGGTCATCCGGCCCCGCAGGGAGGCGACGACGACCTCGATCCAGCGCTCGACCAGTCGCTCCGAGTGGGTCTCGAGTACCGCGGCGAATCGGCTGCTCTCGTCGGCCGTGATGCCCATCGTTCCCTCCCCGATCCGGTCGCGGCCACGCCGAAGGTCGGGCCGGCCGGTGGACTGTATCACCGGCCCTGGTGGGAGCGGTCCAGGCGCGGTGTGGCCAGCCGATATCGGCGGTATCCGATGCCCTGCCGCCCGGCTGTCCGATCGTCGGGCGGGTCGTCCCGACGGGTGGGTCGGCGTCCGGCGGAAGAGTTCCGGCGCGGAGGTCGAGGACGCGATGCCGGCTCCGACCTCTGCTGCGTGGTGCCGCCAAGGTGCCGCCGCGCCCCGACGGCCGAGGGCGCGACATCGTGACCCCGGAGGGAAAGACCATGGGACACCAGGTGGTGCACTTCGAGATCATCGGTACCGGTCCGGCGGCGCTGCGCGGCTACTACGCCGAACTCTTCGGCTGGGAGTTCGGCGTCGGCGATGCCGCCACCGAGGCCGTCTCGGCGCCGGGCGAGTACGGCTTCGTCGACGGAAGCACGACCGGCGACGGCACCGGGATCAACGGCGGTGTCGGCGGCGGCGCCGGATACCAGCGTCGGGTCCTGTTCTACGTGGGAGTTCCCGACGTCGAGGCGGCGCTGCGCAGGGCCGAGAGCCTCGGCGGGACCCGGGTGCTCGGTCCGGCCCCGGACAGCGGAGAGTTCTCGATCGGGCACTTCACCGATCCGGAGGGCAACCTGATCGGGGTCGCCGGCCCGCCGCGCTGACCGGCGCCCTCCGAATCAGGTTCCGCTGGGGGCGGGCCGCCTAGACTTGCCCCGGCAACCCGGAGGAGAGCCGTCGTGACCCTGACCAGTGACGCCCGGCCGGCGCCGGCCGGCGAGGTACGGCCCGCCGAGGGCCAGCCCGAGACCCCGTTCCTGGTGGTCGACCCGGAGCGGGTGGGCCGGAACATCGCCCGGCTCCGGTCCCGGCTGGCCCGGTTGGGCACCCCGCTGCGCCCGCACGTCAAGACGGCGAAGTCGCTGGCCGTCGCCCGGCTGCTCTTCGACGGCGAGCCGGGGCCGATCACCGTGTCGACGCTGCGCGAGGCGGAGGCCTTCGCCGCACACGGCTACACCGACATCCTGTACGCGGTGGGGCTCGCCCCGCAGAAGCTGGACCGGGTGCTGGCGCTGCGCCGCGCCGGGGTTGACCTCCAGGTGCTGATCGACAGCGTCGCCCAGGCCGAGGCGGTGGCCGCCGTCTCGTCCCGGACCGGGATACCCGTCCCGGCGCTGATCGAGATCGACTGTGACGGGCACCGGGGCGGGCTGCGCCCGGACGACGTGACGGCGGTGCGGATCGCCGAGACGCTGGAGCGGGGCGGCGCCGAGGCCCGGGGAGTGCTGCTGCACGCCGGCGGGTCGTACCACTGCCGGTCCCGGGCGGAACTGGTCGCGGCGGCGGAGAACGAGCGGGCCAGCGGTGTCCTGGCCGCCGAGCAGCTCCGGTCGGCCGGGTTCGCCGCGCCGGTGCTGAGCGTCGGTTCGACCCCGACCGCGCACTTCGCGGCGGACCTCACCGGGGTCACCGAGGTCCGGGCCGGGAACTTCGTCTTCTTCGACCTGGTGATGGCCGGGATCGGCGTCTGCACCGTGGACGACCTGGCGATGTCCGTGGTCGTCACGGTCATCGGCCACCGGCCGGAGAAGGGCTGGATCCTCACCGACGGCGGCTGGATGGCGACCTCGCGCGACCGGGGTACCGCCGACCATCCCGTCGACCAGGGGTACGGCCTGGTCGCCCGGCTCGACGGGCCGCTCTATCCGGACCTGGTGATGACCGACGCCAGCCAGGAACACGGGATCCTGACCGTCCGCCCGGGCAGCCCCGCCGGGCTACCCGATCTTCCGGTCGGTACCCGGGTGCGGATCCTGCCGGTCCATGCCTGCGCGACCGCCGCCCAGCACGACGAGTATCTGGTGCTCGACCCGGCCAGCGGCGACGCGACGGAGGTCTGGCCCCGGCTGCGCGGCTGGTAGCCGACCGTCGTCACACCGTCAGTACGGCGTAGTAGGCGGGCTTCGGGTTCCCGGCGGCGTCGAAGAGTACCGGTGTGTCGCCGGAGCGCCACGAGTCGATGTCGCGTACCCCCCAGACCGTGATGCCGGTGCAGAGGGGCACCACCAGGCCGGCGGCGACCAGCGCGGCGAACTGGGCGATGGTGCGCTGGTAACCGCCCGGCACCGGGTTGTTGGCGGAGAAGTGGCTGTTCAGGCCGAGGCAGTCGATCGGTACGCCCCGGGTCATGAAGTCCCGGACCATCGCGTACACGGCCTGGGTCTTGGGTTGGTCGAAGTCGTCGATGTTGTGGTCGCTGTAGCAGAGCTTGGCCGTGGGGTCCGCCGCCCGGGCGGTCCGGAACGCCTCCTCGACGAAGCCCGGACCGAGGTACGCCTGGAAGCGGGACGACCGCAGCTCGCCACTCTCGGTGTACGCCTCGGTGACCACGCCCCAGGACCGGACCTCTCCCCGGAAGTGGGACAGTACGGCGGTGATGTGCTGGTTCACCACCGGGCGCAGCGTCGCCGCGCTGGTGAGGTTGGCGAACCAGGCGGAGTGGATGCCGTTGGGCGCCAGGACGCTGCGCCCGTGTACCCGCATCCCGTTGGCCCTGGCGTGCGCGACGAGCTGGTCGGCGAGGCGGCGGGGCTGGGTCCACATGAGGGCCTCCGGCGGCTGCGGCGACCCCTTCAAATGATAGATGAATTTGAATGCAAGCTGGTCGACGTCGCAGGGTCAGTCGAGGAACGCGAGGACGACGACACCGATCCCCAGCGGTACGTCGAGCAGCATGCAGAACTCCGCCAGTGACCGGGACACCACCTGCCCGCGCCGGTAGTGGACGAGATCCCACACCGCGTGGGCCGCCAACAGCAGCCCAGCGAGCACCAGCCCGGCGCGGGGCGCGACCCAGAGCGTGCCCACGGCGAGACCGCCGTACCCGATCAGGGCCGCGACCTGGGCGGTGAACGCCGGCCGGGGAGCCCGGCGGAGCAGACCGACGACGACCAGCGCGACCGCCGCGACGGCGATGCCGACCCACCAGGGCACCCCGACGATCTTGCTGATCGCCACCAGCAGGCTGGCCCCCGGGATGGCTGCCCAGGCGACCCAGGGCCGGCCGAGGGCGGCGGCACCGAGATAGCAGAGCGTGGCCACGCAGACCACGATCGCCACCGACTCGTGCTCGGCACCGAACGCCAGTTGCGACACGGCGACCGCCAGCCCGAGCAGGCTCGGCCAGCGGTGCAGCAGAGCCTGCCAGCGCGGCACCTCGGCCCGCGCGGCGTGGACGGTCGAGAGATTCATGCCCGGGCCTCCCTGCCGACTTCGTTGGCTGCCTGCCCCGCGAGTCTGACGATCCCCGGCTTCAGATCGGCTTCACCGCCGCTGAACTGCGATTTCATCGTCGCCGAAGAGTTGCCGAAACCCCGCCGGCCACCGTTGTCGGCAGCTACCCGGGCCGATCGTCGACCCGGTACGAGAAGGGAACAGGACAATGACTCGGATCTACCGCTGGTTCGCCCCGGCCGGTGCCGCCACGATCGTGCTGGCCGCCCAGGTCGGAATCCAGCTCGCCGGCGCCGGCCCGGCCGCGGCGGTGACCGGCATCGAGAAGGTGACGTCGCCGCTGTCGGCGGTCGACTCCCAGCAGACCCACACCGCCCGGGCCCAGTGCCCGGCCGGCAAGTGGGTGATCGGCGGCGGGGGCTGGGCCTTCGCCGTGGCCGCCGCGGACAGCGCCAGGGTGACGCTGGTGCAACTCTTCCCGGAGCACCGTACCGACGGGACACCGGACAGCTACGTGGTGACCGGCTCGGAGACCACGGCCGCGATGACCGGCGACTGGTGGGTGCAGGCGTACGCCATCTGCGCCAGTCCGTCCGGGCTGGCCGGCTACCAGATCGCGGGTACCCGGAACTCGGCGACCTCGTCACCGGTCGAGCTAGAGGCGCGGGCGTCGTGCGGCACCAGGCGGGCCCTCGGCGGCGGCGCCCGGATCGTCAACCCGGGACGGGACGTGGCACTCCAGGTGTCCCGCGCCTCCGCCACCGGTGACATCTTCCGGGCCGCCGCGCACGAGGACGCGGACGGCTACGCCGGCCGCTGGACCGTGGACGCGTACGCGGTCTGCGTGAACCGGCCGGCCGGCTACCAGGTGGTCACCACCGCCTCCACCCAGAGCGACTCGGAGGCGGAGAAGATCGCGTTCGCGCGCTGCCCGACCGGTACCCGGGTGCACGGTGCCGGTGCGGCCATCTCCGACGCCGCACCCGGTGGCGTGTCACTCCAGGTGATCTACCCGGCCAACGCGCTCGACGACGTCGAGGCGTTCGCGGTGGAGAACACCCCGGTCAGCCAGGACTGGGATTTCATCGTCAGCCAGGCGATCTGCGCCTCCTGACCCGAGCGGGGGGGCCCCCCCCCCCCGGGGGGGGCCCCCCCGGGGGGCCGGTGGGGCTCCCCCCCCCCCCCCGCGGCGCCCCCCCCCCCCCCCCCGCCGCCCCCCCCCCCCCCCCGGGGGCCCCCCCCCGCCGGGCGTTCCGGGCCGGGCGGCGGCTCGCGGGCCAGGGCAGCGCCGCTACCGCTGGCCGTCGAGGGCGGCACCGGCCGTACCCGTGGGAAGCGCGCTCCCCACCCGGCCGGCCTCCCGTGCCGCGAGCAGGTGCCGGCGGACCCGGTCGGCGTCCGGATGGCCCATCTCGTCGTGCAGCACCAGGGCCCGTTCCCAGGCCCGAACGGCGGCCCGGATCTCACCGTCGCCGTGCAGCGCCTCACCCAGGCAGGTCAGCGTCTCGGCGGCGCCGGCCCGGTCGCCGATCTCGGCGAAGAGGTCGAGCGCCCGCCGGCAGCCGGCGACCGCCGCCCGGTACGCCCCGGCGGCGCATTCGAGATAGCCGAGGCTCTGCCAGTTGGTGGCCGCGCCGTGCCGGTTGCCGATCTCCTCGTTGAGCCGGAGGGCCTGCCGGCACAGCTCCCGGGCCTGGTCGTGCTCGCCGAGCCGGGTCAGCATGCAGGCGATGTTGTTCAACGCCCGGGCCTGGCCGGTCAGGTGGCCGGCCTCGCGATAGAGGTCGAGCGAGCGCTGGTCGTGGTGCAGCGCCTCCAGGTCACGGCCCTGCTGTTCCAGGATCCGCGCGATGTTCACCGTGGTCTGCGCCTGGTTGGCCCGGTCGCCGACCGCGACGAAGAGCCGGGCCGCCTCGGCGAGGTGGGTCCGGGCCTGGCCGAGCCGGCCGAGCTGGGTCTGGGCCCGGCCGAGATTCCGGTGTACGTGCGCCTGCGCCGCCTCGTCGCCGACCCGGCCCGCCGCCTCCAGGGCGGTACGCTGCACCGCGACCTGGTCGTGCCAGTACCCGCTGAGGTTGAAGAAGCTGGTCAGGCTCCAGGCCAGCTCCCAGCAGTGCCGGTCGAATCCGGTGCGGCCGGCCCAGTCGACCAGGGCGTGCAGGGTCCGGTGCTCGGCGTGCAGCCAGGCTCTCGCCCCGGCCTGGTCGGCGAAGGACCGGGCCCCGGCCGCCGGCACCGGCTCGGCCAGCACGATCGGGTCCCGGTGCGGATAGAGCAGCCGGTCGGCCGCGTACGCGGTGTGCAGATAGTGGTCGAGCAGCCGGTTCGCCGCCGTACGCCGGTCGGTGGCGGTCTCCTCGACCTCGGCCCGTTCCGCGGCGTACGCCCGCAGCAGGTCGTGTCGGGCGTACCGCCCCGGCGACCGCTCGTCGAGCAGGTGTGCCTGGGCCAGCTCGGCCAGTGGCCGGCGGGCCGCTGCCACCGGCAGGCCGGCGAGGCTGGCCACGGCCGGCCCGGTCAACTCGGCTCCGGGGTGGAGCCCGGCCAGCCGGAACACTCGGGCGGCGGTGGGGCTCAACGCCCGGTAGGACCAGGAGAAGACCGCCCGGACGTCCGCCGCCGGTTCGCCGCCGTCGAACGGGTCGAGGCTGCCGCCGGCGGTCCGCAGCTCGGCGACCAGGTCGGTGAGGCGGAAACTCCGGACGGCGGCGGCGCGGGCGGCCACCACGGCCAGCGCCAGCGGCAGCCGCGCGCACCGGGTCGCGATCTCGGCCACGGCGGCCGGCTCGTCGGCCACCCGGTCGGCACCGAGGCGCCGGGCCAGGAAGAGGCGGGCCTCGGCCGGGCTGAACAGGTCGACGCCGACCGGCCGGGCACCGTCGACCGCGACCAGGCCGGCGAGCCGGTTCCGGCTGGTCACCACGGTCGCACAGCCCGGTGCGCCGGGCAGCAGCGGGCGTACCTGCGCGGCGTCGCGGGCGTTGTCGAGGACGACCAGGATCCGCCGCCCGGCGACGAGGCTGCGGTAGAGCCCGGTCTGCGCGGCGAGCCCGACCGGTACCCGCCGGGCGGCGATCCCGAACGCGTCGAGGAATCCGCGTACCGCCTCCTCCGGGGCGACCACCACGCCGTCCGGGTCGAAGCCGCGCAGGTTGACGTAGAGCTGCCCGTCGGGGAAGCGGTCGGTGTTGCGGTGTGCCCAGTACAGCGTCAGGGCGCTCTTGCCCACCCCGGCCGAACCGGAGACCACGGCGGTGGTGCCGGCACCCGGGGTCGGGTCGAGCAGCCCGTCCAGTTCGGTCAGTTCGTACTCCCGGCCGGTGAACGCGACCGGCGGCGCCGGCAGTTGTCGTGGCACCGACGGCGGCGCGGTCGCCGCGATGCCGGCCGGTGGCCGCGCCGGGGCCGGTGCGGGCGGGGCGTCCAGCACCGGGTCGTTGGCCAGGATCTGCCGGTGCAGCCGTCGCAGCGCCGGGGCCGGGTCCATGCCCAGCTCCTCGGCCAGCCGGGACCGGACCTCCTGGTAGTGCCGGAGCGCATCGGCCTGCCGGCCGCAGCGGTAGAGCGCGATCATCACCTGCCCGGCGATCCGCTCGTCGAACGGGTACCCGGCGGCGCGCCCGGCCAGCTCGCCGAGGAGTTCGGCATGCCGGCCGGCGGCCAGGGCGAGATCGGCCAGGTCGAGTTCGGCAGCCAGCCGCTCGGCCGCGAGCGTGGTACGGATCCCGGCCAGCCAGGGCGTGTCGAGGGCGCCGAAGGGCTCGCCCCGGCAGAGCGACAGCGCCGTTTCGAGCAGCGCCGCCGGGGTTTCGCCGTCGATCCGCGCCGCCTGGGTTCCGCTGCCGGTGTCCGGGCCTTCGGGGCGGGCGGGGGAGCGGGCCCGGGCCAGCAGCCGGCGGAACCGGTGCAGGTCGACCGCGTCCGGCTCGACCGTCAGCAGGTACCCGTCCGACCGGTGGGTGATGGCGAACCCGCCGCTGCCGCCGAGCAGGGTACGCAGCCGGGAGACGTACCCGGCCAGCGCGTTGCGGGCGTGCCGGGGCCGGTGCTCGCCCCAGACCCGCTCCAGCAGCCGGTCGGCCGGAACGATCCGGTTGGCGTCGACCAGCAGCGCCGCCAGTACGCAGCGCTGGCGCGCGTGCCCGAGATCGACCGGCCGCCCGTCGACCCGGGCCCGCACGTCGCCGAAGAGCAACAGCTCCACCGCCATCGCCGGCCGTACCTCCTGACCCGGGCCACGTTCCGTGACGCCGTGACAGCAGGATGCCGCACCGTACCGGTGCCGAGCAGCCTATTTCGCGACTGCCGGGCGGCCACCGGGCGCTGGCTCGGTCAACGCAGTTGGGTCAGCGGCAGGGGTCCACGGGTCTTCACCGTGCGGATGGCGAAGGTGCTGCGGGCGTCCACGATCGCCGGGATGGCCAGGATCTGGTCGATCAGCAGCCGCTCGTACGCGGCGAGGTTGGCCACCGCCGCCTCGACCAGGAAGTCGGCGGAGCCGGAGATCACGTGACAGGCGACGACCTCCGGGATGCCGCTCAGCACCGACTCGATCCGGGCGGCGGTCTCCCGGGAGTGCTGCCCGACCTTCAACTCGATGAAGACCGTCAGGTCGAGCCCGAGCCGGGCCCGGTCCAGCTCGGCCCGGTAGCCGGCGATCAGCCCGTCCTGTTCGAGGGCGCGTACCCGGCGCAGGCAGGCCGACGGCGAGAGCGCGACCGCCTCGGCGAGGTCGACGTTGGCGATCCGCCCGTCGGTCTGGAGGCGGTCGAGGATCGCCCGGTCCGTGGAGTCGTATGCGGCCATCGGCACATACTGCCGCGATATCCGCATCCGACGCAACAATGTTGCGTAGAGCCCCGCCTCGATGCGCACATTTGCCATCGTGTGCCTCGGGTGCGCTGCAAGACTCCATCTCATGACCAGCCTGACCGGCCAGCGTGCGGCCGTCGTACCCGATCTCGGTGTGCCGCGCGGGGCCGCGCTCTACGTCGGGGCCCTGCTCGGGCCGGGCCTGCTGCTCCTGCCCGGCCTGGCGGTGACCCGGGCCGGACCGGCGTCGATCCTGGCCTGGGCCGGTCTGCTGGTCGCGTCCGGCCTCTTCGCGGTCGTCTTCGCCGCCCTCGGGGTGCGGCATCCGTCGGCCGGCGGAGTCCGGGCGTACGCCGAGGCGGGTCTCGGCCCGCAGGCCGGCCGGGCGGTCGCCTGGTGCTTCCTCGCCGGGGTGGTCACCGGGGCGCCGATCGTCTGCGTCACCTGCGGCAACTACGTCGCCGACCTGCTCGGTGGCGGCGTCGGCCTCGCCTGCGCCACCGCCGCGATACTGCTGATCGGCACCCTCGCGGTGACGCTGCGGGGCGTCCGTACCTCGGCCACGGTGCAGTTCGGCCTGGTCGTACTGCTCGTCACGATCGTGGTCGGCGCGGTCGCCGGAGCGGCACCGGCCAGCAGCGCCGCCAACTGGACGCCGTTCGCGCCGCACGGCTGGGCGGCGATCGGCCCGGCGGCCTCGACCCTGATGCTCGCCTTCGTCGGCTGGGAGGCGATCGCACCGCTGACCAACCGGTTCGCCCAGCCCCGCCGGCAACTCCCGGTCGTCATCGGCATCGCCTTCGGCGTCACCACCGTCATCTACCTGGCGCTCGGCGCCGTCACCGTCGCCGCGCTCGGCCCCGGGGCGAGCACGTCGGTGCCGCTCGCCGCGCTGCTCACCCTCGCGGTCGGCCCGGCCGGGCAGACCGTGGCCGCCGTCGGCGCGGTCGTGCTCACCGTCGGCGCCGTCCTCGCGTACCTCTCCGGCGCCGGCAGTCTGGCCAGATCGTTGGCGCCCGGCCGGGACGTCCGGGACACGGTGCCACCCTGGCTGGTCGCCGGTCTCCTCGGCTCGGGCGCCGTGCTGATCGGACTGCTCGGCACCGGGGCGGTCGGCCTGGCCACCCTGGTCAACGTGCCGACGACGTTCTTCCTGGTGGTCTACCTCGGCTGCACCGCCGCCGCCTGTCGGGTGCTGCCGGGGCCGCTGCGGGCGGTCGCCGCCGTCGCGTTCGGCGCGGTCGTCGTGGTGCTGGCCTTCAGCGGGTACGCCCTGGTTCCCGCCGCCTGTGTCACCGCGCTGGCCCTGCTCGCCCCGGGCCGGCCCGGCTGGCTCCGACCCCGTCCGCAGCCCGGTGCCGGTCGGATGGAGGATGTGCCGGACGCACCGGAGAGCCGCCCGGCGGACCGGCTACCGCGGTGACCCCGGCCGGCGACGATGCCGACGACCTGGGTTCGGCCGCGCCGTGCGGCGGAGATCAGGAACGATACTGGGAGCATGTCTGACCTGGCACTGCCGATCCGTACTGAGCGACTGCTGCTGCGGCAGTACCGCGCCGACGATGTGGACGCGCTGTATTCGTACTACCGGGACCCGGTGGTCGCCCGCTACATCCCGTGGGAGCCGTGGACGCGCGAGTTCGCGGCCGAGATGGTCGGCCGGCGGATCCACTACACCAGCATCACCGGGATCGAGTCCCGGCTGGCGGTGGTGGTGGAGCACAAGGGGGAGGTGGTCGGCGACCTGATCCTGTGGCCCGCCGACGAGACGCTGTCCCGGGGCGAGATGGGCTGGGCCTTCCACCCGTCGGTCTCCGGCCGTGGCTTCGCCACCGAGGCGGTACGCGCGTTCCTCGGCGTCGCCTTCGCACACTGCGGGATGCACCGGGTGATCGCACAGCTCAACGCCCTGAACGAGGCGTCGGCGCGGCTGTGTGAACGGGTGGGGATGGTCCGGGAGGCGTACCTGCGCCAGGACTACTGGACGAAGGGCGTCTGGGCGGACAACGTGGTCTACGGGCTGCTCGCCGAGGAGTGGTCCGGCCAGGGGTGACCCCGGCAGCCGGGTACGGCAGGTGCGGATCGGGCCGGGTACGGCACTGCCGTCGCCAGGCTGCTCGGGACAACATGGCACGGCTTGACGCCCGCGCGAGCGGGATGTTCAACTGCGGAACGGCCGACGTTGAACATTCACCACTCGGCAGGCACCGTCGGTCGCGGCGGAGACGGTCAGGTCAAACAGTCGCCTGCTCGCGCTGCTCGAGCTGGCACGCGAACTGCGTCCACGACTCGGCCAGCCGGCGCGCGTACGAGGCGACCGTCCCCATGCAGTGCGGCGGTACTCTCTCCAGCATGCTGGCCTGCTCCGCGATGCGGATCTGGCGGATGCTCAGCCAGCGCAGCAGGACCCGCCCGGAGTCGGTGTAGCGCAGGACCGGATCCCGCATCAGCATCTCCAGGATGACTCCGGGATCCTGGACGGCGGCCCGCTCGGTTGATCCGGCTTCCCGTCCTCGCCGGGCGAGCCGGCCGCGCTCGTCGTCGGCGATCTGCTTCGCGTCCGGTACCGGTATGCCGACCGACCGCCCGGACGACACGTCGTGCTGCGGCGCGACCGGATCCTCGCCGCGCATCATCCGCCGTCGTACGTCGTGTGCGGTCCCCACGGAGATTCCGGCGGCCTTGGCGACCTGCCGCAGCGACGCGCGCGGGTTGGTCCGCAGGATCTCGCCGGCCAGTCGACGCCCGTCCGCGCTGCTCAGCGGCCGGCGTCTGCCGTCCTGCCCGATTCTGGCGCCCACTCGGGGCACCCCGGGGGCGCGGCTGCGGATCGCGCGCACCGTCTTGTCGGACAGACCCGTCACGCTCGCTATCGCGCGGTCCGACATCTGCGGATGGGACTTCACGATGCGCGCCGCCGCCGCGCGCCGTTCGGCCAGCGTGAGCGGCAGGCCGTGGGCGATGTTCGCCTTGACGGCGAGCACGAACAGGTCTGCCTCGTCGACGCCGTCGATGAACACGACGCGCACCCGGTCGGCACCGCGCAGCGCCGCGGCGCGGAGCCGGTGCATTCCGTCGACCACCCGCATCGTCGGGCGGTGCACCACGATCGGCGGGAGAGCGTCCTTCGACTCGGCGAGCACGCGCACGTGGTCGAGGTCTTCTCCCGCCAGCCGCGGTGAGTCGGCCGGGAGCAGGTCGGAGACGGCGACCAGTGCGATGTGCATCCCGCCCTCGGCGCCAGGGCCGCCCCCCGGCAGTAGTCTCTTGCGCTCGCCTTCGTGGTTTCCACTACTCACGTGGCGGTTCCCCCCGTTGAGAACTTCCCGCTGATCAGCTTGGTGCTGCCCGAGACGACCGGATCCGCCGGCAGCGAACGTGGCGCGGCAGGGCGCGGCTGCCCGACGGCACGAGGACGGAGCGTGCCGTGACGAACTTCCTCGCAAATCGCGTCAGGACAGGATGGACCGGTCGAGGCGTCCCTCTGGTCGTGATGCTATCGCTAATCCGGTCGCCGTCCACGGCACAAGGCCCGAAGTGCATTGACTCGCATCGGCATCCAGCGGCGGATCGCCATTCACCACTGTGAAAGCGCTATCCTCGCCCCCGATGTCCGTGGCGGCGGGCCGTCGGCTGCCGGTCGTGCGCGGCGTGCTCGTCGGCGGCGACCTCACAGGTCACCGAAGAGGCAGGCCGCACATCAGCTCGCCCGGCGACGCGTTCCGCTATCCCCGCCAACTTGCCCATGGATGAACCTCGATATAAGGTGAGCTGTTGTTCATCCTCCTGAACGGTGTTCGAGGACCTTCTGGACATCCCGCATCAGCCTTGACCGATACCCGTAAGAAGGTCATCCTGAAGCCTCGCCCTGTGTCGTCAGTGGAGGAGGGACCCATGCCGCCCAACGGCAGAAGTCAGCAGGAGAAAGTCGTGACCGGCGATATGACGTCCGCGATTGAGGACGTCACGGAGAACGGCGCGGGAGCCTCGCCGGAGAACGAGCAGAAGGAACCGCGTCAGCGTGTTCGCGTTCTCCAGTACTCCCGCTCAGATCTGCTCATCTGAGCCGTTGTGATCCGAGAGCAGTAGGCGGTCTTGCCTGCTCGGAGGCATCGGGTAGGCAAGACCGTCAAGCGCCGAGAGCGAGAAGCATCCCGCAAGGCGAGATGAACGGGGAAGAGCCATCGTTGCCGTTCGAAGAGACTCGCGCATTCCGTTGACTGTGTCATCCCTGACGGCGCGAGTTAACAAGGTCGACCAGTTCAACGTCATCCTGACGAACCGGTGCAACCTCCATTGCATCTCGTGTTCGTACCCGGACCAGCGTCCCTTCCGATTCGTGCGACGGCAGACCATCTCCCGGTTGCTGCCCAGCCTGGAGGCGGCGGGCCTCACCCGGGTGATGCTCACCGGCGGCGAGCCGTGCATGCATCCGGAGTTCGACGACATCGTCGACGATGTCCACGCGCGGGATCTCAAGATCGTCCTGGTCACCAATGGCACCTATATCCGGCGCAAGCTGCCGCGGTTGGCGGGCAAGCTCTACCGGCTGATCATCTCGTTGGACTCCGACGACGCGGAGGGCTACTCCGCGATCCGGGGCGCCGGGGCGTTCGACCACCTCGTGCAGCTGCCCTCGTTGATGCGGGAGCAGTCGCCGGAGACCCACCTGACGCTCTGCATCCTCACCCAGCGGCTGAATTTCCGCAGGCTGCCGGCGTTCGTCGACATGGCCGCCGAGATCGGCGTGGACCAGGTCTCCTTCCTGGTGCCGGACGTGGCCGGAATGGCCGCCCCGATGGATCGTGGCGGTGCCTTCGGCCACCTCGAACCGGTTCCCCGGTCGCGCGTCGACCAGGTGGCGCTGACCCTCGACGAGGTCGCCGAACTACGTGCGGAGGTGATCCCGGCGGTCTACGCCGCGGCGGACCGCCATCCCGATCTGATGTGCGGTTCCATCGGCATGCTGGACGACTTCGCGGACTACTTCGAAGCGTTCCAGCGGGGCCTGCCGCGAGCGGAACGCCGTCGATGCGCACTGCCGTTCCGTGAGGTCGTACTCGACGAGCAGGAGCGGCTCCGGTTCTGCTTCTTCATGCCGGACGCCTGGCCGGCCGGCAGCGTGGACGACGCGCTCAACCACCCCGACGCGGTGGCGGCGCGGCAGGACTACCTCGATTCCGACGAGCGGCTGGACCGTCACTGCAACATGTGTCTTCAAGCCGTGCGAGTGGAGGCATGATGGCGGCCGACCGTAAAGACCTGATCCTCACGGCTCTGCCGTGGCAGCGCTACGACACCACGGCGATCCAGTTGGGTGCGCTCCAGGCGTGGTTGCGGGATGCCGGCTACGAGGTGGACACCCGGCATTACTACAAAGACCTGATCAACTACATGGCGCCGTCGACCTACATGCGCGTCTTCGAGGCGTACATGGGCGAGTCGGCGTTCAGCGCGCTCATGTGGCCGGAGCGGTACGACAGCATCAAGAGCGCCGTGGTGTCGTGCGTGGACTTCGACCTCTCCGTCGCGCCCACGGTCGGGGTCGTCAAGCACCCGCAGTTGAACGCGAACCTGTCGCTGGCCGAGCGCGAGCAGCTGGCGCGCAGCCACGAGACGCGCAGCGAGCCGACGGTCCAGCCGCTGGACTTCGACGCCCTCGTGGCCACGCTCTCGACCTTCCTCGACGACGTCTTCGCGGCGGTCCCGTGGCAGGACTACAAGGTCATCGGCTTCACCACCAGCCACCAGCAGCTGATCCCCACCGTGCTGCTGTCGCGCCGGATCAAGCAGGTCCTGCCGGACACCCCGATCATCATCGGTGGCGCGCTGATGACGCAGGACCTGCCGAAGACGGTGCTGCGGCTCTTCGAGTGCTTCGACGTCGTCGTCGAGGGCGAGGGCGAGGAGACCTGTAGCGACCTGATGGCCGTGCTCACCGGCCGGGATCCGGAGCGGACCCTCAAGGACGTGCCCGGCATCGTCTGGCGGCGGCCGGACGGCGAGATCGCCCGCAACCTGTCCCGGCACGCCATGGACGACCTGGACAAGCTGCCACCGCCGGACTACGACGACTACTTCCGGCACGCGCTGCGGCCCGGCGCGGGGGACGTGATCCCGAAGCTGACACTCGAGGCGTCCCGGGCCTGCGTGTGGGGCAAGTGCACCTACTGCAACCTCAACCTCCAGTGGCGCAACCTCTACCGGCGCAAGAGCCACAGCCGGGTGATCGAGGAGATGGCCACCCTCAGGAGCAAGTACAAGAGCCCGTACTTCACCTTCTGCGACACGAACGTCGAGGACAAGATCCCGCTGTTCCAGCAGCTCGCCAAGGATCCCTACGACTACCGGATCCTGGCCGAGGTGTCACCGAACATCAACCGGGCCGGGGTCCGGGCACTGCGCCGGGCCGGGGTACGGACCATCCAGGCCGGCATCGAGTCCTTCAGTGACCGGGTACTCCGGCTCTACCAGCGCAACCACCGGCTCATGCGCAGCCTGGAACTGCTCAAGTGGACGGCGGAGTACGACGTCGAGATCTACTACAACGTCATCATCAACTTCCCGGCCGAGGTGCCCGAGGACGTCGAGGCGTCCGTCAAGGTCGTCGACTACGCGCGGTACTTCATGTACCCGTCGGTGCACGACTACAGCTTCACGATCGACAGCCCCGCGTGGAACGACAAGGAGAGCTACAACATCGCCGGCTTCTACGTCCCCGACGAGGTCGGCGCCTGCTTCCCCGAGCCCTACGCGACCGAGCTGGCGCAGCTCCTCGCCCTGACGATCAAGCCGATCCCGGCGAAGGAGACCGGTGCGGACTGGGCACCCTTCCTGGCGGCGGTGGGCGACTGGAAGAAGCAGTACCACGCCAACCTCGGCCGCCCGGGTCTGGTCTACGCCGACGGAGGCGACTTCCTCAACGTCACCATCCGCTCCGGCGGCAACGGCAACGACATCGTGATGCAGCTGCCCGACGAGTACCGGGCCGTCTACCTGGCCTGCAACCACTCGTCGCGGACGCTCCCGGAGATCACCGCCGCCGTACCCAAGATCCCGGAGCGGGATGTCGTCGAGATGCTGGAGGAGCTGCACGACCTCAAGATCCTCTTTGCCGACCGGGGCCGGTACCTCGCACTCGCGATCCGCGAGCGCAACTCCGGCAACTACCCGACCGCCGGCGACGAGCCCGAGCCCGCCGAGGAGACGACGACGCTGCCGCTGCTCAGCCTGGAGAATCCCCGGTCGCGGCAGAAGCGGATCACGCACGTGCCACGAGGCGCCGATGCCCGCTCCGACGCCACGCAGTGAACTGGTCCTGCCGCCGCTGAGCCCGGTACTGGTGGGCCGGCCGTACGCCGCGATACCCCATCTCGCGGCGTACGCACAGCAGCGCGGCAGTACCGGGATCCGGCAGACCGACCTCAACCAGGCGTACGTAGGGCACCTGCTGCGCAGTGCCGACCCGGCCGACCTTCCGACGTCGGCCGACCCGGCGAGCCTGACCGGTGCGGTCGACGACGCCATCGTCGCCGCGATCCTGGCCGCGATCGAGCGCGTACCCGACGACGTGGAGCTGCTGGCCGCGGCCGCCCGCGACCCGGGAATGCGGGAGTGGCTGTTCGACCGGGTCGGCCTGGCCGAGAGCGAGAGCCCGGAGGACCTCGACGCGGCGTTCGCGATGGTGCCCCTGCTGCGGGACATGCGGGCGTTCTTCGCCGACCGCTACCGGGTCCGGGGTGTGCCCCGGCTGGTCGGCGTCAGCGTGCCGTTCGCCACCCAGCTCGCCCCGGCGCTGGTCCTGGCCGAGGTGCTGCGCGAACTCGCCGACGACGTCTTCGTCGTGCTCGGCGGCCCGCTGCCCAGCCTGCTCAGCGACGAGCAGGTCGAGCGCCTGCTGCGGAACTCGGCGGTCTCGGCCGTGGTCCGGCACGAGGGCGAGGAGGCGTTCCGGCTGCTGCACGAGGCCGACGACCTCTCGCCGGCAGGAATCTCCGGCATTCCCTCGCTCTCCTACCGCGACGGCACGGCGGTCACGGTGAAACGCCCCGGCGAGTTCCTCGTCCGGCTGACCGACACCGCGCCGTACCCGTTGGATCCCGAGTACGTCGCGGAGGGCGTGGAACTGCCCGTCATCGTGGGGCGGGGATGCTTCTACACCTGCGCCTTCTGCGACTACATCCAGCTCTACGAGCGGATCAACTTCCGTTCCCCGGCCGACGTGGTGGAGTCGGTCCGGCTCGCGGCGGCGCAGAGCCGCACCGGGATGCTGCACTTCGTCTACGAGGTCATGTCGGTGCGCTACGAGCGCAAGCTCGTGCGGGCCCTGGTCGAGGCGGACCTGGGCATCCAGTGGCGGGGCTTCCAGCGGGTCTACGGCGAGATGACCGCCGACGACGTACGGATGCTGGAGGCGTCCGGATGCCGCCGGCTGGACATCGGGCTCGAATCCGCCGACGACGCCGCGTTGCAGCGGATGGACAAGGGCTACACCCGGGACGACATCGCGGCCTTCCTGCGGGCCTTCGAGGGTACGTCGATCCAGCTCCTGGTCAACGTCATCGTCGACTACCCGGGCCTGACCTACGAGCGGGCGATGGAGGCGGCCCGGTTCCTCGCCGAGGCGACCGAGAAGATCGACAGCCTGCACTTCGAGGTGCTCCGGTTCGCGCTCGGCCGCAACTCGGCCATGTTCGACCGTCCGGACGACTTCGGGCTGACGATCCTGCCGACCAGCACCAACGGCTCGCCCCGACCCACCTCGCCGACGCAGGTGCCGTTCAGCTCCCGGGAGTCGATGAGCCCGGAGGAACGGGCCCGGGTCGAGGCGTACTACCGGACGCTGAACGGCCGCAACTCCGCCCGCCGCGCCGAGCGTGCCGCCTCGGATCTGCGGACCGCCGACGAGCGGTGGGTCAGCCGCGAACCGCTGGTCTACACCACCGCCGTGGACAGCGCGGACATCGCCGTCCGCCGGCTGACGACGGCGGAGACCTTCCTGCTCTCCCGCCGGTACGAACCGCTCATCCAGGAGGTGTGTCGCCGGACGGCGGCGACCCGGCTCGACGAGCTCGTCGCCGGGGCGTGGCGCCGGCGGGTGGGGTTGGAACCGGACGAGTGCGCCGAGGTCCTGGAGGGGATCGGCCTGCTCCGTCCCGACCCGCCGCGGCGCCCCCGGCGCGAGCCGGTCCGGGTCGGTATGGCCACCGACGGCGACTTCTTCCGCGGCGTGAAGCGGACCGGGGAGGGCCGGGCGATATGACCGGAGACGGCCGCCGACCCGAGCCGGCAGGGGTCCGCCAGGACTTCGACGCCGAGGCCGTACTCCAGACCTTCTTCGGGTGCAAGCCGGGCGACGTCCCGGCCGACTTCGTCTGTACGCCGATCCCGGCGTTCTACTCCGCCCTGGTGTCCCGGGCGTCCGACGTCGTCGAATACCGGGGCTGGTGGCGGATGGCCACCGTGACGCTGGACCGGCACCGGTACGGCGTGGTGCAACACTTCGAGGGCAGTCGCGTGGTCGACGTGCTCTACGCGCTGGCCGGGCCCGGGTCGCGTGCGGCCTTCCTCGGCCTGGTCGGCGGCCTCGACGACAGTGTCGAGATCGGTGACGTCGTCGGCATCGACGTGGCGCTGCGCCACGGCGAGCCGGCGGAGCGGGCCATCGGGAGCCTGCCTGCCGGCGCGGTGACCGCGCTGACGGTCGACGGCATGTTGGAGGCGGCGCCGGTCGGACCGGCCTCGCCCGGTCGCGCCCAGGTGGTCGACCTGGAGACGCACTTCTTCTACCGTGCCGCGCGTGGCACGGCGGTCGCGGCGTCGGCGGCCTGGGCCCTGGTCACCGACAAGCCCGCGGTGCGCCCGTTCTGGCAGGTACCCCTCACCGACGAGGACCTCGACGACGCCGCTTCCCGAATGTTTCCCGTCCTGAACGAATGGCTGGACCTGTCGGTCGACCGATCTCAAGGGGAGATGTGAACCATGGGGCAGAAAGTGTTCGTTCCGCTGACCATCCCGCAGACATCACGTGACCATCTGCCCCAGGCGCCGGTCATCCACCGCTTCCAGCGCGGTGACGAGGTGGTGCACTACAACGCCTTCACCCACAACTGGCTGCTGCGCAAGGCCGCCGACCCGGAGCCCACCCAGGCCGAGCTCGACACGCTCAGCGAGGTGGACTGGTCGTTCACCCCGATGGACATGCTCAGCGACCCGCACCTCATGCGGGTCGAGGTGACGCAGACCTGCAACTTCCAGTGCTCCTACTGCATCGTCTTCGAGAACAACCTGGCCCAGCTCTACGAGCACATGTCCGCGGACACGGCGCGCAACCTGCTGCAGTGGTACCGCGAGAACATGATGGGCGGCACGGTGATGCTGATCGGCGGCGAGCCCACGCTGAACTGGGACGTCTGCAAGATCTTCCTGGAGGGCGTGCCGCTGGACGCCGGCAAGGAGCTCTACACCAACGGCATCCTGCTCAGCGACGACGACATCGCCTGGCTGCGCGACCTGAACGTGGAGATCCGGCTCTCCATCGACGGCTTCGAGCGGCACCACCGGCAGCGGGTGAACTTCGCCGGGGAGACCCTGTACGCCCAGGTGCTCGACCGGCTCGCCGCGATGCAACGGCTCGGCGCGAACGTGGGCGTCAACTGCACGGTGACCCCGAACAACCTCCCGGACCTGGTCGACATCCACCACTACTTCGTGCAGGAACTGGGCATCCGGCACGTCAACTACTCCATCCCGCACACCACCGTGAACAGCACAGTCGCGGACGGGCTCGACATGGACGCGTACACCGCGGCGATGATGGAGATCTACGAGGACGCCAAGCGCAACCACGTCTACGTCGCGCAGATCATGAAGCGGGTCGCGTACATCGCCCGGAAGCGGTTCAAGGCCATCGGCTGCACCGTGATCGGTCCCGAGGTGACCTTCTACCCCAACGGCCAGCGCACGCTCTGCACCAAACTGGACAGCCACCCGAAGACCCGGGTGGTCACGCCGCAGGACATCTACGACTCGCTCCCGTTCTTCCAGCAGGACTGCCGGTCGTGCTCGGCGATCGGGATCTGCGGCGGCGGCTGCTACTGGGACGCCCAGATGCGCTTCGACCGCTTCCAGGACCTGCGCGAGTGCGACTTCCAGCGGCAGCTGCTCGAGCGCATGCTCTGGGATGTCGTGGATTGGACGCGCTCCGGCGACGATTTCCCGGTCATGTTGAACGACGTCTTCGGCACCACCATGTTCGGGCAGCGAAATGCCGTCTGACATCCACCTCGCCGGGACCTGGGAACAGGTCGTGGCAGCGTACGACCAGGGGCAGGAGCAGCTCGACTACCTGCCCCGGGTGCTCTGCGTCGAGCCGACGAACGGGTGCAACTTCGCCTGCACGTCCTGCCCCCGGCCGGAGGGCAAGCCGCACCTGCTCGACGCGGCGGAGCTGACCGCCTGGGTCGAGCGGGAGCGCGACGCCTTCCAGGCCGCGCCGGTGTGGGTGCACTTCTCCGGGGAGTCGCTGTTGCATCCCCGGCTCGACGAGATCATGCGTACGCTGCGCGAGCGCGGCGTACGCATGATGCTCTCGACGAACGCCTCCCGGCTGGACGACCGGCGCTGCGCCATGCTGCTCGAGGCGGGGCTCGGCCTCCTGGTCTTCTCGCTGGACGCCGCGCGGCGCGAGACGTACGAGCGGATCCGCATCGGCGGCGACTTCGACGAGGTCCAGCGCAACGTACGGCGGTTCATCGCGCTGCGCGGCGACCGCACCCAGCCGGTCACCCAGGCACAACTCGTCATCTCGGACCAGCCCCTGGAGGAGATCTGCGAGTTCATCCGGATCTGGGCGGCCGAGGGCGTCGACACCGTGCACCTGAAGCGATACTCCACCCGGGCCGGACAGCTCAGCCGGCCCGCCGGCCGACGGGACTCGGCGCCGCCCGGCAGCCGCTGCCTCGACCCGTGGCTGAACGTCGTGGTCCGGGCCGACGGTTCGGTGGTGCCGTGCTGCGCCGACTTCGCCGGCCGCCTGGTCCTCGGTTCGCTGCACGAGCAGACACTGGCCCAGATCTGGAACGGCGAGAAGGCCCGCGCGCTCCGCGCCGCACATGTCGCGGGCGGGTCGCTGCTGCCCGAGGCGTGCCGGCTCTGCTCGGACGTACGCACACCGCAGGACAACGAGTCGGTCAGCCGGTGCATCGGGGTACCGGCCGATGTGGCCGAACTCGCCGAACTGCTCGACACCGTTCCCCGGCACCTGCTCTTCGACGTACGCGGGACCGTCGGGTCGTTGGCGGAGCGGTCGCCGGAAGGGAGGATGCGGGTGTGAGTCTCGCCGTACTCTCCACCCGCCTCTACGACGGTCTCGCCGACCACGGCGTCGAACGCGCGATGGTCCTGGTCGAGGACGGCCGGATCACGGCCGTCGACACCGACGGCAATCCCGTGCCGGAGGGGTACGACGTGGTGGACGTGGGCGATGCCACGGTGCTGCCCGGGCTCATCGACACCCACGCACACCTCTGCCTGGACGGCAGGCCGGACGCCGCAGACGTGATCGCGACGACCTCGGCGGAGCGGCTCGTACTGTCGATGCGGCACGCCGCCCTGCGGGCCCTGCACGCCGGCATCACGACGATCCGCGACCTGGGCGACCACCAACTGCTGAGCCTGCGGCTGCGGGACTGGTTCGCCACCGGGCCGGAGACCGGGCCGGAGCTGGTCTGCGCCGGTACCCCGGTGACGATCACCGGCGGACACGGACACTTCCTGGGGCTGGAGGCCGACGGCGAACTCGAGGTGCGCAAGGCCGTCCGCACGCTCACCAAGCGCGGGGTGGACGTCATCAAGGTGATGGCCTCCGGCGGCCGGCTGACACCCAGGTCGAACACCTCGCTTCCGCAGTACACCACGGCGGAGCTGCGGGCCGCGGTGGAGGAGGCGCACCGCCACGGGCTGCCGCTGACCGTGCACGCCTATCCACCCGAGGCGATCGCCCAGGCGGTGGCGGCCGGAGTCGACGGCATCGAGCACTGCTTCTTCAGCGTGCCGGGTGGGCTGGCCCCGGATCCGGCGGTCATCGACGCCATCGCGGAACGTGGGATCATCGTCGGTCCGACTCTCGGGCTGAGCCCCGGCTGGACCGTCCCGCCCGGGTTCCGGACCTTCCTCGACGTCTTCGAGCCCGTGGTGGAGTCGATGCACAAGAGCGGCGTGCTCCTGGTCGCCGGCCCGGACGCCGGGTCGCTGCCGGGCAAGCCGCACGACGTACTCCCGCACGCGGTCCGCACCCTTGCCGGGCTCGGGTTGACGAACGTCGAGGCGCTCCGCTCGGCCACCTCGCTCGCGGCTCGGGCCTGCGGCCTCGAGGACCGCAAGGGCGCCCTGCGGGCCGGGATGGACGCCGACCTGATCGCGGTACGCGGCGATCCGGTCGCCGACATCGACGCCCTGCCCGACGTCTGCCTGGTCGTACGCCAGGGAAAGGTCGTCCGTGACGACGGCCGGCCGGGTGCCGCCGTCCAGAATCGGCACGCGCCGCCGTCCGGAGACCGGGCGGGCGGATGAGGCACGAGCGCATGCTGGTCGGCGGCACGTTTACCGAGGCCGCCGACGGCCGGCGCTTCACCAGCCTGAACCCGTGCACGGGCGAGCCGGTCGGCACCGTGCCGGACGCGTCGGCCCCGGACGTGCGGGCCGCCGTCGACGCGGCCCGTCGGGCCGCCGACACCGGCGACTGGGCCCACGACCCCAAGCTCCGCGTCGACCGCCTGCGCAGCGTCGTCGACCTGCTCGACCGGGAGCGCGAGACCCTCCGCGACGACGTCGTGGCCGAGGGCGGCGTGCCGGTCCGGCTGACCCGGTCCATCCAGCTCGACGCGGTCCTCGGCGACCTCGACTGGGTCTGCGACCACCTTGTGGACCACATGGCGGACGAGGAACTGGGTGCCCGCGACTTCCACGGGTTCGGCAGCGCGCGGATCGTCCGCAGGCTTCCGGTCGGAGTGGCCGCGGTGCTGACGCCGGCCAACTTTCCCGCCGCCCTGCTGCTGCGGCGGGTCTTCACCGCGCTGGCCGCCGGCAACACGGTGGTGGTGAAGCCATCGCCGTACACCTCCCTGACCGCCCTGCGGATCGCCCGGCTCGCCAACGAGGCGGGGCTGCCGCCGGGGGTGCTCAACGTCGTCACGGCGGCCGAGCATGCCCTCGGCGAGACACTCTGCGGCAGCGACGGCGTCGACCTCGTCAGCCTGACCGGATCGTCGGCGGTCGGCCGTCGGGTCGCCGCGATCGCGGGCGCCGCACTCAAGCGGGTGGTGCTCTACCTGAGCGGCAAGTCCGCACACGTCGTACTGCCCGACGCCGACCCGGACGTGCTGCCGTACGCGGCGGTCCGGGCCTGCTTCCACGCGGGCCAGGCCTGCACCCTCTTCTCCCGACTGGTGATCCCGCGCCGACTCTTCGCCGAGGGCGTCGAGGCGCTCCGCGAGGCGATGGCCGCCGTGCCGTTCGGGCGCCCGGACGACCCCGAGGTGGTCGTGGGACCGTTGGTGAGCGAGGCGGCCCGGCAGCGGTTCCTGACGGCCGTCGCGGCCGCCGGCCGGTCCGGCGCCGAGATCGTCTGCGGCGGTGGCATCCCGGAAGGGCTGGACGGCGGCTACTTCGCCGAGCCGACACTCGTCACCGGGGCCCGGCCAGACTCGCCAATCGCCTGCCAGGACATCCCCGGCCCGCTGCTGACGGTCTTCCCGTACGACACGGAAACTGAGGCACTGGCGCTCGCCAACGGCACCGAGTACGGTCTGGCGGCAGCGGTGACCTCCGGCTCGCTCGAGCGCGGCCGGCGGTTCGCCAACCGGCTGCGGGCCGCCGCCGTGACGATCAACGACGGCCTGCCGTACGGACCCGACGCGCCGTACGCCGCGTTCGGGGCGAGCGGAAACGGTCACAACGGGGGCGGTCCCGCGTTCGACGACTACCTCGTCCGCCAGGTGACGGGCCTCCCGCTGGACACCCTGCCGACCGATGGTCCGGCCGATCCTCCGGCGGGTCGCCCAGCCGGCTGAGGACGACTGTCGGCGAACGGTGAACGGGATCCAGTGAGGAAGGGCTGTGAGGGCGACGTACCCATCAACCATCGACCGGCTGCTGGACCGGTGGGGTGAGCTTCACCCGGACCGGGTCGCACACCTGGTGCACGACGCGGCCCGGCTGACCTACGGGCAGTGGTCCGCCCGGGCCCGGGCCGTCGCGGCCCGGCTGTCGGACCACGGCGTGCGGGCTCGTACCCGGGTCGCGCTGGCCTTTCCACGCGACGCCGCGCTGGACTTCGCCGTCTGCCTGGCCGCGGTCCACCGGCTGGGCGCCGTGGCGGTCCTCGTGTCGCCCGATGACCACGCCTCCCGACGGTGCGCCCTGACAACGGCCGTGAACTGCGAGTTCCTGATCGGCCCGGACGATGTCGCCGAGGGCTACCCCGGGGTGCGGACGCTCGTCGTCAAGGAGCTGCTGGACGGCGTCGACGAAAAGGCCCGGGCCGGCGACGCTCCCCGCCCGGCCGCCGAGCCGGACGCCGTCGCCACGGTGGTCTTCACCTCCGGGACCACGGGTACGCCGAAGGCGGTCACCATGACGCATCGCGACATCATGTACGGCGCCCGCCCGTCGGCGACCACCGCCGGCCCGGCGGACGAGGTACTGCTGCACGCCTTCCCGCTGTCCGTGCCGGTCGGTCAGTGGGCGACCCAGGTACCGCTGCTGCGTGGCGTCACCGGAATCCGCGCCCCCGAGTTCGACCCGGCCACCTTCCTGCGTCTGGTGGAGAAATACCGGGTGACCGAGACCGCGATGGTGCCGGCCACGGCGACGGCGATGGCCGGACTTCTCGACGGGGACCTTCCGGACACGTCGTCCCTGCGCCGCCTGACGATCGGATCGGCGCGCTGTCCCGTTCCGGCGCTGGAGGCGCTGCGTGCCCTGTTCCCCGCCGCCACCGTGGTGATCGACTATTCGAGCACCGAATCCGGCTGGGCCGGCACCACGCTCGAATACGGCCCCGGCTACGAGCCCGGCGCCGTCGGCTTCGCCAACCCGGGGTCGGCGGTCCGGGTCGTCGGCGAGCACGAGCAGGTCCTCGCGCCGGGCGAGGTCGGCGTGGTCGAGTTGCGCGTACCGCCCGGTCTGCCGGCCCGGTCCTATCTCGACGATCCGCAGGCCACGGCGGCCACCTTCCGGGGCGACTGGGTGCGCATGGCCGACCTGGGCTATCTCGACGAGCGAGGCTGTCTGCACCTGGTGGCGCGGACCCGGGAGTTCGTCAACATCAGCGGGCAGAAGGTCTCCTGTCCGGAGGTGGAGCGGGTCCTCGAATCCTTCCCCGGCGTCCGGGAGGCGGCGGTGTTCCCGGTCAGCGATCCCATCCTCGGCGAGGACCTGGGTGCCGCGGTACAGGCGGTCCAGGCCCTCGATCCGGCGGACCTGCGTCGGCACGCCGCCGACCGCCTGGCCCCGTACCAGGTGCCGAGCCACGTGATGGTGCTGGCCGACCTGCCGCGTACGCCCAGCGGCAAGGCGGACAAGGAGGCCCTCGCCGAGATGATGGCCGCCCGGCTCGCACCCACGCACGACATCGGCGCCGCCGGGCCGGCACCGGCCGACGATGTGGACTCCGCCCGGCCCACGCCCGGGGTGGAGGTGGCCCGGGCGCTGCACGACGCCGTCGCGCGGGTCACCGGCAGCGCGGAGGTCGCGCTCGGGGACTCCTTCGCCGAGCTGGGCCTCAGCTCGGTGGAGGTGATCCGGGTGTACCACAAGCTCGGTGAGTCGCTCGGCGGGGACCTGGACATCGCCCTGCTGTTCGAACCGGTACCCCTCGCCCGGCTCGCCGAACTGATCGCCGAGCAGGGCGTCGCGGAGCAGGGCACCAGCGGCACGGCGGTCCCGCCGGGGAGCGTCGATGCCTGACGCGCCGGCCGTCTACCTCTCCAACATCTCGCACGTGGTGGGAGATCCGGTCGCGCTCGACGCCCTGGCGGACACCCAGGTGCGGAAGGCCCTGGCGACGCTCGCCGACGAGGGTCTGGTGCAGTGCCGGGTGGTGACGGACGAGTCCGTCCCCGACCTGGCCGGTGCCGCGGCCTCGGCAGCGCTGCGTTCGCCGGACCGCCGGACCGAACCGGACACCGTGATCTACTGCTCCGACACACCGACCCCGGTGCCGCCGGGGCCCGAGCTGTGGCAGCTCGCCAACGCGCTGGGTCTGCCCCGGGTGCCGGTGCTGCGCGTCGCGGGGGGCGAGTGCGGCAACCTCGGCCTGGGCCTGCGGGTGGCCCGCACCATGGTGATGGCCGAGGAGTTGGGCAGCGTGCTCCTGGTCACCGCCGACCGTTCCGTCGGGGACACCCGCTATCTGCCGGACGGTCTGACGGTGCTCAGCGACGGAGCCGCCGCCTGTCTGGTCAGCGCGGAGCCGCCGGCCGGCGGTTTCGCGGTACACCGGATCGCCGTCAGCGTGCAGGCCGATGCCGTTGCGGCGGGCCTCGGGATGCGGACGGCCCGGACCACGCTCAGCGGGATCAGCAGAGCCGTGCGCCGGCTCTTCACCGATGCGTCAACCAGGCCGGCGGATTGCCGCTATCTCGTCACGGGCAACTACGGCACGGCCATACAGTCGCTCTTCGCGGCCGCCGTGGGACTTCCGCAGACCGTCGTGCGTGCCCCGCTGCGCGAGGCGATGGGTCACTGCTTCTCGGCCGACGTCCTGATGAACCTCGAAACGCTCCGGGCCGGCGGGGAACTGGACCCCGGTGACCGGCTGCTGCTGCTGACCACCGGCTCCCGGGGCTGGACCGTGATGCTGGCCGAGTATCTCGGTTGAGGCGGCGCCGGCCGGGCGGGGGACCACGACGGTGGACCTCCGCCCGGACCGGCGGCCTCAGACGACCAGGTTCACCAGCCGGGGAGCACGGACGATCACCTTCTTGACGACGGCCCCGCGCAGCGCCTGCCGCACGGGGTCGGCGGCGAGGGCCAGCTCCTCCAGAGCCGCGTCCTCCACCGCCGCCGGCACCTCCAGACGCGCCCGCACCTTGCCGTTGACCTGGACCACGCAGGTGACGGTCTCGGTGACCAGCAGCGCCGGGTCCGCCTCCGGCCATCCGGCGTCGCAGACCGACGCGGGGCGGCCCAGCCGCTCCCAGCACTCCTCGGCGGTGAAGGGGGCGAAGCACGACAGCATCCGCACCAGTGCCTCGGTGCCTTCCCGCACCGTCGGATCCTTCGGCCCGGGCTTGCCGTCCACCGCGCGACGCAGCGACGAGGTCAGCTGCATCAGGCGGGCGATGGCGACGTTGAGCCGTCGGCCCTCCATCAGGCTGGTGGTCTCGGCGACCAGGTGGTGCACCTCCTTGCGCAGGGCCGAGTCGCCGTCGGCCGGCGCGGCGTCGACCGGTACCGCGCCCACGTCGCCGGCCAGCCGCCACACCCGGGCCAGCCACTTGACCGCACCGGTCGGCGACACGTCGGCCCAGTCGATGTCGTCCTCCGGGGGACCGGCGAACAGCATCGTGACCCGCACCGCGTCGGGGCCGTGCGCGGCGATCTGTTCCTGGAGATTCACCAGGTTGCCCAGGGTCTTGCTCATCGCCTTGCCGTTCATCACGACCTGACCCTGGTTGATCAGGCGCCGGAACGGCTCGACGAAGGGCAGGTAGCCCATGTCGTGCAGGACCTTGGTCATGAACCGTGCGTAGATCAGGTGGCCGGTCGAGTGTTCACGCCCGCCGACGTACTCGTCCACCGGCAGCCACCGCTCGATGCCGGCCGGGTCGAACGGCCCCTCGTCGTACCCGGCGTTGGGGTAACGCAGGAAGTACCACGACGAATCGACGAAGGTGTCCATGGTGTCGGTGTCCCGGCGGGCCTGGTTCCCGCAGCGGGGGCACGGAACCGCCACCCACGCCTCGGCACTCGCCAGCGGCGACCTGCCGTCTTCCGGCCGCAGCTGGTATCCGGAGTCGGGCAGCACGACCGGCAGCTCGTCGTCCGGCACCGGGACCTCGCCGCAGTCCGGGCAGTGCACGATCGGGATCGGGGTACCCCAGTAGCGCTGCCGCGACAGCAGCCAGTCCCGCAGCCGGTAGGTCACCGCCTTCTCGGCGACACCCCGCTCGGCCAGCGCGGCGACGATCTTCTCGCCGCCCTCGGTGTGCGGCAGGTTGTCGTAGGGGCCGGACTGCACCAGGGTCCCCGGCCCGGCGGTCGCCACCCCGGTCTTCTCCGGGTCCGGTTCACCGGTGTCCACGACCGTGCGCACCGGCAGGCCGAACGCCTTCGCGAAATCCAGGTCCCGCTGGTCGTGCGCGGGCACCGCCATCACCGCGCTGGTGCCGTACCCGGAGAGGACGTAGTCGGAGGCGTAGACCGGGATCCGCTCGCCGTTGACCGGGTTGACGGCATGCCGGCCGAGGAAGACTCCCGTCTTCGGTCGATCCTTGGCCAGCCGGTCGATCTCGCTGGCCGTGCGTACCTCGGCCCGGTACGCCTCGAACTCGGCCCGCCGCTCGGCGGCGCACAACTCGTCGGCGAGCGGGGAGTCCGCCGCCACGACGAAGAAGGTCGCCCCGAACAGGGTGTCCGGGCGGGTGGTGAAGACCCGGATCGGCTCCTGGCGGCCCTCGATCGAGAAGTCGATGTGTGCGCCCTCGGACCGGCCGATCCAGTTGCGCTGCATCGCCAGTACGTCGTCCGGCCACCTGCCTTCCAGCTGGGCCATGTCGTCCAGCAGGCGCTGGGCGTACGCCGTGGTGCGGAAGAACCACTGCGTCAGGTCGCGCTGCTGGACCACCGCGCCGCACCGCTCGCACCGGCCCCCGATCACCTGCTCGTTCGCCAGCACGGTGCTGTCCGCCGGGCACCAGTTCACCGGGGCGGAGCGCCGGAATGCCAGGCCGCGTTCGAACATACGCAGGAAAAGCCACTGGTTCCAGCGGTAGTATTCCGGGTCCGACGTGTGGAAACGACTACGCCAGTCGAACGAGATCCCGAGCCGGCGGAATGATTCGGCCTGGACGTCGATATTGCGGTACGTCCACTCCCTCGGATCCATATCCCGCTTCAATGCGGCATTCTCGGCCGGCAGCCCGAACGAATCCCAGCCGATCGGATTCAGCACGTTCGCCCCGCGCATGCGGGTGAACCGAGCGATGCTGTCGCCGATCGAATAGACCTCTGCGTGCCCCATGTGAAGATCACCGGAGGGGTACGGGAACATGCTGACAACGTAGGAACGGGGTCGCCCGGGTGACCCGTCCTCGGTCGGTCCCTCGGCCTCGAAGGTGCCTCGGTCCTCCCAGACCTCCAGCCATTTCTCGATGATGGCCTGAGGGTTGTAACTGTCCTCCACCGTTCCCGACCCCTTACGTCACGCGGACTACATGTGCTTAGGAAAGCACGAGGAGTTCCTGCTGTCGTGTCACGCCTACCATTCAGAGTTCTGTAAAGCTGCGGCGCCCGCGCCGACGGCCAATCATATCGGCTGCCCCCGGCGGTGTTCTCCGACCCACGGCGACCCTGCGGCGGATGCGGCAGCGACGTACCGCGCGAACTCGTTCGGAAGCCACGACCTGCCGATTCGAAGATCGTGTCAGGTTGCCCGGTGGTACTCGTCGATCGTTCCGCCGCTTCGGCGCCGTGGCCGGGCGGGCCTGCTCGGCTGGCCGGGACCGGGCCGGTTCAGCGCAGCAGGGTGACCCCGGTGTCCATCATGCACAGGGCGCCATTGGTCACCAGCAGGCGATCGTTGGCGTAGTTCAGGCTCGCCGATCGGAGGTCCCGGAATATCCGTTCCAGCGGCAGCGGCGAGTCCCGCCGGTAGGCCAGCCCGAGGCCGCCGACCTGCACCATCCGGTCGGCGGCCTGGAAGGTCAGTTCCGCGGCCAGCACCTTCAGCGAGTTCAGGTGCAGCTGGGTGGCGGTGCCGCTCAGCGACTCGCCCGCCCGGCGGGCCGTCGCGACCTCGCCGAGAGCGGCGTGCAGGTAGGCGCTGACCGCCTCCAGGTCGATCCGGATCCGTGCCAGCCGCTCGGCGACCAGCGGTGACCCCAGGTCGATCGAGGAGGGCCGGTCCGACGACCGCAGCATCCGGAGCAGTCCCGCGTACGCTGCCCGCGCCCCACCCAGCCAGCAGGCCGCCCAGCCGAGGTGACCGGCCGGCACCATGGACTCGATGGTGATCGCCCGGAAGCCGCCGGGCTCGCCGAGCAACTGGTCGGCGCCGACCCGGCCGGTGATGGAGAACCCCAGGCTCTGCGTCCCGCGCATGCCCAGCGGATCCCAGTTCCCCCGGCCCGCCAGGGTGAGCTGATCCCGGTCGGCGTAGACCAGGCTGACCTCGTGCGCCGTCGCGTCCGGTGACGTCCGCATGGTGATCAGGAAGCCGTCCGCGTGTTCACCGCCGGTGACGACCGGCGCCATCCGGTCGATGTGCAGGTCGTCGTCCTGACGGGTGATCGCGGCCTCCGCACTGAGCAGATGTCCGCCCTTGCCGGCCTCGGTGGTCACCGAGGCCAGGTACACGTCGCCGGCGGCGACCCGGGGAAGCAGCCGGTCCCGCAGCGGCGCGGACGCGTAGTGCAACAGCACGTCGACCTGCTGGCAGTGCATCGCCCAGATCATGGCGGTGGAGAGGCACTCGGCGGCGAGGTCGCCGGCGATCTCCACCAGGTCGGCCAGGTCGCCGCCGAGACCGCCGTACCGCTGCGGGACCAGCAGGCCCAGCAGTCCGCTCCTGCGCAGCGCGGTCAGGTTGTCGGTGGGGAAGGCTGCCGTCAGGTCGATCTCGCGGGCGTGCTGGCGCAGCACCGGCAGCACCGCGTCCAGCAGTTCGGCGCGCTTTGCCGGCGGGAGTGCGGGGCGGGTCATCCGGCCAACTCCGACCCGGCGCTCCGGCCGGTGACCGCCGACCACTGTCGGCCCGCGTTGCCGGACGTCTCCGCGGTCAGTACTTCGTCGGTGACCTGGATGTCGTACTGGTGCTCGACGGCGACCATGATCCTCCTCGTCGGTTCCGTCCGGACGACCACACCACGATCAGGCGGCGACGTATTCCGCGACG
Organism: Plantactinospora veratri; assembly: GCF_036421995.1. NCBI lineage: Bacteria > Bacillati > Actinomycetota > Actinomycetes > Micromonosporales > Micromonosporaceae > Plantactinospora > Plantactinospora veratri. The sequence continues at coordinate 250,503 of NZ_JAZGQL010000004.1, forward strand.
ATCAGCGACCACGACTGCGGGGTGGAGCTGAGCAGCAGCAGACGGTCCGCCGGGTCGAGGTCGCCGCGCTCCGTCAGCGTGGACAGACTGATCAGGAGGTCGGCCGAGAAGCAGTGCCCCATCTCGGCGACCCAGGGTGAATACGCCTGCTCCGCCGTGCAGCGCGCTGCCGTGGTGAGAAAGGCTCTCGACGTACGCCCGAAGTTGCCGGTGACGAAGTATCGGCACTCGGCCGGCGGTACGCCGGATTCCGCGGCCACCCGGCTCAGCGCCCGCCCGATCTTCTGCATGATGGCCCGACCCAGCACCAGCTGGCTCGACGTGACACCGAGGTCCGCCTTCACCTCGGTGGACATCCCGAGTATGCGGAATCCCTCGGCGACCGGCTCGGTGCTGAGGACGCAGGCCGCCGCCGAGTCGCTCAGGACGGTCGTGCCGTGGGTCAGGAACCGGCCGGTGGTACCGGCGACGCGGTCGGCGGTGACGAACAGGACGGTGCCGAGACCCTCGGTCGCCATCACCGCCCGGGCCACTTTCAGCCCCGCGCCCAGGTTGCCACATCCGCCGCTGCTGATCAGCACGGCGGGGGTGTCGACGAGCCCGAGTTCGCTCTGCACCTGCCACATCTGCCGCGCCACCGGGTCACTGGTCGGTGTGTCGGTGCAGTAGACCAGCATGTCGACGGACGAGCCGGAGAGGCCCTCGACCACCGGCCGGGCGGCCGCGACCGCGAGTTCCGCCACCGGCCGCTGGTCGACCCGGTAGTGCCGGATTCCCTGCTCGTACAGGTTGTCCAACTCGTCGCGGACCTCCGGGTCCGTGGTGTCGCCGATCGGTACCGGCTCGCCCAGGACGTAGGACAACCGGGACGCGTAGAGGATCGGGCGTCGCGCGCCGTTGGCACCGTTCGGCAAATCTCCCCCGTGGTTCGACGACCAGACGTCCGCCGTGTGACACCCCCGATGCGGGTCCGGCCCGGCATGACGTCGAAGTGGGGCATCGTGAGGGCAAAATAGTTGACGACATCGATCTGGGCAAGGCCCGAGATCTGCCCTCTCAGCCACGAACTGGTACTAACCAGTATCGGTCGGTCCAACCCCAACAAGGTAGTACCAAAACCTTGACGTTCCCGACGAGGGCCCAGACCCTATGTGGGTCGCAGGGCGAGGAGCGGAACGGAGACCTGCCGTGGAATCACTGTACGTCCAGGTCCGGCACGGGGTGGACCGCGAGGCTCCGATGACCTGGGGTCAGCTCACCCAGCAGGCCATCTACGACTTCACGGCGGACGAGTCGCACCGGCAGACCCAGAAGCGAACGATCGAACTGCCGCCGGGAGTGCCGCCACAGCGGATCGCCACGGCGGTGCGGAGCGTGCTCGAGCGCCACGAGAGCCTGCGTACCCTCTTCTCGGCGGACCACCGTCAGCGGGTGCAGCCGTCCGTCGAGCTGTCGGTACCGATGGCTGCGCCGGGGGCGGACGACGAGGCACAGGAGATCTACACCGCGCTGTACCAGCGTCCCTTCGGCCCCGACGCCCTGCCGGTGCGGTTCGGTGTGTGCACCAGAGCCGATGGTTCGGCCACCCTGCTGATCGCGGCGTCCCACCTGGCGATCGACGCGTTCGCCGCGGACAGCCTCGCCGACGAGCTGCGCCGGCTCTGCGGGCCGGGCGACCTCGGCGTGCTGCCGGCCCCGGTGGGCCATCCCGTGGACCGGACCCGGTTCGAAGGGTCGCCGGCCGGCCGGGCGATGTCGCGCCGGAACATCGGTCGTTGGCAACGGCTCCACGAGGACGGTGTGGCCAGCACACCCGCGCCCACCCTGCCCGGCCTCACTCCCCGGTTCCACACCGGCACGCTGGTCTCGCCGACCCTGCGCCGGGCGATGCCCACCGCGTCGTCCCGGTTGGGGGCCTCGCCGGCGGTGATTCTGCTGGCGGCGATGAGCAGTGTGCTGGGTGACCTCTTCGGCATACCGAGGGTGGCCACCCGGATCGCCTACAGCAACCGCACCGACCCCCTCGACCTGGGGATCGAGACGCTGATGCAGTGGGGCCTGGCGGTCGTCGACGTACGGGGCACGGCGCAGGACGTGGCGCGCTCGGCGTTCCGGGAGACGCTGCGCGCGTCGGCGGCCGCCCGGTACGACATCTACGAGCTGTTCGAGACGCTGTCCGGCGAGCGCCACCCGCCGGACCATCGCTCCATGCCGCAGACGTTCCTCAACTACTTCGACGGCGCGAACTCCGCGACGATGCCGCCGGAGGACGACGACGGCCCGGTACCGGAGAGCACGTTCCGCACCGTGCCCAGCCACGAGCACGACAGCGACGGCCTGTATTTCCTCTTCGTGTCGCCGTCCCATGAGGCGATCACCCTGCATTACATGATCGATACGCGGTTGCTGTCCCTGGCCGACCTTGAGGCGTCCGCCCGGGCGCTCGAGGCGTGGGTGGTGACAGCGGCGCGGTCCGACGACTGATCAGCGGCCGGCTGCGGTCGGCCGGCGGAGTCGGCCCGGCAGTACCGCGAGCCAGCCGAATAGGGTCATTCGCTCGACCATGCGGCGAACCGGCCGCGTCGCCGGCCGGGTCCGCCGAGTCCTATCCCGACGGGCCACGGGCACGGATCTCCTGCCTACGGTGGCTGTCGACGGAACTCCGTTGTCGCGCAAAGCCATGATGGCAGAGGGGTGAGGCACCATAAGACCGTCGCCAATGGGTGCCAGCAGGGAACAGGGCGATGGGGTACGGTGGCGCAAAGGGCAGCGACCGCCAGCCGAGCGGCATACCGTCCTAACGGCACGGTGACGCCATCCAGCAGCACAGCTCGCCGGGGTCGCCCGCCCCATCACGGGGGAGTACCTGTTGGACCTGACACCTCAGGCGTCGGCGCTTGTCAAGATCATGGATGGCGCTTCCTGCTATGTCTACGACCTTGACGATGTGCAGGCCGCCGCGGGAGAGCTTCGTTCTGCGGTGCCTTCGGGATCGCAGCTCTACTATTCACTGAAAGCGAACCCTCATCCGGCCGTAGCCGGTGTGCTCGCCGAACTCGGCTTCCGGGCCGAGGTAAGCTCGGTCGGCGAGTTGGACCAGGCATGCCGGGCGGGATTCTCGGCCGCCGAGGCCATTTTCACCGGCCCCGGAAAGACGAAACAAGACCTGCGCAGTGCGCTTGCCCGCGGCGTACGGACCTTTTCCTGCGAGTCCGTGCACGACCTGCGCAGACTTGAGGGCCAGACATTCCAGGATGGTGAACCGCCCCGGGCTCTCCTCCGGATCAACGGGTTGGACGCGGGCAATGCGAGCGGGCTCCGCATGGCCAACACCTCGTCCCAGTTCGGCCTGACACCGAGCGACGTCGGACGTGCACTCGCCCAGGCCAGGACGGTGCGCGTGATCGGGATGCACTTCTACACGATCTCCAATGCCCAGGACGCGCAGGCGTTGGTGAACGAGCACCTCTTCAACCTCGGCGCCGCACACCGGTTGGCCGGCGAGTTCGGAATTCCACTCGACCTGCTGGACCTCGGCGGCGGGTTCGCCTCACCCTACGCGCGTCCCGGCTCGCGCCCGGACTACCGGGCCCTGCGCCCGGCGGTGGAGGCGGAGGTGGCCCGGCTGGGTCTGACCGGCACCACCCTGGCCTTCGAGTCCGGCCGCTTCCTGGTGGGGGGAAGTGGCTCACTGCTCACCGAGGTCGTCGACGTCAAGCAGAGCCGGTCGAAGACCTACGTCGTGCTGGCGAGCGGCATCAACCACCTGGGTGGGATGTCCGGGCTGCGACGGCTCCCACCGGCATCCGCCGTCTTCGAGAATCTGACGCCGCCACAGGGAGAACCGGAGACGGTGACCCTGGTCGGTCCGCTGTGCACGCCGGTCGACATCCTGTCCGCGCAGAGCTCGATGCCCAGACCCCGGATCGGTGACGTCCTGCGAGTCCCGAACGTGGGCGCCTACGGCTTGACCGCGAGCCTGGTCGGATTCCTCGGTCACGACGCGCCGACAGAGGTGGCGATGCGGGCCGGCGAGGTCGTGACGGTGGGCCGGCTGCGGCTCACCCGGGAGGATGAGCAGGCGGCCGGGCAGAACGTCTCCGCGCAGGACGTCGCGCGTCGCCTTCAGCCGCTCCTCGCGCAGCACGCCCCGGCCGCCGACGCGTCCGCCGAGGTTCCCGAGGCGTCGCTGAAGGCGTTGCGGGCGAGCGGGCTGTTCGGGCTGCTCGTGCCGAAGTCCCACGGTGGGCTCGGTGGAAGCCTCCGCGACATGGCAGAGGTCGCGACGATCCTCGGCGCCGGCTGCGTCTCCACCGCGATGATCTGGGCGATGCACTGCCAGCAGGTCGATGCCGTGGTCCGGTTCGGTTCTGCCGAGCTGCGGCAGCGGGTGTTGCCGGAAATCGCCAGGGGTGGCTGCTACATCGCCTCGGTGACCTCGGAGCGCGCGAAGGGCGGAGACCTCCTCACCAATGCCGAGGGCCTGGTCGACCACGGCGACCGCCTCTGGCTGGACCGTGACGCGCCGATCGTGACCGGTGGCCTGCATGCCGACGCCTACCTGGTGACCATGCGGTCCGCACCGGAGGCACCGCCGAACCGGGTCACCCTGGTCTGGGCCGACCGTGCGGCAATGACTCTCGAACAGCTGCGCGACTGGGACACCCTGGGCATGCGGGGCACCGAGAGCGTCGGCCTCAAGCTGCGCGGTTTCGTTCCCAGATCCGCGGTGATCGGCGACGAGGGGAACTTCCGGGCCATCGCGTTGGAGAGCTTCGTACCGGTCGGGCACATCGGCTGGGCTGCTGCCTGGCTCGGCGCCGCCCGCGGCGGAATGGTCCGGGTGGCGTCCAGTATGCGCAGCCGGGAGAGGTCGAGCGTGCCCGCCGCCCAGTCGGATCTGGCGCAGGCCAGGCTGGCCGAGGCGCGCGGCAAACTCGAGGCGGTCAGCGCGTACCTCTGGCAGGTGGTGGCCGAGGTCGAAGAGCTGCGGTCGCTCGGGCGGCGGCCGGACGCACCGGCGACGCAGATCCACCTGAACACGCTGAAGGTGCTCGCCTCGACGCTCACCTACCAGGCCATCGACGAGTGCGTGCAGCTCGTCGGCCTCAACCATGGCTACCGGCGCGACAGCGACCTACGGCTGGAAGCACTTCTGCGTGACCTTCGGTCGGCGAGCCTGAACTTCTCGAACGATCGCATCCTGGTCGCCTCCGGCATGCTCGGACTCGTGGACACGAACGTGCAGCTCGTCGCGCGATCCGGATTCGAATGGTGACGCAAACGGTGCTGGAGGATCAATGACGGACCTGTGGACCGACTCCTTCCTGGAAACGCTGCGGCGACAAGTTCCGCTCCTGCCGGCAGGGGAGGAGCTCACCCCCGCCACCAACCTGTACGACCTCGGGCTGGACTCGATGCGCAGCGTCCAGTTGCTCATCGCGCTGGAGGAGACGCTCGACATCAGCATCCCCGACGAGATGCTGACGGCCGAGGCGTTCCGCACGCCGGGTGATATCTGGGCGCTCGTCCAGGCGGTCCACGCGGAGCAGGATCCGGGAAGCCGCGACTCGTCGTGACTCCGACAGCCCGGGTCTCCGGCGATGCAGGCGAGTTGCTCGCCCTCGCCGTGGATCGATGGCCCGACGCCCCCGCCCTGCGGGACCCCGACTCCGGCACGGTCACCTACCGCCAACTGCTGCACCGGGTGACCGCGACCGCGCACTGGCTCCGAGACCAGGAGGTGGGGCCGGGAGCACGTCTGGCGGTGGTCGCGCAGAGCCGGCCCGCCACCGTCCTGCTGCTGTGGGCCACGATCCGGATCGGTGCCGTCTTCGTACCGCTGAATCCGGCCGCACCACCCGCCGCGCTGAAGGCAATGATCACGGACGCCGAGCCGTCCATGATCGTCGGCGCGCCCGAGACGATTTCCGGATCGACGGCCGGACGGTGGGTGGACTGGCCGGAGATCGAAGGTGCCGCGGCCGGGACGGCAAGCTCTCCGTGGCTGCCGGGAGTCCCGGCTCCGCGCTCCGACGACCTGTGCATGCTGCTCTACACCTCGGGCACGACGGCGGTCCCCAAGGGCGTCATGTGCCCGCACCGGAGCGTGCGCTTCGCGGTCGAGGCCATCCAGCAGCGACTTCGCTACACCGCCGAGGACATCGTCTTCAACCGACTTCCACTGTCGTTCGACTACGGCCTGTACCAGGTTCTGTTGGCGGCCCGTGCGGGAGCGTGCCTGGTGCTGGCCGGCCCGGGGACCGACACGACACTGCTTCGACGGATCGGTGACTCCGGGGCCACCGTCCTGCCCCTGCTGCCCACGCTCGGCAGCATGATCGAACGGCTACGCCGACGCTCCGGGCCGATAACCAGCGTGCGACTGATCACCAACACCGGAGCGGCGATGCCGGAACGTCTCCGGCAGAGCCTGCGCGAGATCTTCCCGGCGGCCCGCCTCTCCCTGATGTACGGGATCACCGAATGCAAACGGGTCACCATCATGGAGCCGGACGGTGACCTGGTCCGGCCACGCTCCGCCGGCCGGCCGCTCGACGGTCTCGAGGTCCAGGTGAAGGACGCGGACGGCAACTCCCTGCCGCCCATGGCGGTGGGGGAACTCTACGTCCGTGGCCCCTCCGTGATGGCCGGCTACTGGCGAGACGAGGAGCAGACCGAGTCGCGATTCGTCCCGTGTGCCGGGACATCGGAGCGGATGCTGCGCACCGGCGACTTCGGGTACCTCGACCCGGACGGGTACCTCTATTTCGAGGGGCGCCGGGACGACATTTTCAAGCACAACGGGGCTCGGATGAACAGCCAGGAGATCGAAGCGGCGGCCCAGCAGGTCCCCGGTGTCGAGCTGGCCGCTCTGCTCATCCCGTCCCGCGACGACGAGCCGATGGTCCTGGTGGTCAGCGGCGACTCCATCGATCCACCGTCGGTTCTGTCGGCGATGAGCCGGCATCTCGAACAGGTCAAGACGCCTGAGATATGCGTGGTGGTCCCGGAGATGCCGATGACGCCGAACGGCAAGGTCGACAAGACGAAGCTCCGCGAGAGCCGCGCCACCCACCATCCCCTGGGCGGGGGAGTCCGATGATGACTCCGGGCAGCGTATCTATCCGGTCCGCCGGGCTGGCCGACCGCCCGTCCGGGCGACGGCGGCGATCACCGCACCCGTACCGCAGGGGCAGCCGCACCGATCACTCGCCCGCGTAAATGGGGGAACCGTGCTCGATCCGCAGCACTTGTACAGGGCCTTCACCTCTGCCCTGCCAGGTGACCGAAGAATAGCCGCGCCCGACCGGGGGGCCGGGGGATGAGGCTGCGTCAACTCCTCAGCGACCGGTGGGTGCTCCTGCGTCTGCTGCCGAAGGACCGAACCTTCGCCTGGGTCGGCATGACGCTCATCCTGGTCGTCCGGGCCGCGCTGCCCGCCGCCACCGCGCTCGCCACCGCCGCCGTCGTCCGAAACCTGACCGACGGCCTGGCCGCGGTCGACGGCATCTACCTGCCGCTCGTGGCCCTCGGCGCGGTTCTCCTGCTGGACCAGGCTCTGGACGGGATCAGCGATCCCCTACAGTTCCACGTCGCACATCGCATCGACGGAGTCCACCGGCAGCAGGTCATCCGGGCGCTGCGCCAGCCGGAGACGATCGCCCACCTCGAGGATCCCGCGTTGCAGGACGCCATCGAGCTTGCCTCGGCGGAGCCGGCCAACTGGACCGAGTACTCGCCCGGAATGGCAGTGGTCGGCCAGTGCGTCCTGCTGAGCCGGCTGCTGAAAGCAGCCCTGTCCGCGGCGGTGCTCTGGGTCGTCGTATCGCCGCTGCTGGTGGTCGTACTGCTGGGGCTGCTGCTCCTGTTGCGGGGCATGATGCGGCGCAAGTGGATGAGCCTGATCGCGGTCTGGGCCGGCAACACCAAGCACATCCGGCGGGCCGGCTACTGGCGGGACGTCTCCTCCGGACCGGAGACCGCGAAGGAGCTGCGCATCTTCGGCTTCTTTCCGTGGTCGGTGCGGCAGTACCGCCGGGCGACCCTGGACCACCTGGAGCCCTACCGCGAGCGCAAGTTCGTCATCCTGCGGGCCCAGTGGCAGTTGCTCACCGTCAGCGCCCTGTCGATCGGTACGGCTCTGCTCGTTCCCTCCACCATGGCGGCCTCCGGCCGGCTCAACAGCGTCGAGCTGGCCACGGCGCTCACCGCGGGGCTCGGCATGCTCTCGCTGGGATGGATGGGATACGAGGCCATGCATATCGAAGGTGGACTCCCTTCCGTCCGAGCGCTACAGAAGCTGGAGGCGCTCCCCGGAAAACGACCCGCGACCGCGCGCGCGGTCCGTACCGCGCCGGCCGGGCAGGGGCCGCCGCTGCTCGCCTTCGAGTCGGTGTCATTCACGTACCCGGGCGGGAGCCGCCGCGTCCTGGAGAATCTGGACCTGACCGTCAAGCCCGGCGAGGTCCTCGGCATCGTCGGTGCCAACGGCGCCGGCAAGACCACCCTCATCAAGTTGCTGTCCCGGCTCTACGATCCCGGCCAGGGTCGGATCACCGCCGACGGGGTCGACCTGGCGAAGATCGACCGGGACGCGTGGCAGTCGAGGTTGGCCGTGGTCTTCCAGGGCTTCGTCCGCTACGAGTTGTCGCTGCGGGACAACGTCCGGATGGGCCGACCCGGGGCGGTGGCCGACCCGGACGTGTTGCACAGCGTCGCTGCCGAAGCCGGCATCGAGAAGCTCGTCCGTAGCCTGCCCCACGGCTGGGACACCCCGTTGTCACGGTCCCGGAGCAATGGCGTGGACCTCTCCGGCGGGCAGTGGCAGCGCGTCGCGATCGCACGGGCGTTGTTCGCACTGCGTACCGGCGCCGACGTTCTCGTGCTCGACGAACCCACCGCCAACCTCGACGTACGCACGGAGTTCGAGGTGTTCAGCCTGCTGATGGAGGCTGCTCGGGACAGCACGGTGCTCCTCGTGTCGCACCGGTTGTTCACCGTCAAGGAGGCAGACCGGATCGTCATGCTCGGCGACGGAGCGGTATCCGAGTCCGGCACACACGCAGAGCTGATGGCGCACGACGGCGAGTACGCCCGGATGTTCCGGCTTCAAGCCCATCGCTTCCTGGGAGCGGATGACCAGGTGTCCGTCAAAGGGGGAGCCCATGCGTCATCGTTCTGAGGCCTGGCTCGAAATCTTCCGGCGCTCCTGGCGTCTGGATCGCCGGATAGCCGCGTCGGTGCTCGCCCTGCTCGTGGTGTCGAACGCCGCCTTCCTGATCGGCGGACTGGCGCTGCGGGCGCTCGTGGACGCCGCCATCCACCGCGAGTGGCAGAGTGTGCTGGTCGCCGCCGCGCTGGGAGCGGTGGCCTGGGCGGTCGTGGACATCGGCTTCCTGATGGAGCAGGAACTGCGGATGGACCTGTCCGACCGGCTCGGAATGCTGGACGTGGACGAGGAGATCCAGCGCAACGTCGCCGGTATCCCCACACTGGACCACCTCGAAAATCCCGAGTATCTGGACCGCCTGGAACTGGTGCGGGGCCAAGGCACCGTCCTTGTGCAGGCGTGCTGGGCGCTCCTGTACTCCGCATCCAATTTCGTACGGGTTCTGATCACCCTCGTCCTGCTGGGTTCGATCCACCCGGCCCTCCTCGGCCTGGCGATCTTCGCTCTGCCGCCGCTGCTCCTCAAACGCGTGGGACCGGCCAAGGCTCGTAAGGCACAGCTGGCGGTCGCCGAGACGGCACGGCTGGAACGCCACCTCTTCGGTCTGCTCACCGATTCACGAGCCGCACCGGAACTCCGCATCACCGGGGCCGGAACCGAACTGGCGCGGCAGGTCGAGGAGGCGTGGCGGGCGGAAGGCGTGATCGAGGCCCGGGCCCGGTACCTCGGTGCGGCGGCCTCCGCCCTGGGCTGGACCCTGTTCATGGTGGGCTACGTCGCCGGTCTGTTCTACGTCGTCTACCTGGTGGCGCAGGGCGAGCGAAGCATCGGAGACCTGGTGCTCGCGGTGGCGCTGGCCGGTCAACTCCGGGCACAGATCGAGCAGGCCATCTCTCAGACGGCTCCGGTGTTCGCCGGGATCGCCGCCCTCGAACCGTTCCTCTGGCTGCGCCGTTACGCCGCGCAGCAAACGAGTGCCCAGACCGGAGGTCAGGTCCCGAGTCGGCTGAGCCACGGTGTGATGCTGCGGGACGTCAGCTTCCGCTATCCCGGGCAGGATCGTGATGCGCTCTCCGGCGTGACCCTGGACCTGCCGGCCGGACGCATCATCGCGGTCGTCGGCGAGCACGGCTCGGGCAAGACCACTCTGATCAAGCTCCTGACCGGCCTCTACCAGCCCTCCAGCGGCGTCATCGACATCGACGGCGTTCCGCTGAAGGACCTGGACCTGAGATCGTGGCGGGCCTCGTGCGGCGCCGTCTTCCAGGACTTCGGGCGCTACCGGACGTCCGTGCGAGCCGCGGTCGGAGTGGGTGATGTCGACCGGATCGACGACAGCGCCAGGATCGAGCGTGCCCTGGCCGCAGCCGACGCCTCGTCGATCGTCGAGGCGCTCCCGGACGGGCTGGAAACCCGCTTGGGCAGGGAGTTCGGCGGGGTGGAACTGTCGGAGGGGCAGTGGCAACGGGTCGGGCTCGCCCGTGGAGCGATGCGGGACGACCCGCTCCTCATGGTGCTGGACGAGCCGACCGCAGCGCTCGACGCCACCAGCGAGTACGAGATCTTCCAGGCGCAGGATGCGATTTCCCGTACCCACGCCACCGCCCGTGGCACCATCACGCTCATCGTCACGCACCGGTTCTCCACCATCGCGATGGCCGATCTCATCGTCGTCCTGCACGAGGGCAGGGTGGTCGAGCAGGGTGATCACACGACGCTGATGCAGCTGAACGGCCGGTACGCGGCCACCTATCGGCTCCAGCAGGAGGCGAGCGCCGCCGGCATCGGTGTCAAGCTCAACTAGCGTCAGGCAGATCACGGCGACGTGTGGTCGCCGTCCGTCCGGAGCCAGCCGAGGCGCTCCGGCATCTGCTGGCGCCCGGCGAGCGGCGCACCGTGGGGCTAGGCGGGGTGGTCGTGCTGCCGAGCATGATCGACGCCGGGCCACGCGGTACCGCGTTCGCTGACTTCCGCTGACTCCCGAAGGCGGCTCGGTCGCGGTCCACCGCTCGTCACGACCGCAGGGCAGCCCTGCCCCGCAAAGGATCAAGACTGTTGTCGGCCGGTGACTGTCGGCGCCCTGTGCGGAGCATCTGGCGGTGTCGGTCACCGCCGTACTATGTGGGCCGGGTTGGGTGTACGGGTGGCCGTGCGGCCATGGGACAAGGCATGGGTGAGAAGTGGGGCACAGTGCAGCGGCGTCGCAAGTTCGAGGTGACCGACGACTCGGGCTTTCTCGGCTTAGTGGACCATCATGTATACCAAGGCTTTGTCAATAAAGACTGGACATATGAATCTCTCTTCGGACACTTCTGTGCAGCCATGGAACAGCGGTCGTTGCTGCTGTGGGGGACGGGTCGGGAAAACGACTGGACTGTCGAGGTTATTGTCGGTGACCTCGTCGAGCAGCCGGGGTTTCGTCGAGCAGCCGGACCGATCCGAGTAACGGCCGGGCAACTCCACCTGGTCAACTACGAGTCGTTGACGATGGCCGCGCAGTTCGACGACGTTCGCCTGCCCGAGCCACATCGTCAAGACCTGGTCTTCGAAGTGCCGACCGGCATCTACAGATGTGAGGTCAACCAACTCGACGACCCGGATGTCGACCTTGAGGACGACCCGGACCGTTCCCGGCCGCACTTCCTCCTCACGCTGACAGCTGGTCGGCAGGCCGAGCCGTGGCGTACGCCACCGTGGCACGACGATTAGCCGGACCGTCAGCATGGAAATCGTTGCCGGTGCCCCGGCCTGTCCGGAGTGCCTGGTCGGCGGCGGGGTGGGGGTGTGGGTCCTGCCCGCCGGTGACCGTCTACGGCGCCGGCTTATGGCCCGTGAATGGCCCGGCTCGGAGGGTGCGGCGTCCGGCGTCGTACGGCAACCCGCCCCCGGCCTTCGGATCGGGGCGGCTTGCCGTGGTGCCGGCTAACCGCGCCCCTTGACCACGTACTCCGGTGGCAAGCCGCGTAGCGGCGCGGCAGCCGATCGTCCCGTCCTCGGCCGGGATTGACCGCCCCCACGACCGTCGCAGCGTTGCGCTCATCGTGGCTCAAGGCCGAGGGCTATGAGGGCATCAGCCCATGGGGCGGATCCGGGCTGCCGTTGTCTCGGTGGCTCCGCTCATGGCTCTAGCCATCGAAGCGTGCTGTACTCCTGTCTATGGGGCGGCGGCGGGTACAGGCGGGCCTTGGTGTGCTGGCGTTGGTGCTCAGCCTCTCAGCGTTCGGGGGGTGGCGCTGGTGGCACAATCGGGCGCCCTATGGCCCGGAGGTCCTGGCCGCTACCGTGGCGCTGGAGTTGGTCGGCAACGAGACCGCCTCGGCTGCGCTGGGTCAGGTGACTGCGCCACATGCGGACGAGGGCGATCAACTGGTGTTGGGGCGGGTCACATGGCGACCGCCTGTCGAGCCGCAGGACGGCGCCGTGTTCTGGATCGTCGTCCTGGACAAGCGCACTCATCTCAAGCCCACGGTCTTCGGAGTCGCGTCACCCCGTCAAGCCGACGTGGGTGTCGGATCGCACGGGTACCTCCGGAAGGCCGCCGACCGTTATCCCTGGTTGCAGGGCATCGTGGGTCGAGAGGTTGACGGCGGGTGGAGGGACGCCGGCAGTTCCATTTCCGTAGCGGCACCCGATGCGTCGCCGGTGACGTTCGTCGGCATCTTCCCCGACGCGAAGCGGCTGAAGCAGTCCGAGCCCCTGATTGCTACGGCTCCGGTGGCGGTATCGGACCTGCTGGTCGCCCTCGTCAACATGGGGCCTGACGGCCAGCTTTACTGGGCTCAACGGCTCTGGGGCTAGCGAACCAGCGGGAACAGGAAACTACTGTGCTTCGTACGCCGAGCGCAGCGGGCCGGCGCCGCGCTTGCGCGGCGCCTTGATCCTGAAGAGAGCGTTTCGGCAGTGCAGGCCGTACCGTTCTCCCGGCTGATCCGGTGGACAAGATGCTTGGAAGGCGTCATGACCTTGAGCATGGGGCACACGACGGGCACGACTGCGAGACCCCTTGGCTGGCAGGAAGCAGGGTCGTCCGCACGAAATGGGCGGGACCTCGGGCGCGATCTGGCCGTCAGTCCTGCTGCCCCCGACGGCATCTCATGACCGTTCGGTGTGAAGGAACGATCGGAGCAACTGAGCTGCCCACCCACGGCCCCTGAGCTGTCAAAACAGTCCACCAGCATCCACGGACGTCCTCCCGGCTGGCCACCGACCAGTCCGCGCAGTGAGCCTCTACCTGTCGGCCGGCGGCCGAAAGGAGCTGCTTGCCGCGCAGGTGCGGTTTGACCGGCACACCCCGTCGAGCGCCGACGGCCTCTGTCCGGCCTGCGGCCAACCAGGGCCGTGCGCGCTGCGCCGGGCCGCGCTGCGCGTCCTTGGCCGGTACGGCTGTCTGCCTCGGCGGTGGCCTGGTGCGTCCCGCCTAGAGCTGATCCGTGGTGCGTCGTCATGGTTCGGCTTCCGTTGAAGGTGCCGGTGCCGTTCGCATGGGTCTTCCGTCCGAGGCGCTCCATCTTGGCGTAGCGCCGCAGGTTGCTCTACGGCGTTCAACCCGGTGGGTAGAGCCGGCTTAACCCCGGCCGCCATGGCGCAACTCAGGTCGAAGAAGCTGGCGAGGCGGACGAACCCACGCCGTCGGCGGAGACGACCGATGGCGCCAAGCCCACCGGAAGCTTCGGCGATGAAGACGACCCGAAAGGGTCACCCCGGACGGCACGTCCCCGGGCTACGGGAACGCAAGATCAAAAAGGGCTAGAAACAACTCGGCCCGGGCGAGGCGATCATGCCGCTGACCTGGGCCGGAAGGTCTGGAGCGGGCGACGGGAATCGAACCCGCACCGTCAGTTTGGAAGACTGAAGCTCTGCCATTGAGCTACGCCCGCGCTCGCCCGATCATCTCGGGACGCGACGGATAGCCTAACGGGTCGTCCCGCTCCCTGGATACCGGTATCCCGCCGAGCGGCGTCCACCCCTCGCCCAACACCCGGAACCCGAAGCGCCCGCACCCCACGTACGCCAGGATCAAGCTTGATCGGGACGACACGGCGGCCCAGCACGAGACCGGGCGGGCGCGACCCTGACCGGACGGCATACACTCTTCACCGCCACGGGGTGTGGCGCAGCTTGGTAGCGCACTCGCTTTGGGAGCGAGGGGCCGTGGGTTCAAATCCCGCCACCCCGACTGTCCCCCGCAGCTGTCGCTGCGGGGGAGAGCCTCGACCGCGGGGCGGGCGAGCCTCGGCTGCGGGGTGAGTCTTGCCACCCCGCGCCGTCAGACGCCTCTGCCGGCTCGCCTACACTCGATGGGCTGAAGACCGGCGATGGGCTGAAGGCCGGCCCAGAATTAAGATCGAGATCCGTCAAGGAGTACGCCTGTGAAGAGCACCGTCGAGACTCTGAGCCCGACGCGCGTGCGGCTCGCCATCGAGGTGCCGTTCGTCGAGCTCGAGCCGAGCCTCAAGAAGGCGTACCGGGAGATCGCCTCGCAGGTCAACGTCCCGGGCTTCCGGCGCGGCAAGGTGCCGGCCGCCGTGATCGACCAGCGGGTCGGCCGGGGCACGGTGCTGAACGAGGCCGTGCAGGACGCCATCCCGGAGAACATTCTCGCCGCGGTCCGCGAGCACGACGTGAAGACGCTGGGCCGACCCGAGGTCGAGATTACCGAGTTCAACGACGGTGACTCGCTGAAGTTCACCGCCGAGGTCGACGTCCGGCCCGAGATCACGCTGCCGGACCTCTCCACGGTCGAGGTGACCGTCGACGAGCTCCAGATCGACGAGAGCGAGATCGACGCCCAGGTTGCCAGCCTGCGGGAGCGGTTCGCCACGCTCAAGACGGTCGAGCGGGCCGCCCAGGAGGGCGACTACGTGCAGATCGACCTGGCGGCGACCGTCGATGGCGAGGAGGTGCCGGGCGGCTCGGCCACCAACATCTCGCACGAGGTCGGCAGCAAGCAGCTCCTGCCGGGGCTGGACGAGGTGCTGGTCGGCCTCTCGGCCGGTGACTCGACCACCTTCCAGACCCAGCTCGTCGGCGGTGATTTCGCCGGTCGGGATGCCGACGTCGCGGTGACGGTCCGCACCGTCAAGGAAAAGGAACTTCCTCCGCTCGACGACGATTTTGCCCAGCTCGCCAGCGAGTTTGACACCCTCGACGAGCTGCGTGGCGACATCCGCGAGCGGGTGAGCCGGTCGAAGAAGATCGAGCAGATCTACGCCGCCCGGGATCGTGCCCTGGAGCAGATGGTGGCGGCCGCCGACGTGCCGGCTCCGGAGGGGGTCGTGCGCGAGGAGGTCGAGCACCGCAAGCAGGCCATGGTCGACCAGCTTGAGCGGATCGGCGCCTCCCTGGAGGAATACCTGACCTCCGAGGAGAAGACCGAGGAGCAGATCGACGCCGAGCTGAAGGACGCGGCCACCGAAGGGGTCAAGATCCAGCTGCTGCTGGACACCCTGGCCGATGCCGAGCAGGTCCAGGTCTCCGACGACGAGTTCGGGCACGAGATCGTGCACCGGGCGCAGCGCGCCGGGATGGCCCCTCAGCAGTACTACGACCAGCTCGTCCGCTCCGGCGCGGCCGGCGCGGTCTTCGGCGACGTCCGGCGCGGCAAGGCGCTGGCCATGGTGATGGAGCGGATCAAGATCACCGACTCGGCCGGTAACCCGATCAACATGGACGAGCTCCGCGCCGCGAGTGGCGAGGAGCACGACCACCAGCACGACCACGACCACGAGCACTGAGCCGCGCGGGGTCGTGACCGCCGGGCCCGGACGCCACGCTCCGGGCCCGCACGGCCAGAACCCATCGGGTACGCCCCGGGCGGTCAGCGCGCCGTCGCCAACTGCGCTGTTAGCGAACAGTGCCCGGACCGGGACGTTACGACCCCGGTCAGCGGTTAATGTCGGGCGTAAGACGCACGGAGAGCGAAGGGCTGCCATGACTGGTTCAGACTTCTCAGCTATGCCCCTGCGGGTGACCGAAGCCCGCGGTGCGGACGCACTTGGTGGCAACCTCGACGACTCGGTCTACAACCGGCTGCTCAAGGAGCGGATCATCTTCCTTGGCAGCGAGGTGACCGACCAGGTCGCCAACCGCATCTGCGCACAGCTGCTGCTACTCGCCGCGGAGGACCCCGGCCGCGACATCAACCTGTGGATCAACTCGCCGGGTGGCTCGGTCTACTCCGGCATGGCGATCTACGACACCATGCAATTCATCGACAACGACGTCTCCACGGTCGCCATGGGCATGGCCGCCTCGATGGGCCAGCTTCTGCTCTGCGCCGGCACCAAGGGCAAGCGCTACGCCCTGCCGCACGCGCGGATCATGATGCACCAGCCCTCCGGCGGCATGGGCGGTACGGCATCCGACATCGCCATCCAGGCGGAGCAGATGCTCTACACCAAGCGGATGTTCCAGGAGCGGGTGGCTCACCACACCGGCCAGGACCAGGCCCAGATCGAGGCCGACTCGGACCGGGACCGCTGGTTCACCGCCACCGAGGCCAAGGACTACGGCTTCATCGACAAGGTGATCACCGGAGCCGCGCAGGTTCCGGAAGGCGCCGGGACCCTGAGCTGAGGAGCGGAAACGATGACTGACCCGACCCTGCTTGCCGGTGGTGGCTTCCAGCCCGTGCACAACCGGTACGTCCTGCCCTCCTTCGTCGAGCGCACCTCGTACGGCGTCAAGGAGTCGAACCCCTACAACAAGCTCTTCGAGGACCGGATCATCTTCCTCGGCGTGCAGGTGGACGACGCGTCGGCCAACGACGTGATGGCCCAGCTGCTGACGCTGGAGGGCACCGACCCGGACCGCGACATCATCATGTACATCAACTCGCCCGGTGGTTCGTTCACCGCCATGACGGCGATCTACGACACGATGCAGTACGTCCGGCCGGACATCCAGACCGTCTGCCTCGGGCAGGCGGCCAGCGCCGCGGCCGTACTCCTCGCCGCCGGTACGCCCGGCAAGCGCATGGCGCTGCCGAACTCCCGGATCATCATCCACCAGCCGGCCACCGAGGGCGGCTACGGGCAGGGCTCGGACATCGAGATCCAGGCTCGGGAGATCCTCCGGATGCGCACCCAGCTCGAGGAGATGCTCTCCCGACACTCCAACCAGCCGATTGAACGAGTCCGTCGTGATATCGACCGTGACAAGTTCATGACTGCCGAGGAGTCTCGGGAGTACGGCCTGGTCGACACCATCCTGACCAGCCGAAAGAAGGGCCTGCTCGCGGCGAACGCCTCGAGCTGATCATCTTGGGTCAGAGGCCGGCCGGCCGGCTGTCCGGCGGCCGGCCTCTGACACACCCGTTTTGGGGGTCGGAGAAACCTCGCGCAGCGGGTAACGTCGGTTCTGCACCGCCCACGGCCGGTCGGAACCGGCCGGTGAAGAGAACCGACGGGGCATACCGTCCGCAGGCCAGTGCCTCTGCTCAGCGAGGCTGGCCGATGAGCGCAGGGAGAACGTAGGTGGCACGGATCGGCGACGGTGGCGACCTACTAAAGTGCTCCTTCTGTGGCAAGTCGCAGAAGCAGGTCAAGAAACTCATCGCGGGCCCCGGGGTCTACATCTGTGACGAGTGCATAGACCTCTGCAACGAGATCATCGAAGAAGAGCTGGCCGAGTCCGGCGAGGTGAAGTGGGAAGAGCTTCCCAAGCCGATGGAGATCTGCCAGTTCCTCGACCAGTACGTCGTGGGTCAGGACCAGGCGAAGAAGGCCCTCGCGGTCGCGGTCTACAACCACTACAAGCGGATCCAGGCCGAGTCTGCCGGCGGTCCCGGCGCGAGCGACGGCGTGGAGCTGTCGAAGTCCAACATCCTGCTGATCGGCCCGACGGGGTGCGGCAAGACACACCTGGCCCAGACCCTCGCCCGGATGCTGAACGTGCCGTTCGCGATCGCCGACGCCACCGCGCTGACCGAGGCCGGCTACGTCGGCGAGGACGTCGAGAACATCCTGCTCAAGCTGATCCAGGCCGCCGACTACGACATCAAGCGGGCCGAGACCGGGATCATCTACATCGACGAGGTCGACAAGATCGCCCGTAAGTCGGAGAACCCGTCGATCACCCGGGACGTCTCCGGCGAGGGCGTGCAGCAGGCGCTGCTCAAGATCCTCGAAGGCACCGTGGCGAACGTGCCGCCGCAGGGTGGCCGGAAACACCCGCACCAGGAGTTCATCCAGATCGACACCACCAACGTGCTCTTCATCTGCGGCGGTGCCTTTGCCGGCCTCGACCAGATCATCGAGGCCCGCACCGGCCAGGGCGGGCTCGGCTTCGGTGCCCACCTCCGCTCGGTCTCCGAGCGCTCGACCGACGATATCTTCGGCCGGGTCATGCCGGAGGACATGCTCAAGTTCGGTCTGATCCCCGAGTTCATCGGCCGGCTTCCGGTGATCACCAACGTCCGGAGCCTCAACCGCGAGGCTCTGGTCCGGATCCTCACCGAGCCCCGCAACGCGCTCGTCCGGCAATACCAGCGCCTCTTCGAACTCGACGGCGTGGAGCTGGAGTTCGAGCCGGCGGCGCTGGAGGCGATCGCCGACCAGGCGATGCTCCGCGGCACCGGTGCCCGGGGGCTGCGCGCCATCCTCGAAGAGGTCCTGCTCTCCGTGATGTACGAGGTGCCCAGCAACCCGAACGCGGCCCGCGTCCTGATCACCCGGGGTGTCGTGCTGGAGAACGTCAACCCGACGATCGTGCCGCGCGAGTTCACCGGCCGGCGCGCCCGCCGGGAGCGTGAGGAGCGCTCGGCCTGACGCCGCTCCGCCGACCGTTCCGGTAAGCCTGGCCACCCGGGGACCGTCCCCGTAGGCTCTCCGCATGCGCGTCGCCGTCTGCCAGCTCAATGCCCGCGACGACCGGAAGGCCAACCTGACCGTCGCCGGCGAGCTGCTCGGCCGGGCCGCAGCCGCCGGGGCGGACCTGGCGATCCTGCCGGAGTACGTCGACTATCTCGGCCCGTCGCGCGGGCTGCCCACCCCGGAGCCGGTCGACGGCGAGTTCGCCGAGTTCTTCGCCGAGGCGGCCCGACAGCACGGGATGTGGGTGCACGCCGGCTCGTTCCACGAGACGGGACCGGATCCGGAGCACACCTACAACACCTCGCTGGTCTTCGACCGGACCGGTGCGCTCGCCGCCACGTACCGGAAGATCCACCTCTACGACGTGGAGATCCCCGGCCGGGTCTCCTATCTCGAATCCAAGACCGTCGCCGCCGGCTCCGAGCCGGTCACGGTCGACATCGAAGGGGTACGCGTCGGCCTCTCGATCTGTTACGACCTGCGCTTCCCCGAGCTGTATCGGCAGTTGGCCGTCACCGGGCAGGCCCAGCTGCTGGTGGTGCCCGCAGCCTTCATGCTGCACACCGGCCGGGACCACTGGGAGGTGCTGTTGCGGGCCCGGGCGATCGAGAACCAGTGTTACGTGGCGGCGGCGGGGCAGATCGGCGACCACGATCCGGGGCGTACCTGCTTCGGCCGCAGCATGGTGGTCGACCCCTGGGGGACGGTGGTCGGCCAGGCCCCCGACACGGTCGGGATCGTGGTCAGCGACCTCGACCTCGACCGGCTGCGCGAGATCCGCACCGAGCTGCCCAGCCTGGCGAACCGACGACTCTGACGGCGCGGCACCACCGGGCCGACCGCCGCACGATCATCGCGACCGTCCTACGGTCATTGCAGCAGCATGCCGACGACGGCCAGGCCGATGATCGCGGAGGCTGTCACCAGCAGCCCGGTGGTCATCCGGGATCGGCCACGGCGGGCCAGCCGGTGTACCGACGCGACCACGGCCACCAGCACGAGCCCACCGATGACGAGCTGCCAGAACGGCAACAGGAGCGCGGTGATGCTGTCCTGCGCGACGGTGATCTCCGTGGAGCTCGCAAACGCGGCCATGGTTGCCACTCTGACACGGCGGACCCGCTCCGACACGGACAACCGTGGCACGGTCAGGTCACAGCGGTACAGAAGGAGGAGTACGTCGATTTGCGCCCAGCGGCTCGGCGGCGTAACTTTCTCTCTGCGCGCGGCGCCCCGGACGAAAAGGCCGGGCCGCGAGCACCTCGGTCTCTCGGAGGGCATCCGCCCGACGGGGACGGAGGCCGGGTGGTGCGCTCGACCGGATGAACTTCAGGTTGAGATTGCGGGACCAACCGGGTAGAGTGTTCCAGGCCGGCAGGAGCCGGGCAGATGCGCCGCGAGCGGCCATCGGCCGGTCTGCGGGCTTCCCCCCGACAGAAGCGACCACCGTCAGGTGTGCGTGTGTACGGGGAACCTCTCGGGTGAAGCAGACGAGCCCAAAGTTGGGGCTTGACACTGTGAGGCCGAGCGGGTAGGTTAGGCAAGTTGCCCCGAGGGCGGCCCTCCCAGCGAGGTTCGTGTTCGGTGTGTGGTTGTTCTTTGAGAACTCAACAGGGTGCTTGATAAGCCAGTGCCAAATTGGTTTTATTGTTTGGCAGCAAGTGTTTTTATTGTTGCTGGGTTTTGATTTTCCATGGTTTTTGTTGGAGAGTTTGATCCTGGCTCAGGACGAACGCTGGCGGCGTGCTTAACACATGCAAGTCGAGCGGAAAGGCCCTTCGGGGTACTCGAGCGGCGAACGGGTGAGTAACACGTGAGTAACCTGCCTCAGGCTTTGGGATAACCCTCGGAAACGGGGGCTAATACCGGATATGACCTGCTTCCGCATGGGGGTGGGTGGAAAGTTTTTCGGCCTGGGATGGGCTCGCGGCCTATCAGCTTGTTGGTGGGGTGATGGCCTACCAAGGCGACGACGGGTAGCCGGCCTGAGAGGGCGACCGGCCACACTGGGACTGAGACACGGCCCAGACTCCTACGGGAGGCAGCAGTGGGGAATATTGCACAATGGGCGGAAGCCTGATGCAGCGACGCCGCGTGAGGGATGACGGCCTTCGGGTTGTAAACCTCTTTCAGCAGGGACGAAGCGTGAGTGACGGTACCTGCAGAAGAAGCGCCGGCCAACTACGTGCCAGCAGCCGCGGTAAGACGTAGGGCGCGAGCGTTGTCCGGATTTATTGGGCGTAAAGAGCTCGTAGGCGGCTTGTCGCGTCGACTGTGAAAACCCACAGCTCAACTGTGGGCTTGCAGCCGATACGGGCAGGCTAGAGTTCGGTAGGGGAGACTGGAATTCCTGGTGTAGCGGTGAAATGCGCAGATATCAGGAGGAACACCGGTGGCGAAGGCGGGTCTCTGGGCCGATACTGACGCTGAGGAGCGAAAGCGTGGGGAGCGAACAGGATTAGATACCCTGGTAGTCCACGCTGTAAACGTTGGGCGCTAGGTGTGGGGGGCCTCTCCGGTTCTCTGTGCCGCAGCTAACGCATTAAGCGCCCCGCCTGGGGAGTACGGCCGCAAGGCTAAAACTCAAAGGAATTGACGGGGGCCCGCACAAGCGGCGGAGCATGCGGATTAATTCGATGCAACGCGAAGAACCTTACCTGGGTTTGACATGGCCGCAAAACCTGCAGAGATGTGGGGTCCTTCGGGGGCGGTCACAGGTGGTGCATGGCTGTCGTCAGCTCGTGTCGTGAGATGTTGGGTTAAGTCCCGCAACGAGCGCAACCCTTGTTCGATGTTGCCAGCGCGTTATGGCGGGGACTCATCGAAGACTGCCGGGGTCAACTCGGAGGAAGGTGGGGATGACGTCAAGTCATCATGCCCCTTATGTCCAGGGCTTCACGCATGCTACAATGGCCGGTACAATGGGCTGCGATACCGTGAGGTGGAGCGAATCCCAAAAAGCCGGTCTCAGTTCGGATCGGGGTCTGCAACTCGACCCCGTGAAGTCGGAGTCGCTAGTAATCGCAGATCAGCAACGCTGCGGTGAATACGTTCCCGGGCCTTGTACACACCGCCCGTCACGTCACGAAAGTCGGCAACACCCGAAGCCGGTGGCCTAACCCTTTTGGGGGGGAGCCGTCGAAGGTGGGGCTGGCGATTGGGACGAAGTCGTAACAAGGTAGCCGTACCGGAAGGTGCGGCTGGATCACCTCCTTTCTAAGGAGCACCTCCCGGCGAAGGTCGGGTAGGAGCCTCGTGGCCCGCGGATGTCGGGTCAGGGGTGCTCGATGGCGGAGACACTGGCGAGTTCACGGCTGGCAACGGCTGGTCCGGCGAGTACGGCCTCCCTGGTGGGGGTGTGGAAGGTCGGGTTGGTGCGGCTGGTGGTGGATGTAGGGCACCCTGTTGGGTCCTGAAGGAACAACCTGTGGGTTGGTTCTTCGGTCCAGGCATGACCTGGCTCCATATACCGTCGATGGTCATCGGTTTTGTGCTGGTGGTTGTTGGGCTGGTGTGGGGTGGTGGGTTGTGGGTTGGTCGTTTGTTGAGAATTGCACAGTGGACGCGAGCATCTTTGTGGTCAAGTTGTCAAGGGCGAACGGTGGATGCCTTGGCACCAGGAGCCGATGAAGGACGTGGGAGGCCGCGATAGGCCTGGGGGAGCTGTCAACCGAGCTGTGATCCCAGGGTGTCCGAATGGGGTAACCTGGCACCAGTCATGTGGTGTCACCCGCACCTGAATTCATAGGGTGTGTGGAGGGAACGCGGGGAAGTGAAACATCTCAGTACCCGTAGGAAGAGAAAACAATAGTGATTCCGTGAGTAGTGGCGAGCGAAAGCGGATTGAGGCTAAACCGGTTGCGTGTGATACCTGTCAGGGGTTGCGTGGTCGGGGTTGTGGGACCTCATGACACGAGCTGACACTCGTGTGGGGAGTTATAAAGCCAGTTGTTAGCTGAATGGTGTGGAAAAGCCAACCGTAGGCGGTGATAGTCCGGTAGGTGAAAGCAGCTGGTCTTCCTTGTGGGTGTTCCCGAGTAGCGGCGGACTCCTGTAATCTGCCGTGAATCTGCCAGGACCACCTGGTAAGCCTAAATACTTCCTGGTGACCGATAGCGGACGAGTACCGTGAGGGAATGGTGAAAAGTACCCCGGGAGGGGAGTGAAATAGTACCTGAAACCGTTCGCCTACAATCCGTCGGAGCCTTTAGGGGTGACGGCGTGCCTTTTGAAGAATGAGCCTGCGAGTTAGTGGCATGTGGCGAGGTTAACCCGTGTGGGGTAGCCGTAGCGAAAGCGAGTCTTAATAGGGCGTGTAGTCGCGTGTTCTAGACCCGAAGCGGAGTGATCTAGCCATGGGCAGGCTGAAGCGTGGGTAAGACCGCGTGGAGGGCCGAACCCACCAACGTTGAAAAGTTGGGGGATGACCTGTGGTTAGGGGTGAAAGGCCAATCAAACTCCGTGATAGCTGGTTCTCCCCGAAATGCATTTAGGTGCAGCGTCGCGTGTTTCTTGCCGGAGGTAGAGCACTGGATGGTCTAGGGGCCCTACAAGGTTACTGAAATCAGCCAAACTCCGAATGCCGGTAAGTGAGAGCGCGGCAGTGAGACTGCGGGGGATAAGCTTCGTAGTCGAGAGGGAAACAGCCCAGATCGCCAGCTAAGGCCCCTAAGCGTGTGCTAAGTGGAAAAGGATGTGGGGTCGCATAGACAACCAGGAGGTTGGCTTAGAAGCAGCCATCCTTTAAAGAGTGCGTAATAGCTCACTGGTCAAGTGGTTCCGCGCCGACAATGTAGCGGGGCTCAAGTACACCGCCGAAGCTGTGGCATTCACACAATGACTTCGCACTGCTCTTCGGGGTGGTGTGCAGGTGTGTGGGTGGGTAGGGGAGCGTCGTGCCGGGGGTGAAGCAGCGGGGTGACCCAGTTGTGGACGCGGCACGAGTGAGAATGCAGGCATGAGTAGCGAAAGAAGGGTGAGAAACCCTTCCGCCGGATGACCAAGGGTTCCAGGGCCAGGTTAATCCGCCCTGGGTGAGTCGGGGCCTAAGGCGAGGCCGAGAGGCGTAGTCGATGGATAACGGGTTGATATTCCCGTACCCGTGTAGGAGCGCCCGTGATGAACCTCGTTGTGCTAACCACCCGAACCTGCTGATGTCTTCGGACTGATGTGGGGGAGCGTGGGAACCTGGCGGGTAGTAGTCAAGCGATGGGGTGACGCAGGAAGGTAGCTGAGCCCGGCCGGTGGTTGTGCCGGGGTAAGCGTGTAGGCCGGTGTGTAGGCAAATCCGCACACCTTGTGGCTGAGACGTGATGCCGAGCCGATTCAGGTGAAGTCAGTGATCCTATGCTGCCGAGAAAAGCCTCTAGCGAGTTCCGAGCGGCCCGTACCCTAAACCGACACAGGTGGTCAGGTAGAGAATACCGAGGCGATCGGGTGAACTGTGGTTAAGGAACTCGGCAAATTGCCCCCGTAACTTAGGGAGAAGGGGGGCCGGAGACGTGAAGCCACTTGCTGGTGGAGCGTTGTATGGCCGCAGAGAGCAGGGGGAAGCGACTGTTTACTAAAAACACAGGTCCATGCGAAGAAGTAATTCGATGTATATGGACTGACGCCTGCCCGGTGCTGGAACGTTAAGGGGACCGGTTAGTCTTTCGGGGCGAAGCTGAGAACTTAAGCGCCAGTAAACGGCGGTGGTAACTATAACCATCCTAAGGTAGCGAAATTCCTTGTCGGGTAAGTTCCGACCTGCACGAATGGCGTAACGACTTCCCCACTGTCTCAACCACAGGCCCGGCGAAATTGCAGTACGAGTAAAGATGCTCGTTACGCGCGGCAGGACGGAAAGACCCCGGGACCTTTACTATAGCTTGACATTGGTATCTGAATTAGCTTGTGTAGGATAGGTGGGAGCCGGTGAAGTCCATACGCCAGTATGGGTGGAGGCAATCTTGAAATACCACTCTGGTTGGTTTGGGTATCTAACTTCGGGCCCTTATCGGGTTCAGGGACAGTGTCTGGTGGGTAGTTTAACTGGGGCGGTTGCCTCCTAAAATGTAACGGAGGCGCCCAAAGGTTCCCTCAGCCTGGTTGGCAATCAGGTGTTGAGTGTAAGTGTATAAGGGAGCTTGACTGTGAGACTGACGGGTCGAGCAGGGACGAAAGTCGGGACTAGTGATCCGGCACTTGCGTGTGGAAGCGGTGTCGCTCAACGGATAAAAGGTACCCCGGGGATAACAGGCTGATCTTCCCCAAGAGTCCATATCGACGGGATGGTTTGGCACCTCGATGTCGGCTCGTCGCATCCTGGGGCTGTAGCAGGTCCCAAGGGTTGGGCTGTTCGCCCATTAAAGCGGTACGCGAGCTGGGTTTAGAACGTCGTGAGACAGTTCGGTCCCTATCCGCCGTGCGCGTAGGATACTTGAGAAGGGCTGTCCCTAGTACGAGAGGACCGGGACGGACGAACCTCTGGTGTGCCAGTTGTCCCGCCAGGGGCACGGCTGGTTGGCTACGTTCGGGAGGGATAACCGCTGAAAGCATCTAAGCGGGAAGCCTGCTTCAAGATGAGGTATCCCACCCCGTGAGGGGGTAAGGCTCCCAGTGAGACGACTGGGTTGATAGGCCGGAGATGTAAGCCAGGTAACTGGTTCAGTTGACCGGTACTAATAGGCCGAGGACTTGACTACAAAGTTGCTACGCGTCCACTGTGTGATTCACAGCAAACGAACAACAGGTTTTTTTCCCCTGCGTGTGGGTGGGGGGTTGTTGTTTGTGTTGTTGATAGGGTTACGGCGGTTATGGCGGAGGGGAAACGCCCGGTTACATTCCGAACCCGGAAGCTAAGCCTTCCAGCGCTGATGGTACTGCACTCGGGAGGGTGTGGGAGAGTAAGACGCCGCCGGACATCTTAGTTTGCAGGGCCACCCCGGTCGGGGTGGCCCTGCACTGCGTGTTGCGGCGATCTCGCCATGAGGAAGGATGTACCCGTGAGTTCAGGAGCGCACGGCGGAGACCGTCCGCGCCGTCGAGACGACCGTCCGGACCGCCAAGGCGGCCGTGACGCCTCTACGCGCCGGGACGGCCGTCAGCCCTATCGCGGGGACCGCGATTCGTCCGGCACATCTGGTGACCGGCGTGACCGCCCAGCTCCGCGTGACGGCGCCGGCCGGCGCGACGGTCGCCCTGGTGGGGGCTACCGCTCCGGCGCCGACGACCGGCGCGGCGGCGGCTTCCGGGACGGCCAGCGCGGCGGCTTCCGTGGTGACCGGGACGGCCGTGGTGACCGGGATTCCCGGGGGAATCGCGACTTCGGTGGTGACCGCGCGAGCGGCGGATACCGCGACTCCGGGCGCCGCGACGGCGATGCGGGCTTCCGCTCCGGTGGCGGTTACCAGCGCGGCGGTGACGCCCGGCAGGGTGGTTACCAGCGCGGCGGTGACGCCCGGCAGGGTGGTTACCAGCGCGGCGGTGACGCCCGGCAGGGTGGTTACCAGCGCGGCGGTGACGCCCGGCAGGGTGGTTACCAGCGCGGCGGCGATGCCCGGCAGGGCGGTTACCAGCGCGGCGGTGACGAGCGTCAGGGCGGCTACCGCGGCGGCGGGCGCCGAGACGACTTCGGTCCGGATCGTGGAGAGGGCCGCCAGGGCTACCGTCAGTCCGGACCCGGCCAGCGTGGCGGTGACCGGGACAGCGGCTACCGCCAGGGCGGCTACCAGTCCGGCGGACGGGACGGCTTCGGCCGTGGTGACCGCGACCGTGGAGCCCGTACCGACTACGGCCGGGGCGGTGACTTCCGGGGCGACCGGCAGGGCGACCGTGACTCCGGTGCTGGCGGCTACCGTGACGACACCCGGCGCGGCGACGACCGCCGTACCGGCGGCTACCGGGGCGCAGGCTCCGGCGGTGACGACCGGCGCGGCGGCTACCAGGGCCGGGGCGGAGGCTCCGGCGGTGGCTACCAGGGCCGGGGCGGAGGCTCCGGTGGCGACGACCGGCGCGGCGGTTTCCGGGGCGAGAGCGGTGGGTTCCGGGGCGGTTCCCGGCCCGGCTTCGGCGACGACCGACGTTCTGGTCGGGACTCGCGTGCCGGCGGCTACCGTGACGACGCCTCGCGTCCGGGTGGCTACCGGGACGACGCGCGGCGCGATGATGACCGGCGAGACGGCGGGTACCGGGGCGACAGCGGTGGTTACCGAGGTCGTCCGGGTGCGGGTTCCGGCGGCGACGCCGGGCGCGGCGGTGGTTACCGCGGCGGACCGTCGGGCGGCGGTGACCAGCGCGGCGCAGGACGAGACAGCGGACGACGTTCTGGCGACGACGCGGGTCGTCGCGGCTTCGACGGCCGCAGCCGGGAAGGCTTCCGCGGTTCGGACCGGGAGGGCCACCGGGGCGCGGACCGCGAGGGTACGCGTGACGGCGACCGTGGCGGTTTCCGCCGGTCGGACCGGGACGCCCGCAGCGGCGGCGCGCGGGAGGGCTTCCGGTCGGGCGGCGACCGCGCCGACCGTGGCCGTCCCGAGGAGGGCCGGCGGGACTGGAAGCCCCGGCAGGGGACCGGCCAGGCCGGTCGGGACGGTGCCGGCGCGGGCGGAGGCGGCTACACCCGTGCCGAGGGTACGGATCGACGCGACCGGTCCGGCCGGTCAGGCGACACCGCTCGGGAGGCCTCCGGTCCGGCTCTGCCGGAGGAGATCGTCGCCACGGATCTCGACAGCGCGGTCCGGGCCGAACTGCTCTCCCTGGCCAAGCCCGTCGCGGAGACGGTCGCGCGGCACCTCGTCGCGACCGGAGCGCTGATCGACGACGATCCGGGCCTTGCGCTGGAGCACGCACTTGCCGCCCGGAGCCTGGCGGCCCGGATCGCGCCGGTACGGGAGGCGGTCGGGCTGGCGGCGTACCGGGCGGGTGAGTGGCAGACCGCACTCGCCGAGCTGCGGACGTACCACCGGATGAGCGGGCGGCAGACCCACCTGGCGGTGCTCGCCGACTGTGAGCGGGCGCTCGGCCGGCCGGAGCGGGCGATCGACCTCTACCGGGGCGCCGATCGTGAGTCGCTGGACCCGGCCGGGGCGGTGGAGCTGCTGATCGTGGCGGCCGGAGCCCGGGGCGACATGGGCCAGGGTGACGCTGCGGTGGCGATGCTTCAGGTGCGCGAACTGACCGCCACGCCGGCCGAACCGTGGACCGCCCGGCTGCGTTACGCGTACGCCGACGCGCTGCTCGCGGTCGACCGGCGGGAAGAGGCACGGGAGTGGTTCGCCCGGGCCGCAGAGGTGGACGAGTTCGGTGAGACCGATGCCGCCGAGCGGTTGTTGGAACTCGACGGTGTCGTCCTGGAGGGCGACGAGGACGAGGACGGGTACGACGACACCGCCGACGGGGGATCCGACGGATCCGAGCCGATGGCGGACGTCGATGCCGACGCCTCGCAGGACGGGCCTGCCCCAGAGGACGACGAGGACGGGTACGACGACGAGGTCGCCCGCACGGATCGGGACGACGACGAGTTCGACGACGACGAGGACGAGCTGGACGACGACGAAGACGAGGACGAGCCGCTGGCGGCCGTCGAGGTGACCGCAGCGGACGCCGAGGCGGAGCCTTCCGAGACCGGGGTCGCCGAGGCGGAGGCTTCCGAGACCGGGGCCGCTGAGGCGGAGGCTTCCGAGACCGGGGCTCCCGGGGCCGAGACCGCGGCGGTCGAGAGTGCTGCGGTCGATGCTCCGGAGGCCGAGGCGGATCCGGGCGCCCGTCCGGGGCGCGGCGCCGACTCGTGACCGAGTCCTCGCCGGGTGGCCGGCTGGTCGACGCGTACGACCTGGTGATCTTCGATCTGGACGGCGTGGTCTATCTCGTCGACCGGCCGATCGAGACGGCGGTCGCGGCGGTCGGCCGGCTGCACGCCGAGGGCAAGCCGCTGGCGTACGCGACGAACAACGCCTCCCGGCGCGCCGACGAGGTCGCCGCACTACTCACCGGGATGGGGCTCGACGTGCGGCCGCAGGAGGTACTCACCTCCGCGGCCGCCGCGGCGGAACTGCTGGCGCAGCGCTTCCCGCCGGACTCCCCGGTACTGGTGGTGGGTGCGGAGGCGCTCCGCGACGAGGTACGTGACGTCGGACTCTGTCCGGTCTCCCGGCTCGAGGACGCGCCGGTCGCGGTGGTGCAGGGCTACGGGCCCGAGGTCGGCTGGGCTGATCTCGCCGAGGCGGCTCTGGCGGTACGCGCCGGTGCCGACTGGTTCGTCACCAACACCGACCGGACGTTGCCGACCGCCCGTGGTCCGGTACCCGGGAACGGTTCACTTGTCGCGGCGGTGCGTACCGCGCTGGCGCGGGACCCCGACGTGGTGGTCGGCAAGCCGGAGCCGGCCCTGTTCACCGCCGCCGCCCGGCGGTTCGGCGCGGCCCGCCCGCTCGCGGTAGGCGACCGGCTGGACACCGACATCGAGGGTGCGGTTCGGGCCGGAATGGAAAGTCTGCTGGTACTCACCGGGGTGTCGGCGCCGGTCGATCTGCTGCACGCGGCACCGTCGGCCCGCCCGGACTTCGTGGCGAGCGATCTGGGCGGGCTCTTCGACCCGACCCGGGTCGCCCGGTTGACCGCCGAACCCGCCGACGCCGCCGGTGCCGGCTGGCAGGTGGTGGCCGACGGCGGCCCGACGGTGCTCACCGGGGAGGGGTCGAGCCTGGCTGCGCTGGCCGCACTCTGTGCGGCGAGTTGGTCGGGAGCGCCGGTCGAGGACATCGAGCCGGGATCCGAGGCGGCCCGGAAGGCTCTCGGGGAACTCGGTCTGTCGCGCTGACCCCGACGGCCGGTGCGCCACCGCGAGCCGGCCGTGCCAGGCGCGGGTGGTGTTCCAGAGCCTTCGGGCAGGCCCAGGCCCGGCGGGCGAGAGCCCGCGCTGGCGTCCGGGGCACGCACTGGCCTGGATCGACCCGTCACCGACCCACCGTTCGGCTCGGCCCGACGGCGTGGTCAGAGCATCTTGCGGAGCTTGAGCAGGTCGAACGGGTTGGCATTGATCGACATCTGTCGAGAGGCGAGCGCCTTCGGCACGTCCAGCTCGCCCCGGACAAGACGGATCAGGTCGTCGCTGGCGATGCTGAGCGCGATCTTCGCCTTGGGGTCGTCCCCGTCGGCCAGGTCGACCAGGCGCCCACCGGTCAGCCGGCCGTGGAAGGCGGTGTCCAGATCGGTGATCCGGCACGCCAGCGTGCGGTCGAGATCGACCTGCTTACGAACCTTGTCGGCGTTGGCGTCCATCCGGGCCGCCAAATCGTGCAACGCCTGCCGGCACTCGTCCACGGTCGCCATCGTCGTGCCCCCTCGCATCACGCCACGCCCGTCCCCCGGGCACCGTACCGCACCGGGCGGGTCGGGGCGCCCGGTAGCGTGACAACCTGAACAGTCGGCACCCGCGAGAGGACCGAGGTATGCAGGATGCGTGGCGGGCCTACCTTGAGCTGGCCCTTGGGCTGACGGAGGCGTCGAAGAAGCGCGCCCAGGCCGCCGCCAGGAAGCTGGTCGGCTCCAGCGGCGCCACCGCTGCCCAACTGCAGACCATGGCCGAGGAACTGGTTTCCACCGGGATGGCCAACCGGGAGGCGCTGATCCGGATCATCCGGGTCGAGATCGACCGCACTCTCGCCGCCCTCGGCCTGGCCACGGCGGACGAGGTCACGTCGCTGACCGACCGGATCGCCCGGCTGGAGCGGGAACTCTCCGCCGCTCGGGCAGGGACGTCCGGCGGCGCCGCGGGTGCGGCGACCGCCGTGCGACCTCCGGCCGCGGACGCGCCGACCGGAACCACCGCGCCGGTCAAGAAGGCGATCGTGAAAAAGGCGGTCGCCAAGTCGACGGTCGCCAAGTCGACGGTCGCGAAGAAGGCCGTGGCGAAGAAGGCTGTCGCGAAGAAGGCCGTGGCGAAGAAGGCGGTCGCGAAGAAGGCCGTGGCGAAGAAGGCGGTCGCGACGAAGGCCGCCGAGCGCGAGGCGGTCACCAGCCAACCGGTCGCCAAGAAGACCGTCGCCAAGCAGCCGGTCGCGAAGAAGACGGTGGTGAAGAAGACCGCCGCCAGCAAGGCGGTGGCCACCAAGGAGTCGACTCCGGGCAAGGCCGTGGCCAAGCGGTCGGCGGCGCCGGGCGGCGATGCGGCATGATCCCCGTCGTGGCCCGGGCCTGCCGGGCGACCCGACGGAGCGGAGGGGCGGCATGAGCCAGGTACCCGTACCGGGGCCGTTCCGGCCGGCTCCGCCCCCCTCGGCGGCGGTCCGGCCCGTTCCCGGCCCGGCGCCGACCGGTGGATCGAGCGATCCGGCCGGTCCGGACAGCGGCTCCGGCCACCCCGCCGTGGACGCGGTACTCCAGGCGATGGCGAACGCCGTGAACCTGCCGCCGGCCGACCAGATCGCCCAGTACGAGGCGGCGCACCAGACCCTGCGGGAAACCCTCGCCACCATCGACCAGGCGTGAGCCCAGTCCCCTCGGAGAACTTTCGATGGCACGTCGTACCCGGCTCGACGCCGAACTCGTCCGCCGCGGTCTGGCCAGGTCCCGGGAACAGGCCGCGGCGCTGGTCGAGGCCGGACGGGTGCAGGTTCGCGGGATACGGGCCCAGAAGGTGGCCGCGATGGTCGACCCGGCGGACCCGGTCCGGGTCCTCGGCGACGACCCGAGCACCGAGTACGTCTCCCGGGGCGGTCACAAGCTGGCCGGCGCGCTGGCGGCGTTCGCCCCCGAGGGGCTGGACGTCGCCGGCCGGCGCTGCCTGGACGCCGGGGCGTCCACCGGCGGTTTCACCGACGTGCTGCTCCGGGCCGGTGCCGCCGAGGTGGTGGCGGTGGACGTCGGCTACGGCCAGCTGGCCTGGGCGATCCGGACCGACGAGCGGGTCCGGGTATTCGAGCGCACGAATGTGCGTACCCTGACGCCCGACACCATCGGCGGCACCGTGACCCTCACCGTCGCGGACCTGTCGTTCATCTCGCTCCGCCTGGTGCTGCCGGCGCTGTCCGGCTGCACCGCCACGGACGGCGACCTGGTGTTGATGGTGAAGCCGCAGTTCGAGGTCGGAAAGGAACGGGTGGGCAGCGGTGGGGTGGTACGCGATCCGCGGTTGCGGGTCGAGGCGGTGCTCGCGGTGACCGAGGCGGCCGCCGGGCTCGGCCTCGGCCTGGCCGGCGTGGTGGCGAGCCCGCTGCCGGGGCCGAGCGGCAACGTGGAGTTCTTCGTCTGGCTGCGCGCCGACGCGCCGCCGCCGGACGAGGCGGCGGTGGCTGCGGTGGTGACGGCCGGGCCGACCGGTCCGGCCGTGGCGCGGGAGGGAGCCCGATGACCCGGACGGCACTGCTGGTCACGCACACCGGACGGCGGCGCAGCACCGAGCACGCCCGTACGGTCGCGGCGGACCTGATCCAGGCCGGCTTCGAGGTACGGGTGGTGGCCGAGGAGGCCGACGACCTGGAACTGCCCGGGGTGACCCCGGTGAGCCTGCTCGGTGCCGCCGAGGGCGCGGAGATCGTCTTCGCGCTCGGCGGCGACGGCACCTTCCTGCGCGCCGCCGACCTGGCCCGGCCGGCGAAGGCGCCACTGCTCGGCATCAACCTCGGCAAGGTCGGCTTCCTGGCCGAGGCCGAGATCGACGACCTGGACCGGGCGGTCCGGGACGTGGTGGACCGGAACTACACAGTGGACGAGCGGCTCACCCTCGACGTGCGCGCCGAGTTCGAGGGCGGCCCGGTGATCGAGTCGTGGGCGCTCAACGAGGTGAGCGTGGAGAAGGGCGAGCGGGCCCAGATGCTGGAGCTGCTCGTCGACGTGGACGGCCGCCCGCTGTCCCGGTACGGCTGCGACGGTGTGGTCTGCGCGACCCCGACCGGCTCCACCGCGTACGCCTTCTCGGCGGGTGGGCCGGTGGTCTGGCCGGAGGTGGAGGCGCTGCTGCTGGTGCCGATCAGCGCGCACGCGCTGTTCAGCCGGCCGATCGTCACCGCGCCGACGTCGACCTTCACCATCACGGTGGACCCGTTCACCACCCTGGCGGTGCTCTGCTGCGACGGCCGTCGGGTCTACGACCTGCCGCCCGGTGCCAGGGTGACCGTGCAGCGGGGTGCGCCGCCGGTGCGGGTGGTACGGCTGCGCGCCCGGCACTTCACCGACCGGCTGGTGGCCAAGTTCGGCCTGCCGGTGCACGGCTGGCGGGGCAACCGCCGCTGACCACGGCGGGTGCCGACGGTGTCGCGGGCTGTCCGGGAGCATGTGCCGGATACCGATCGGGACGCGCGCCCGGGTGGTCAAGTGTCGGGGCCCGCTACTACTGTCGGTTGCTGTGCTGGAAGAGCTGCGTATCACCGGGCTGGGCGTCATCGAGGACACGACGCTGCCGCTGACCGGCGGCATGAACGTCATCACGGGCGAGACTGGCGCCGGCAAGACGATGGTGGTGACCGGTCTCGGCCTGCTCTTCGGCGGGCGGGCCGACGCCGGCCGGGTGCGCGCCGATCCCGGCCGGGCCATGGTGGAGGGGCGGCTGCGGTTGACCGGCGCCGCCGCGACGGCGGTGCACGCCCGGGTGGTCGACGCGGGCGGTGAGCCGGACGACGACGGGTCGGTGCTGCTCAGCCGTACGGTCACCGTGGAGGGACGGTCGCGGGCGCACGTGGCCGGCCGCAGCATGCCGGTGTCGATGCTGGCCGAGGTGGGCGAGCAGGTGTTGGCCGTGCACGGCCAGTCCGACCAGCTCCGGCTGCTCCGGCCGGCCGAGCAGCGGGCCGCGCTGGACCGGTTCGGCGGGCCGGAGCACGAGAAGCTGCTGGAGAGCCTGCGCGAGTCGTACTCCCGCTGGCGCCGGGTCTCCGACGACCTCGCCGACCGGCGGCGCAACGCGCGGGAGCGCAACCAGGAGGCCGACCTGCTGCGGCTGGGCCTCGACGAGATCACCCGGGTCGATCCGCAGCCGGGCGAGGACGAGGAACTCAAGGCCGAGGCGCAGCGGCTGGAGCACGCCGAGGGGCTGCGTACGGCCGCACAGACGGCCCAGCTCTGCGTGGCGGGCGCGGCCGAGCCGACCGACGAGATGGCCGACGTGACCACCCTGCTCGGGCACGCCCGCCGGACGCTGGAGGCGCAGGCCGGGGTCGACCGGACCCTCGGCGACCTCTCGGCGCGGCTGGAGGAGGTCGCCACGCTGGTCGGTGACGTCGCGGCCGAGCTGTCCGGCTATCTCGCGGCGCTGGACGCCGATCCGGCCCGGTTGCAGGTGATCTACGAGCGTCGGGCGGCGCTGCGCGGCCTGACCCGCAAGTACGCCGACGACGTCGACGGGGTGATCGCCTGGGCGGACCGGGCCCGGACCCGGCTGGCCGAGCTGGACACCTCCGACGAGCTTCTCGACGAACTGGACCGGGAGCGGCAGCGGCTGGCCGGCGAGGTGGCCGAGCTGGCGGGCCGGCTCTCGGCGGCCCGCCGCGAGGCGGCCACCCGCTTCGCCGAGCAGGTCACCGTCGAGCTGGCCGGGCTGGCGATGCCGCACGCCCGGATCGAGGTGGCGGTGCTGCCCCGGCCGGTCGGCAAGGCCGAGCCGGCGCTCACCGTCGACGGGGTCGAGGTCGGGGTCGGTCCGGACGGGGCGGACGAGGTCGAGCTGCGGCTGCTGGCCCATCCGGGGGCACCGTCGCTGCCGCTGCAGCGCGGTGCCTCGGGTGGTGAGCTGTCCCGGGTGATGCTCGCCATCGAGGTGGTCTTCGCCGGATCCGGCGGTCCGCCCACGCTGGTCTTCGACGAGGTCGACGCCGGGGTCGGCGGGCAGGCGGCGGTGGAGATCGGCCGCCGGCTGGCCCGGCTGGCCCGCAGTCACCAGGTGCTGGTGGTGACCCACCTGCCGCAGGTGGCGGCCTTCGCCGACCGGCACCTGGTGGTGGCCAAGGACACCGGCGGTGCGGTGACGACCAGCGGGGTACGGGTGGTGGAGGACACCGACCGGGCCCGGGAACTGGCCCGGATGCTCGCCGGTTTGCCGGATTCCGATCTGGGTATCGCCCATGCGGAGGAACTTCTGGCGGTGGCTGCCCGGGAAAGACACTCCTGAGCTGCGGCGCCGCGTGCGCGGCGGAGCGTGACCCCGACGGCCACGTTCCGTGGTACCGAATCGAACGGTGTGACGCCGACCACACCCGGCCGGGCATCAATGTGGTTCCCTTGGGGTGGCGGCCCTGCTCAGGCATGTCGCGACAGAAAGCTCTGCCTCACATGCCAGGATGGTTGGGATGCGTTTACCCACGTTGCGCCGGGCCCGGAGCGCGGAACCGGGCAAAGTCGTCGGCACCGCGCGCCTCGACCGCAGGACGAAGCGCCTGGTCAGCCGGCTGCGTCCGGGTGACATCGCGGTGATCGACCATGTCGACCTGGACCGGGTCGCGGCCGACTCGCTGGTCGCCGTCGGCGTCGCCGCGGTGCTCAACGCCAAGCCGTCGGTCTCCGGCCGCTATCCGAACCTCGGCCCCGAGGTGTTGATCAAGGCGGGCATCCCCCTCCTCGACGACCTCGGCGAGGGCATCTTCCAGCAGATCCGGGAGGGCGACACCGTCCGGATCGACGGCAACACCGTGCTGCTCGACGACGAACCGGTCGGGCACGGCAGCCGTCAGGACGCCGAGTCGGTGGCGAAGGCGATGTCGGACGCCCGGGAAGGGCTGTCCGTGCAGCTGGAGGCGTTCGCCGCCAACACCATGGAATATCTCAAGCAGGAGCGGGAGCTGCTGCTCGACGGGGTCGGCGTGCCGGACGTCGAGACCCCGATCCGGGGCCGGCACTGCCTGATCGTGGTCCGGGGCTACGACTACAAGGCCGACCTGGACGTGCTGCGCCCGTACATCCGGGAGTTCAAGCCGGTGCTGATCGGCGTGGACGGCGGCGCGGACGCGCTGGTGGAGGCGGGTTACACCCCCGATCTGATCATCGGCGACATGGACTCGGTCACCGACGACGTGCTGCGCTGCGGCGCCGAGGTGATCGTGCACGCCTACCCGGACGGGCGGGCGCCGGGACTGGCCCGGGTGAACGGGCTCGGGGTGACCGCACAGACCTTCCCGGCCGCGGCCACCAGCGAGGACCTGGCGATGCTGCTCGCCGACGGCAAGGGCGCCTCGCTGATCGTCGCGGTGGGCACCCACGCCACCCTGGTCGAGTTCCTCGACAAGGGGCGCGGCGGCATGGCCTCGACCTTCCTGACCCGGCTCAAGGTCGGCGGCAAGCTGGTCGACGCCAAGGGGGTGAGCCGGCTCTACCGGCAGAGCATCTCCGGGTCGTCGCTGCTGCTGCTGGTGCTCTCCGCGCTGGCCGCGATGGCGTCCGCGGTCGCCGTCTCCACCGTCGGAAAGGCTTACCTCGGGGTCGCCTCCGAGTGGTGGGACAATGTCGTATTCCAGCTTGGACAGCTCTTCTAGACCCGTGCTGGTGTCCTCCCGGCCCCGAGTGATGATCAAGAGGCTCTTGTCGTGATCAATTTCCGGTACCACGTGGTCTCGCTGACCGCGGTGTTCCTCGCCCTGGCGATCGGTCTGGTCGTGGGTACGGCGGCGCTGAACGGTCCGGTCGCCGACTCGCTCAAGGATCGGGTCAACGCGCTGGGCAAGCACAACGAGCAGCTCCGCGAGTCGGTGAACAACCTGGAGACCGAGGTCCAGCGCGAGGAGGACTTCGTCCGGGAGGCGGCGCCGCACATGCTCAAGGGCACCCTCGCCGGCCGGCGCGTCCTGGTCCTGGTGCTGCCGAGCGGGCAGGACCAGGTCGACGGGGTCGTCGAGATGCTCCGGCTGGGCGGCGCCTCGGTCACCGGGCGGATCGACGTACAGGAGAAGTTCCTCGACCCGGACAGCAGCGTCCTGCTGCTGGGTGTCGCGGCCAAGGCGGCCAGACCCACCGTCCCGGACGTCGGGCTGCCCAGCAGCGAGGGCGTGGAGAAGTCCAGTGCCCTGCTGGCCAGCGCCCTGCTCGACCGTCCGGAGGGCGGTTCGCCGGTGACCGACGCCGACCGCCGCTCGGTGCTGGACGACTACAGCGAAGAGGGCTACCTCAACGTGCCCGACAAGATCACCGGTCCCGCCGAGGCGGTCGTGGTGGTCAGCGGGCAGCCGTACGTCGACCGGGACGCGACCCGCAAGGACCGCTCGGTGGTGCAGCTCGCCGAGCAGTTCGACAAGCCCGGGGCGATCGTGATCGCCGGCAACGGCAGCAGTGGCGGAAACCTCGTCGCCGAGGTGCGCCGGGATCCCGCGCTGTCCAAGACCATCTCCACCGTCGACAACGCCAACACCGTGCAGGGGCAGCTCGTCACCGCGCTGGCGCTCACCCGGCAGATCACCGAGAAGCAGGCCGGCGCGTACGGCGTCGGTGCGGGTGCCGAATCGCTGCTGCCGGAAATGCCCGAGTGACCGCCCGGCGAAGGGGCGCCCGGGCCCGGGCGCTCGGCGTCGGCGTGCTGCTCGCCGGTGCCGCCCTGCGCGGCGTGCTCGCCGGCCCGTGGGCGGCCGGGCTGCGCCGTACCAACTTCCGGGGTCGCACCGTCACCCTCGCCGCCGGCCCGGCGCTCGCCGCCGGAGCGGCCGCCGGAGCCGCCGCCGGTGCGCCGAGCCGCCCGGCCGGCGGCGCCGCCCTGGTCGCCGGGCTGGCCTGCGGCGCCGTCGGGCTCTACGACGACGTGGTCGGCGCCCGGCCGGAGCAGAAGACCGCCAAGGGCTTCGCCGGACACCTCGCCGCACTCCGTGAGGGACGGGTGACCAGCGGCGTCGTCAAGATCGCCGGGGTCGGCGCCGCCGGCCTGGCCGCCGCCGCCCTGCTCGCCGCCGACCCGACGGTCCGGTCCCACCCCGGCCGCCGCCGCACCGGACGCGCCGCCGGAACCGTCGACCTGCTGCTCGGTGCGGGCGTCATCGCCGGTACGGCCAACCTGGTCAACCTGCTCGACCTGCGGCCGGGACGCGCGCTCAAGTCCGGCGTACTGCTCGGCGCGCCGCTGCTGACCGGCCCGACCGGTGGACTCGCCGCCGGCCCGGTCGGCGCCGCCGCCGCGCTGCTCCCGGCCGACCTCGACGAACGCGTGATGCTCGGCGACAGCGGGGCGAACGCCCTCGGCGCGCTGCTCGGCGTCGCGCTCGCCGCCCGTACCGGGCCGGTGGGGCGGGCCGGGGCGCTCGCCGTGATCGCCGCGCTCACCGCCGCCAGCGAGAAGGTCAGCTTCACCCAGGTGATCCAGAACACCCCGGGGTTGCGCGAACTGGACGCCCTGGGCCGGCGACACTCCTGAGGTGGGCAGGCCGGCACCCCTCGTCGGCGCCGGGCGGGTGGCCGGCGCCGCAACGCTGATCGCCGTACTCACCGTGGCCAGTCGACTGGCCGGGTTCGGGCGTACCGGCGTCTTCACCTGGGTGATGGGCGACCGCAGCGACCTCGGCGGCATGTACGTGGTGGCGAACAGCGTGCCGAACATCGTCTTCGAGATCGTCGCCGGTGGGGCGCTGGCGAGTCTCGTCGTACCGCTGCTGGCCGGCGCGGTCGCGGTCGGTGACCGGGCGGCGGTGGCGGCGACCACCGGGGCGCTGCTGACCTGGACGGTGACCCTGCTGGTGCCGCTCGCGGTCGGGGTCGCGCTGCTCGCCGAACCGATCGTCGGACTGATCTCCGACCACCGCAGCACCGCCGAGATCGAGGCCGGCGCGCGGATGCTCCGGGTCTTCGCCCCGCAACTGCCGCTCTACGGCATCGGCATCGTGCTGACCGGGGTGCTCCAGTCGTACCGGCGGTTCGCCTGGCCGGTGATCGCCCCGCTGCTCTCCAGCGTGACCGTGATCGGGGTCTACCTGGCGTTCGCGGCCGTCGAGGGGGTGCACCCGTCGATCGCCGAGGTCGGCCGGGGCGGTGAGCTGGTCCTCTCCGCCGGCACCACCCTCGGGGTGGTGGTGCTCTCCCTCTCGCTGCTGATCCCGCTGCGCCGGCTGCACCTGCGGCCCCGGCTCGGGTACGGCTTCTCCGCCGACGCCCGGGCCAGGGTCGGCGGGCTCGCCCTGGCCGGCGCGGTGACGGTGCTCGGCCAGCAGGTGGCGCTGCTGGTCAGTCTGCGCCAGCTCAGCGGCGGACCGACCGGTGCGGAGATCGTGTTCAACCTCGCCCAGACGGTGTACCTGCTGCCCTGGGCGGTACTCGCCGTCCCGCTCGCGGTCGCGGCGTACCCGACGCTGGCGGCGGCGCACGCCACCGGCGACGAGTCGGAATACCGCCGGACGCTGGCCCCGACCGCCCGCCGGGTGCTGCTGTTCAGCTGCCTCGGCGCGGCGGCGCTGGTCGGCACCGCCGAACCGGTGGCCCGGTTCTTCTGGCCGGGCAGCGGGGCGCCCCAGGTCGCCGCCGTCGCCGGGTTCGCACCGGGCCTGCTCGGCTACGGCCTCTTCGCGGTGCTCACCCGGGCCCTGTACGCGCGCGGCGCCACCCGCCCGGCGGCCGTCGCCACCCTGGCCGGCTGGCTCGTCGTGCCGTTCGCCGCCGTCGGGTTCTCCGCCGCCTTCCCGGTGGACTATCGGGTGTTCGCGGTCGCGGCGGCGAATTCGGTCGGCATGCTGGTGCTGGGGATCC
The DNA here is from genome assembly GCF_036421995.1 of Plantactinospora veratri. NCBI lineage: Bacteria > Bacillati > Actinomycetota > Actinomycetes > Micromonosporales > Micromonosporaceae > Plantactinospora > Plantactinospora veratri. Next base: position 290,112 of record NZ_JAZGQL010000004.1, read on the forward strand.
TGCTGGTCCTTGCGGTCCGGCGCAGCGCCGGTCCGGCGGCGCTGACCGGATTGCCCAGGTCAACGCTGGTCGGGCTGCTCGCCGGAGCGGTCGCGGCGGTGGTCGGCGCGGTGTGCGCACACCGGTTGCCCGGCCTCGGGGGTGGTACCCCGGCGCGAGTCGACGCACTCGTGCAGGGCATGCTGTCCGGAGTCGCCGTGGGCGCGGCTTTCGTCGCGGTCGCCTATCCGCTGGACCGGCACGACGTCCGGCCGCTGCTGGCGACGCTGCGCGGCCGGCTGCGCCGGGTGCTGACCCGCCGAGGCGGGCCGGCGGCGCCACGGCTGCGCAACGGGACGGAGACGGAACGCGCGGACCGGCCGGACGCGGCCGACCCGGGCGAGGACGACGGGAAGGAACGGGTGTCGCGGTGAGCGAGCGGGGTGGGCCGGCTCGACCGGGGGACCGCGCCGAACCGGACGCGCCGGCACCGACGGCCGCCGTCGGGCGGGCCGGCGCGGTGGCCCTGGTGCTCGCCTCCAGTACCGGCGGGGTCGGTCAGCACGTCGCCTCGCTCGCCCGCGGGCTGGTCGGTGCGGGGATGGCGGTCACCGTCTGCGGTCCCGCCGCCACCGAGGAGCAGTTCCGCTTCACCGCCACCGGTGCCCGGTTCGTACCGGTGGAGATCCCGGCCAGCCCCACCCCGGCAGACGCCCGGGCGGTCACCGCGCTGCGCCGGGCCCTGGCCGGACCGGTCGACGTCGTACACGCGCACGGCCTGCGGGCCGGCCTGGTGGCGGTGCTCGCCCGACCGGCCGCCCCGGTCGTGGTGACCTGGCACAACGCCGTACTCGTCGGCGGGCTGCGCGGGCGGCTCTCCCGGCTGGTCGAGCGGATCGTCGCCCGCCGGGCCCGGGTCAGCCTCGGTGCCTCCGCCGACCTGGTCGAGCGGGCCGCCGCCCTCGGCGCCCGGGACGCCCGGCTCGCCCCGGTCGCCGCACCCACCCTGCCGGCGCCCCGCCGCAGCCGCTCGGCGGTACGGGCCGAGTTCGGCGTCGCCCCGGACCAGCCGCTGATCCTCTCGGTCGGCCGGCTGCACCCGCAGAAGCGGTACGACGTGCTGGTCGACGCCGCCGCCCGGTGGCGCGAGCTGGACCCGCCACCGGCGGTGGCGATCGCCGGCAGCGGCCCGAGCTATCTGCCGCTGGCGGCCCGGATCTCGGCCGCCCGGGCCCCGGTGACGCTGCTCGGGCACCGGACCGACGTCGCCGACCTGCTGGCCGGAGCCGACCTGGCGGTGGTCACCAGCGACTGGGAGGCGCGGCAGCTCTTCGCGCAGGAGGCGTTGCGGGCCGGCGTACCGCTGGTGGCGACCGCGGTCGGCGGGGTGCCGGAGCTGGTCGGCGAGGCTGCCGTACTGGTGCCGCCGGACGACGTGGACGCGGTGGACCAGGCGGTCCGGGCACTGCTCGCCGATCCCGACCGGCGGGCCGCCCTGGCCGGGCTGGCCACCGTACGGGCGGCGCAGTGGCCGACCGAGGCGGAAACCGTCGCCACCGTCGCCGCCCTCTACGCCGAACTCGGCACGGGGCGGCCCGCCCCGGCCCGAGCGGAGGAGCCGGCGACCGATTCCGCCGACCCGGGGTCGGCGGGGCTCGGCGCGGCAGCGGAGGAGTCCGACCGGTCCGGTGGTTCCCGACCGCCCTCCGCCGGCCGGGAGACGGGCTCGTCGGCGGGGCGCGGCTGATGTTGCGCCGGCTGGTGCCCGTACTGCTGACCGTGGCGGTGGTGGCTCTCGGAGTCGCCGCGCTCGTCGTCCGGCCGGCCACCCGGACCCCGGCGCCGACCGCCGACTACGTGCTGCTGGCCGGGGTACCAGGGCTGCGCTGGGACGACGTCGATCCGCAGACCACCCCGACGCTGTGGCGGATGGCCGAGGGCGGTGCCATCGGCTCGCTGTCGGTGCGCTCGGCCCGGCAGCCGACCTGCCCGGTCGACGGCTGGCAGACCCTCGGCGCCGGAAACTTCGCCGCCTGGGACGCCACCGTCGTCGCCGACCGGTGCCCGCCGCTGGACGTCACCGTCGAGCAGCCGGACGCGATCAGCGCCAACCTGCCCGACCAGCGGGCGACGGTCACCCACAACCAGGACAGGCTGCGCTGGGGCACCGTGCCCGGGGCGCTGGCCGAATCGGTCCGTTGCACCGTCGCGGTCGGCCCGGGGGCGGCGGTCGCCGCCGCCAGACCGTCCGGGCTGGTCGACCGGTACGCCGAAGAGCTGCCGCCCGATCCGACCGGCCTGCTCGACGACTGCGTCCTCGGCATCATCGACCTCGGTACCGTCAGCGGCGACGACCCCGCGGTCCGGGCCGATGCCGCCCGCCGCGCCGACGCCACCCTGGCCCGGGTGTTGGCCGCGAGGCCGGAACGTTCGCTGGTCCTGGTGGCCGGCCTCGCCGACACCGACCGGTCGTCCCGGCTGCACGTCGTGGTGGCGGACGGGCCGGGCTGGGGGCGTGGCTGGCTGACCTCGCGCAGCACCGGCCGGGACGGCTACCTGCAACTCGTCGACCTGGCCCCCACCGCACTGGCGGCGCTGGGCCGGCCGGCGCCCGAGCGGCTCTTCATCGGGCAGCCGGCCGGGGTGGTCGACGGCCGTCCGGCCGACCTGCCCACCGCGATCGCCGCCCCCGCCGACGCCGACCGGGAGGCCCGGGCCCAGCAGCAGGTGGCGAAGTGGTTCTTCCTGCTGCTGGCCGGGTTGCAGTGCCTGCTCGCGGTCGCCGTACTGCCGCTGCTGCGCCGGGCCCGGCGCGACGCCGGCCCGCACGGACCCGCCCCGGTGCCCCGGCGGGTGGTCGCGACGGTCGAGGTACTGCTCATCGCCGCCGCCCTGGCGATACCGGCCGCGCTCGTCGCGGACGCCGTCCCGTGGTGGCGGGGTGCACACGCCGGGGTCTATTTCGGGCTGGTCACCGCGATGCTGCTCGGCCTGGCCACCGCCGCGGTGCGGCTCGCCCGGGCGTACCAGCGCACCCTCTGGCCGCTGGGCAGCGTTGCCGCGCTGGCCGCCCTGGTCGTCGGGGTGGACGTGGTCACCGGGGCGCGCCTCCAGCTCAACGGGGTGACCGGGTACTCGGCCCTGGAGGGCGGCCGGTACGCCGGCCTCGGCACCGTCGGGCTCGGGGTCTTCATCGCCGGTACCCTGCTCTCGGCGGCCTGGCTGGCCCAGCGGGTACGCCGCAGCTGGCGGCCGGCCGTGGTGGTGCTGGTCGGCGTCCTCGGGGTGATCGTGGTCGGCAGCCCCTACCTCGGCGCCGACGCGGTGGGCGCGGTCGCGCTGACCGCCGGGGTGAGCATCGCCGCCGCGATCAGCACCGGCGGCTGGCTCAGCCTCGGCCGGCTCGCCTGGGCCACCATCGCCGGTCTGGCCGTGACCATCGGGTTCGTGGTGATGGACCTGCGGCAGCCGATCGACCAGCGGGGCAGCCTCGGCCGGTTCCTCACCGCCGTCGGCGACGGCACCAGCGGGCTGACCGTGCACCGCTCCGGCGCGGCGAACCTGGCCGCCCTGGCCGGGAGCCCGCTCACCGTCCTCGCGCTGCTCGGCGCGGTGCTGGTGTGGTTCGCCCTGCTCCGGCCGTGGGGTGGGCTCAAGCGGCTCTTCGGGATCTATCCCGCCATGCGGGGCGGGATGGCCGGTATTCCGGTGGCCGCGGTGATCGCCGGCCTGCTCGGCGGTGCCGCCCTCAACGTCGCGGGTGCGGCGGCGGCGCTGGCCGTGCCGATGGCCGCCCTGGCCGCGTTGCGGGTGCTCGACCACGCCACCGACCGGACCATGCCGGCCACCGGGCCCGGCCCGGACGACCCGCCCGGTTCGGCCCCGCCGACCGCCGGCACCGAACCGGCACCCGAGCGCCCCGACGGGGCCGCCCCACCCTCCGGCACCGCGCCGCGCGAGGCGGAACCGGGGCCGGCGCACCCGTCGGCGGAGGTAACGGCGGGCTGACCGGCACCGGGGCGGCACCGGAAGCGGGTGCCCCCGGCAGCCCGGCCGAGGTTGGTGTTACCGTGGAATCCCGTGGATCGCGTGGATCACTTCACTGATCCCACACCGGTTCGCACGACCGCGACAGACGACCACGGGAGCAGGCCTTGGCCCCTTCAGTACGGACGACCAGGCATATTTTCGTCACCGGTGGGGTTGCTTCCTCACTCGGTAAGGGCCTGACCGCCTCCAGCCTCGGAAACCTCCTCACGGCGCGGGGCCTTCGGGTCGTGATGCAGAAGCTCGACCCCTACCTGAACGTCGACCCCGGCACCATGAACCCGTTCCAGCACGGTGAGGTCTTCGTCACCGACGACGGCGCCGAGACCGACCTCGACGTCGGGCACTACGAGCGGTTCCTCGACCGCGCACTTTCCGGCAAGGCGAACGTCACCACCGGCCAGATCTACTCCGACGTGATCGCGAAGGAGCGCCGGGGCGAGTACCTCGGGGACACCGTGCAGGTGATCCCGCACATCACCAACGAGATCAAGTCCCGGATCCTGGCCATGGCCGATCCGGACGAGGACGGCCGTACCCCGGACGTGGTGATCACCGAGGTCGGCGGCACGGTCGGCGACATCGAGTCGCTGCCGTTCCTGGAGGCGATCCGGCAGGTACGCCACGACCTGGGCCGGGACAACTGCTTCTACCTGCACGTCTCGCTGGTGCCGTACCTGGCGCCGTCGGGGGAGCTGAAGACCAAGCCGACCCAGCACTCGGTCGCCCAGCTGCGCAACATCGGTATCCAGCCGGATGCCATCGTCTGCCGGTCGGACCGGGAGATTCCGGACAAGCTCAAGCACAAGCTGTCGCTCTACTGCGACGTGGACCGGGAGGCGGTGATCGCCGCACCGGACGCGCCGAGCATCTACGACATCCCGAAGGTGCTGCACCAGGAGGGCCTGGACGCCTACGTGGTGCGCCGGCTCGGGCTGTCGTTCCGGGACGTCGCCTGGCAGAGCTGGGACGACCTGCTGGAGCGGGTACACCACCCGCACCACACCGTCCGGGTCGCGCTGGTCGGCAAGTACGTCGACCTGCCCGACGCGTACCTGTCGGTGAGCGAGGCGATCCGGGCCGCCGGCTTCGGCCACCGGGCCCGGGTGGAGCTGCACTGGGTACCGAGCGACGAGTGTGTCACCGCCTCCGGGGCGGCGGCCGCGCTGGCCGGGGTCGACGGCATCGTCATCCCCGGCGGTTTCGGGGTACGCGGCATCGAGGGCAAGATCGGCGCCGCCCGGTACGCCCGGGAGAACGGCATCCCGATCCTCGGTCTCTGCCTCGGCCTCCAGTGCATGACCATCGAGGTGGCCCGGCACCTGGCCGGGCTGGACGGGGCCAACTCGCTGGAGTTCGACGAGAAGGCGAAGCACCCGGTCATCGCCACCATGGCCGACCAGGAGGACATCGTCGCCGGCCGGGGAGACCTGGGCGGCACCATGCGGCTGGGCGCCTACCCGGCGCGGCTGACCGAGGGCTCGCTGGTCGCGCAGGCGTACGGGGAGACCGAGGTCAGCGAGCGGCACCGGCACCGGTACGAGGTGAACAACGCCTACCGGGACGCGCTGACCAAGGCGGGTCTGCACATCTCGGGTACCTCCCCGGACGGCCGGCTGGTCGAGTTCGTCGAGCTGGACCGGGAACTGCACCCGTTCTTCGTGGCGACCCAGGCGCATCCGGAACTGAAGAGCCGGCCGACCCGGCCGCACCCGCTCTTCGCCGCGTTCGTCGGCGCCGTCGTGAAGTACTCGGCCGCGGACCAGCTCCCGGTGGAGCTGGCACCGGCCGCCACCGGTGTTCCCGCGGCGGCCAGCGCCGGCACGTCTACGGGGGAGCCGTCCGAGCTGGCGGAACTCGCCGAGCCGGCCGACGCCGCCGGCCGCAACGGGCAGGTCCGGTCGGCGAAGGCGGGTTCGTCGTCGTGACCGGCGCCGGTCCGCGGCCCGGGACGGCGGTGCGGGCGTGAACGGTCGGGCCGGCGGGCACGGCTACGAGGTACGCGAGCGGCGGGAACGGTTCCGGGGCAAGGTCTTCTCGGTGGTCACCGACCAGGTCGCGATGCCGGGCGGCCGGGTGGTCCCCCGGGACTACGTACGGCACGTCGGGGCGGTCGGTGTGCTCGCCCTGGACGAGCGGGGGCGGGCGGTGCTGATCCGGCAGTACCGCCACCCGCTGCGCCGGGTGATCTGGGAGCTGCCCGCCGGGTTGACCGACGTCGCAGGTGAGGCGCTGCCGGCGGGCGCCCTGCGGGAGCTGGCCGAGGAGGTGGACCTGGTCGCGGGCCGGCTCGACCTGCTGGTGGACGTGCACACCTCACCGGGGTACTCCGACGAGCTGATCCGGATCTTCCTGGCCCGGGAACTCTCCGAGGTGCCGGCGGAGCAGCGGCACGAGCGGCGCGACGAGGAGGCCGGACTGGAGGTGAGCCGGGTCGACCTGGACGAGGCGGTCTCGATGGTCCTGGCGGGTGAGATCACCAACGTGGCCTGTGTGGCCGGGGTGCTCGCGGCGGCCCGCTCCCGGGACCGGGGCTGGGCCGGGCTCCGCCCCGCCGACTCGCCGCTGCCCTGACCGCCGCCCGGCGGGCGGTTCGCTCCCGGTTCGCCGATTCGCCGGTCCGGCGTGGCTGACATACCGTCAAGGTTGCCGGTTACCCGCTGTCACAATGCTGGCTGCCGGTGCACCGCCCCGGTCCTAGACTTCCGCGGGCGGGACGGTGGACCGCGGTGGCAACGGAGCCACCGCGCGTCGCGCGGCCGGGGCCGACAGCCCCGGAGGAAGGTGTCGGAATCGTGAAGGTCGGAATTCCGCGCGAGGTCAAGAACCGCGAGTACCGGGTGGCCATCACCCCGGCCGGGGTGCACGAGTTCGTCCGTGCCGGCCACGAGGTGTACGTGGAGTCCGGCGCCGGGGCCGGCTCGTCCATCACCGACGCCGAGTTCGCCGCCGCCGGGGCCACGATCCTCGGTGCCGCCGACGAGGTGTGGGGCGTCGCCGAACTGGTCCTGAAGGTCAAGGAGCCGATCGCCGAGGAGTACCACCGGATGCGCGAGGGGCAGGTGCTCTTCACCTACCTGCACCTGGCCGCCTCGAAGGAGTGCACCGACGCGCTGCTCGACCGCAAGGTGACCGGGATCGCGTACGAGACCGTCGAGCTGCCCGACCGGTCGCTGCCGCTGCTCGCCCCGATGTCCGAGGTCGCCGGCCGGCTCGCCCCGCAGGTGGGGGCGTACCACCTGATGCGCTCCGGCGGCGGGCGCGGCGTGCTGATGGGCGGCGTCTCCGGGGTGTACGCCGCCAAGACCGTGGTGATCGGCGCCGGGGTCTCCGGCCGGAACGCCGCCGCGATCGCGCTCGGGTTGCAGGCCGAGGTGCTGCTGCTGGACCGGGCGGTCGGGCAGCTCCGCCAGGCCGACGCCATCTACCGGGGCCACCTGCAGACGGTGGCCTCGAACACCTACGAGATCGAGCGGGCCGTCCTCGACGCCGACCTGGTGATCGGCGCGGTGCTGGTGCCCGGTGCCAAGGCACCGACGCTGATCAGCAACGACCTGGTCTCCCGGATGAAGCCCGGCAGCGTGCTGGTGGACATCTCGATCGACCAGGGCGGCTGCTTCGAGGACTCCCGGCCGACCACCCACGACGACCCGGTCTACCCGGTGCACAACTCGCTCTTCTACTGCGTGGCGAACATGCCGGGCGCGGTGCCGCACACCAGCACGTACGCGCTGACCAACGTCACCCTGCCGTACGCGCTGGAGCTGGCGAACCACGGCTGGCGGGAGGCGCTGCGCCGCGACCAGGCGCTCGCGCTCGGCCTGAACACCCACGCCGGCCAGGTCACCTACGGCCCGGTCGCCGAGGCGCACGGCATGGGCACCCTGCCGCTGGCCGACGTCCTCGGCTGAGCGGACATCCTGCTGAGCGGGCAGCCGCAGCCGGCCGGTGACGGACCAGAACCGTCACCGGCGCTGCGTCGTGCGGTGCGCGGCTATCTCGACCACCTCACCGTCGAGCGCGGGCTGTCGACGAACACGCTCACCTCGTACCGGCGGGATCTTCAACGGTATCTGGCGACGCTGGCCGCCGACGGCGTCGAGGATCTCGCGGCGGTCGGGCCGGCCGAGGTCGCCGCGCACGTGGCCCGGCTGCGGACCGGGGCGGACGGCCATCCGCCGCTGGCGGCGGCGTCGGCGGCCCGGGCCGCCAGCGCGGTCCGCGGCCTGCACCGGTTCGCGGTCCGGGAGGGGCTGGTCGGCCAGGACGCGAGTCGGGACGTCCGCCCACCCGTGCCGCCCCGGCGGCTGCCCCGGGCACTGGACGTCACCGAGGTGGTCCGGCTGCTGGAGACCGCCGGCGCGGTCGACGCCACCGGGCCCCGGGCCGCGCTGGAGCTGCGGGACCGGGCCCTGCTCGAATTCCTCTACGGCACCGGCGCGCGCATCTCCGAGGCGGTCGGCGCGGCGATCGACGACCTCGACCTGACCGACGGTTCGGTGCTGCTGCACGGCAAGGGCGGGCGGAGCCGGCTGGTGCCGGTCGGCGGGTACGCCGCCGAGGCGGTGCGGAGCTACCTGGTCCGGGCCCGGCCGACGCTGGCCGCCGCCGGGCGGGGCGTGCCGACGGTCTTCCTCAACGCCCGGGGCGGGCCGCTGTCCCGGCAGAGCGCCTGGACCATCCTGCGCCGGTCCGCCGCCCGGGCCGGACTGCCGGTGGACGGACCGCGGGCGGTCTCCCCGCACACGCTGCGGCACTCGTACGCCACCCACCTGCTCGACGGCGGCGCCGACGTACGGGTGGTGCAGGAACTGCTCGGACACGCGTCGGTGACCACCACCCAGGTGTACACGTTGGTCACCGTCGACCGGCTCCGCGAGGTGTACGCCACCGCGCACCCCCGCGCGCGCGGCTGACCGGCCGATCCCGGTCCCGCCACCGGCGGGGTACTGTCGGGCGGCGGGTCCGATCCCGGTCGGCCCGTGGTGGTCAGCGGGCGGTTCGACACGCCGAGACGGTGCCCACTACGGTGCTGCGACGTGGCGTAGAGTCGGGATCTGGCGCGGCCTCGTGAGGCGGCAATCGAGGTTCGCGGCGGCGCCGCACAGGACACCGTTCGGCTCCGACGCCGGGCAGTCGTCGGGAGGGGGCGTACGAGGACATGGCTGGAAACGCTGACCGTGCCGAGGCGTGGACCTCAAGCCTGCGCGAGCAGCAGTCCGCCCTGGATCTCGGCGCCGAGCTGGGCCCGGCCGACCCGGCCGCCTACACGATCCGCAAGCCGATCCCGGAACCGATGCCGACCGACCAGCACGGGCCGGCCCGGATCATCGCGATGGCCAACCAGAAGGGCGGGGTGGGCAAGACCACCACGACCATCAACCTGGGCGCCGCCCTCGCGGAATACGGCCGCCGCGTGCTGCTCGTCGACTTCGACCCGCAGGGGGCGCTCTCGGTCGGCCTGGGTGTCAACCCGCACAACCTCGACCTGTCGGTCTACAACCTGCTGATGCAGGACGACGTCACCGCCGAGGACGTGCTGATCAAGACGGATGTCGCCGGCCTGCACCTGCTGCCGGCCAACATCGACCTGTCGGCCGCCGAGATCCAGTTGGTCAACGAGGTCGCCCGGGAGATGGCCCTGGCCCGGGTGCTCAGGTCGATCCGCAAGGAATACGACTACGTCCTGATCGACTGCCAGCCGTCGCTGGGCCTGCTCGCCATCAACGCCCTCACCGTGGCGGACGGCGTGCTCATCCCGCTGGAGTGCGAGTTCTTCAGCCTGCGTGGCGTCGCCCTGCTGCTGGACACCATCGACAAGGTCCGCGAACGGCTCAACTTCGACCTGGAGCTGGAGGGGATCCTCGCCACCATGTACGACAGCCGCACCACACACTGTCGTCAGGTGCTCCAGCGGGTGGTGGAGGCGTTCGGCGACAAGGTCTACCAGACCGTGATCACCAAGACGGTCAAGTTCCCCGAGTCCACGGTCGCGGGTGCGCCGATCACCACGCTCGATCCGGCCTCCTCCGGAGCCCGCAACTACCGCCAGCTCGCCCGAGAGGTGATCGCCGCGCAGGCCGAGCGGTAACCAGGTGGGCACTTCCGGCCGACGTCGGTCGGCGGTCTCGCGTTTCGTTTGTCCGGGCCCGGTTCGGTGCCCGCCGTGTCGAGGATCATCGGGTGAGTGACGGTACCGGGGCGACGCTGACGGCTGACGGTCCGGAACCGGTGGACTACGGTCGTCGGGTGAGTTCCCCGCCCACCTCCCCGGCCGCGCCGGACCCAGTGCGCCCCGCGTCCGATCCACCGCCGTCCGTGGCGGATGCCCGGCCCGCCGTACCGGCCGACGGCGGCGACGGGGACGCGGTTCCGGTCGACCCGACCGCCGGGGCGGTGCCGGGCGGCGCCGAGGCCGAGGCGGCGGCTGGCTTCACCGTACGGCTGTCGAACTTCACCGGCCCGTTCGACCTGCTGCTACAGCTCATCGGCAAGCACAAGCTCGACGTGACCGAGGTCGCCCTGCACCGGGTCACCGACGAGTTCATCGCGTACATCCGGGCGATGGGGGACGACTGGGACCTGGACGAGGCGAGCGAGTTCCTCGTCATCGCCGCGACCCTGCTCGACCTCAAGGCCGCCCGGCTGCTGCCGGCCGCCCAGGTCGAGGACGAGGAGGACCTGGCCCTGCTGGAGGCCCGGGACCTGCTCTTCGCCCGGCTGTTGCAGTACAAGGCGTACAAGGAGGCCGCCGGGCACATCGCCGAGCTGGAGGCGGTCGGTTCCCGTCGCTACCCCCGGGCCGTCGCCCTGGAGCCGAGGTACGCCGAGGCACTGCCGGACCTGGTGCTCGGGATCGGACCGGACCGGCTCGCCGCGCTGGCGGTCAGGGCGATGACGCCGAAGAAGGCGCCGGTGGTCTCGATCGACCACGTGCACATGGTCCGGGTCAGTGTCCGGGAACATGCCGCGCTGCTGCGTGACCGGCTCCGCCGGGCCGGTATCGCCACCTTCCGGGTACTCTGCGCGGACTGCGAGTCGACGCTGGAGGTGGTGGCCCGGTTCCTGGCCCTGCTGGAGCTGTACCGGGAGGGGTTGGTCGGCTTCGCCCAGGTGGAGGCGCTCGGCGAGCTGACCGTACGGTGGACCGGTCCCGAGGACGGCGGCGCCGAACTCGACATCGACGAGTACGCGGGTGCGCCGGCACCACCGGAGCGCCCCGCCGGGGCGACCGGGGACGAGACGCGGGAGGAAACGCGGTGACCAGCGAAAAGCGGCCCGACTCGCTGGCCGAGCAGGCGGCGGCCTGGGTGCCGCCGTGGGAGCGGCCGGCCGGGAGCGCGTCGCCGGAGCCTCCCGTCGAACCTCACGCGGAGCCCGCTGCCGAGCCTCCCGTCGACCCCCGCAGGGAGTCCACCGCCCCTTCCGTCGAAGATCTGGAGTCCTCTCCGGCGGCGGAGCGCCCGCAGGTCCCGGCCGGGGCGGTCACCGCGGAACCGTCGACCGCGGAACCGGGGCTCGCGGAACCGGGGCTCGCGGAACCGGGGCTCGCGGAACCGTCGACCGGGGAACCGGAGATCGCGGAACCGTCGACCGGGGAACCGGAGATCGCGGAACCGTCGACCGCCGGAGGGTCGAGAATCGGAGACGGCGCGGTCGTCGAGCAGGCGGGGCCGGTCACCGGCGCCGGGGAACGCGGCGCGGAGCCGGACGAGGCGGTCGGCGTACTCGAGGATGCCGGAGCGGAGGCGGACGGTGCGCCGGCGGCGGCGCCGGTGCCCGGCAGGGCCGGCCGGCCGACCGGGACGCTCACCCTGATCGACGAGGACGAGCTGCGCGGGGCCCTGGAAGCCATCCTGCTGGTGGTGGACGAGCCGGTCACGGAAATTCTGCTGGCCCAGGTACTCGAACAGCCGACCGAGCGGGTCGCCGCGATGCTGGACCGGTTGTCCGCCGACTACACGGCGGCCGGACACGGCTTCGAGCTGCGCCGGGCCGCAGGTGGCTGGCGGCTCTACACCCGTCCGGAATACGCGGCCTACGTCGAGCGGTTCGTGTTGGACGGGCAGTCCGTCCGGCTCACCCAGGCGGCGCTGGAGACCCTCGCCGTGGTCGCCTACAAGCAACCGGTGACCCGGTCGCGGATCTCGGCCATCCGGGGTGTCAACTGCGACGGGGTGATCCGTACCCTGGTCACTCGCGGCCTGGTGGAGGAGTGCGGCACCGAACCGGAGAGCGGCGCGTTCCTGTACCGGACGACGACGCTGTTCCTGGAGAAACTCGGGCTGGACACCGTCGCCCAGCTACCGCCGCTGGCCCCGTTCCTGCCCGACGACGTGGAAGAGATAGCCGATGCCCCGCGATGACAATTCCGATGCCCCCGGCGTGGAGCGCCTGCAGAAGGTGCTCGCCGCGGCCGGCGTCGGCTCCCGGCGTGCCTGCGAGGACCTGATCTTCCGGCGCCGGGTCACCGTCGACGGGCGGGTCGCGCAGCTCGGCGACAAGGTCGACCCGGCCACCGCCGTCATCCACGTCGACGGTGAGCGGCTCGTCACCGACACCCGGCTGGTCTACCTGGCGATGAACAAGCCGCGCGGCGTGGTCTCGACGATGGCGGACGAGAAGGGGCGTACCGCGCTGGCCGACTTCCTCGGCCGGGTGGAGGAACGGGTCTACCACGTCGGTCGACTCGACGCCGACAGCGAGGGACTGCTGCTGCTCACCAACGACGGCACGCTGGCGCACCGGCTGATGCACCCGTCGTACGGGGTGCCGAAGACCTATCTGTGCGAGGTGGCGGGGCCGCTGTCCCGCAGCGCCGGACGGCGGCTGAAGGCCGGCGTGGAACTCTCCGACGGCGTCGCCCGGGTGGACGAGTTCCGCCTCGTGGACACGCTGGGACGAACGGCCCAGGTGGAGTTGACCCTGCACGAAGGGCGCAAGCACATCGTCCGGCGGCTGCTGGAGGAGGTCGGGCACCCGGTGTCCCGGCTGATCCGTACCGCCATCGGTCCGATCCGGCTCGGTGATCTGCGGCCCGGTCGTAACCGCCGGTTGACCAACGCCGAGATCGCCGCGCTCTTCAAGGCGGTGGGTGACTGATCCCGGTCGCCCGGCTCTGACCCTGGTCGATCCCGGGCCGGGGAGGCGGCGCTGACCTTCGTCGCCCGGCGCCGTGCCTGCGGCGCCTGGGCGCCGTCGTGTCCGGTGTCGGGGCGCCGCCTCGTTCGGTGTCGGGGGCGCTGCCGCGTCCGGTGTCGGGCGCGGGCCGATACGGCGGACGGGGCATGATGGACAGCGACACGCGGCGGGGCCGCCACGGCCGGCCTCCCGCGAAACTCGGCACTGTCGGGCGTATCGCCCAAGGGATCGGTGGAGGAGGAACGGTGGCGGAAAAGGTACGGACCGGGCGATGTGTGGTTGCCGTGGACGGCCCGTCCGGTTCGGGGAAATCCACCGTCTCCCGTCGGCTGGCGAACGCGCTCGGTGCCCGATACCTCGACACCGGGGCGATGTACCGGGCCGTCACCTGGGCGGTGCTGCGCTCCGGGGTCGACCCGCAGGACGCCGAGGCGGTGGCGAAGGTGGCGGGGGAGACCGACCTGAAGATCGGCGTCGACCCCGAGGCGCCGAGCGTGACCGCCGACGGCGTCGCCGTCGACCGGGAGATCCGGGGCGCCGAGGTGACGGCGGCGGTCTCGGCGGTGTCGGCCGTGCCCGCCGTACGCGAACTGCTGGTCGCGCAGCAGCGCGAAATGATCGCCGCAGCCGGCCGGATCGTGGTGGAGGGCCGGGACATCGGCTCGGTGGTGGCACCCGACGCCGACCTCAAGGTGTACCTGACCGCCTCGGCCGAGGCGCGGGCGCAGCGGCGCAGCTCGGAGAACGCCGCCGACCTCACCGCCACCGCCGCCGACCTGGCCCGACGGGACCGGCTCGACTCCACCCGGGCGGCGGACCCGCTGCGGCAGGCTCCGGACGCCGTGGTGCTGGACACCACCGCCCTGGGTATCGACGAGGTCGTCGCACGGCTGCACGACCTGCTCACCGATCGGCGGTCTGCCCGGTGAACCGGCGGATCGGCGGGATCGGTGAGTTAGTGGACGACCGGGGTAGCACCCGGCGGGGCGACACCGTCCTGGTTCGCCCCGGTGGTGCAGTTGAGGAGGCGGCGTGAACGCGGGGGATGGTTGGGTCGAGCTGCGGGAGCCGGACGTCGAGGAGGCCGAGCCGGCCGGCCCGGTGCCGGTGGTGGCCGTGGTCGGCCGGCCCAACGTCGGCAAGTCGACGCTGGTGAACCGGATCATCGGGCGCCGGCAGGCGGTGGTGGAGGACACGCCCGGGGTGACCCGGGACCGGGTCCCGTACGACGCGCAGTGGTCGGGACGGCAGTTCACGGTGGTCGACACCGGCGGCTGGGAGCCGGACGCGAGGGACCGGGCCGCCGCCATCGCCGCCCAGGCCGAGAACGCCGTCGCCACCGCCGACGTGGTGCTGTTCGTGGTCGATGCCACGGTCGGGGCCACCGACGTCGACGAGGCCGCCGTACGCATGCTCCGGCGCAGTGCCAAGCCGGTGCTGCTGGTCGCCAACAAGGCCGACAACACGGCCGTGGAACTCGAGGCCACCTCGCTGTGGTCGCTCGGGCTGGGCGAGCCGCGGCCCGTCTCGGCGCTGCACGGCCGGGGCTCCGGCGACCTGCTCGACGCGATCCTGGAGGCGCTGCCGGACGCGCCGCCGGTCAGCGAGGCGGGGCCGCGCGGGCCGCGCCGGGTGGCGCTGGTCGGCCGACCCAACGTCGGCAAGTCCAGCCTGCTCAACCGGCTCGCCAAGGAGGAGCGGGCGGTCGTCGACGCGGTAGCCGGCACCACCGTCGACCCGGTGGACAGCCTGGTCGAGATCGGCGGCGAGGTCTGGCAGCTGGTGGACACCGCCGGGTTGCGCAAGCGGGTCGGCAAGGCCAGCGGTACGGAGTACTACGCGAGCCTGCGTACCGCCGCCGCGATCGAGGCGGCCGAGGTGGCGGTGGTACTCCTCGACGCCAGTGAGCCGATCAGCGAGCAGGACCAGCGGATCCTCACCACGGTGACCGAGACCGGCCGGGCCCTGGTGATCGCCTTCAACAAGTGGGACCTGGTCGACGCTGACCGCCGCTACTACCTGGACAAGGAGATCGAGCGGGAGCTGCGTCGAATTCCCTGGGCGATCCGGATCAACGTCTCGGCGAAGACCGGGCGGGCGGTGGACAAGCTCGCCCCGGCGTTGCGTACCGCCCTGGCGAGCTGGGAGACCCGGGTTCCGACCGGGCAGCTGAACCAGTGGCTCACCGCACTGGTGCAGGCGACACCGCACCCGGTGCGGGGCGGCCGGGCGCCTCGGGTGCTCTTCGCCACCCAGGCCGGTACCTGCCCGCCTCGGTTCGTACTCTTCACCACCGGCCCGCTCGATGCCGGGTACCAGCGCTTCGTCGAGCGGAAGCTCCGCGAGGAGTTCGGCTTCGAGGGCAGCCCGGTGGAGGTCTCGGTACGTCCTCGTAAGAAGGTCGGTGCCGGCGGACGGGGCAAGGCGCACGGCTGAGCCCGGCGCCGAGTTCGACGATCCTCCGTCCCGTCCGGTTCACCACGAGCCGGACGGGACGATCGCGCCTCTCCGACACCCGTGACCGATCTCGGGCTTCGACTCCGACTCAAGCAATGACCTATCTTCCTAGGATGGGATAGGGGGTGTGGCGCACCCGATGGAACGTGAAGGGGCGACGGGGCGACGGTGGGCCGCTGCACGTGCGAAACCGCCCTGCGCTACGCTGTACCGGCTGTCGCACGGTGGAGGCCGGGCGGGAGCGGGACGTGGCGCAGTTTGGTAGCGCACTTGACTGGGGGTCAAGGGGTCGTCGGTTCGAATCCGGCCGTCCCGACCGAGGTCAGAGGGCATATCTCATCGATGGATATGCCCTCTCTTCGTCTCTGAGTGTCTAACTGAGTGACTACGCTGCTGACTTCGGCGGTCCAGGGTCAAAGATCCGGTCCATGGCTACCGCGCCGTTGAGCAGTACCGGCCGGAGTTGGTGCCGGTAGACCGTCTCCGTGACTGTGGTCCCCGAGTGCCCGCACAGGTCGGCTATGTCTTCGATGCTCACGCCGCTGTCGGACAGCACCGACACAAAGCTGTGCCGCAGTTCCCGGGGTGTCCAGCGCGCCGCGTCGAGACCAGCCATGGTGGCTACCCGGCGGAACGCACGCCGGACGTTCGCTGCGTCCAGCTCGGTGCCTACCGAAGTCGTGAATACGATCCGACCCGGTTGCCAGTCTTTCCCGGCCTTATCCCGGTCGCGTCGTTGCTGCTCGCGGTGACTCTTGAGCGCCTTGACGCACCGCAATGGCAGGGCAAGAGTCCGGCGCGATTTGCGGGTCTTGGTGTCGCCACCGGCTCGGACCGAGTGCCATACCTCGATCGTGGGTGGCACCGGGGGAGTGGCGTCAGGGTTGCCGTTTAGGTCGACGTGATCCCACGTGAGCGCGCGTAGTTCCTCGGTCCGGGCGCCCGTCAGGAGTGAGAGCACTACGTAGGCGTATAGCCGGCTGTCTTCTGCTGCCTTGAGAATCGCTTTCGCCTGGTCGAGCGTGAGCGATTTCGACGGACGACCTTCCTGCCCTCTCGGGATCGAGCACAGCACCACTACGTTGCGCTTCACCTTGTCCCGGGCCATGGCCCGGGTGATCGCTCGATTCAGTAGCGAGTGCAGAAGTCGAACCGTGCGAGTGCTCAACTCCTTCGCGAGATCGGCCAGCCACCGGTCAACCTCTTCCGCGCTGAGTTCGCGCAGCTTGCGTGCGCCAAGCTTCGGGATGATGTGAGTCCGAGCAAGATACGAGTAGTTCTCCCGCGTGCTGTCCGACCGTCCATTGAGCCCGTACGTGAGCCAGTCGGTTACCGCGTCGGTAACAGTGACGCCGTGCGGCGCGATGGTAAGTCCGTCTTCGTGGTCGCGCAGAACCTCCTTGAGCTTGTTCTTTGCCTCCGTCTTGGTCTTGCCGCTACCCCGCCGGACGATGCGCTTTCCGGCGGGGGTGTAGCCGGTGGTGACGGATGCGATCCAGCGCTGTCGCTTCTCGTCCCAGTGCAGGCCACCGTCACCACGGCTTCGACGCTTACTCATCAGGCGGCAACTCCTCGTGCGGTTTCGTGTTCCTGTTCCAGTAGCGCGACGTACTCCGTGATGGCGCTGGCGGGGATGCGCCGGTCGGTGCCCTGCCGGACGTAGCGGAGTCGGCCGGCGCGCATCTGCTCGTAGATGACGGTTCGGCTCAT